>JBFWIM010000001.1:0-67018 GCA_050255995.1 Intestinibacillus sp.
CGGGGAAGAGGCATACGCCCGCGATTCCCCGAGAATGCTATTAGTATAGCATCCGGCGCGCGCTTTTGTCAATGTGCGGCTGTGGGTTGCAATTTTGGCGTGCGCGTAGTAGCATGGAAATGGAAAATAAACCTTTCGGATATAAAAGAAAGCAGGGATTTACGATGTCAATGATCGAAACGGTTCGCGCGGAGATGATGGCGGCCATGAAGGCGAAGGACGCCGCGCGCAAGGGCGTGCTCAGCGGCCTTTTGTCCGCGCTGAAGGCGGCGGCGATTGACAAACGCGCCGACCTGACCGGGGAAGAGGAGCTTGCGGTCGTTTCCCGCGAAGCGAAGCAGACGCGCGAAACGCTGGAATCCACACCCGCAGACCGCACGGAAATTCTGGAGGAGTGCCGCGTAAAGCTTAGCGTGCTGGGCGATTTCCTGCCCGCGCAGATGGACGAAGCGGAGATCCGTCGGACGATCGAAGAGACGCTGGCGGCGCTCGGGCTGAAGGCTCCGACCACGCGGGACAAGGGCGTAATCATGAAGGAGCTGATGCCCCGCGTACGCGGCAAGGCGGAAGGCAAACAGGTGAATGCGATCCTCGCGACCTATCTGGCGTGAGGGGCAGGAGGGGGCCGGGCAGACATGCACGGCCCCCTTTTGCAGCCCGAAATTCCTGTTCTTTGCGGTTTATTTCCTATATTCAAACCGTCCGGATTATGTTACAATACTGATAAGCGCATGCCGCGGCCGGCGCGGGCCGCGCGGCGCCGGAGAACATCATGCCGGGCGTACGCCGCCGGGCCCCCGGGAGGACTTATGAAAAAAACAGGGAGATTTTGTGCGCTGCTGCTCATGATGCTGCTGCTGAGCGGCTGCGTTTTTCAATCGGGCGATGATCTTTTGCGCGCGCCGCAGCCGTCCAAAAACTACGTGGCGCTGCAAACCGAGCTGAAATCCATCATGGATTCGAGCGGTGTGGTGCTTGCCGCACCCAAATCGGGCAGCAACCGCAATGCCATTCAGCTGATCGATCTGGATAACGACGGTGAGGACGAGGCGGTATCCTTCTTTCAGGACAGTAAGAAGGTCGGCCAGTTTACGGCCTATGTTCACAAAAAGATCGGCGATAAATATATCAAAACCGGACAAATCAGCGGCACAGGCACGGCGATCGAGTCCGTGGACTATCCGGTGGTTACGCCGGACGGCCGCCGCGGCATTGTCATCGCCTGGCAGATCGGCGGAGAGGGCAGCACGGCGCTGACCGTATGCGCGTTTGAAGGGCTCAAGGTCTACAGCGTGCTGGAAGCGCAATACACCATGTATGACCTGTTCGACCTGGACGGCGACGGCGCGTCCGAACTGGTCACCTTCCAGCTGGACGCGCAGGACGGGCGCAAGGTCGCGCGGGTGTATCGCTACAAGGACGGCGCGCTGCCAATGGTCGGCGAGACACAGATGTCGCCAGAGGCCAGAAGCCTCGTGCGTGTGACGAGCGGCTATGCCGCAGGCAATCTCCCGGCGATCTTTGCCGAGGAGAAGAACGAGAGCGGCATCGGCCTGATGACCGATATTTTCACCTATGACGAGACAAACGGCTTCCGCAACATCGCGATGGAAAACCGCGGGGGCGCGCCGATCAGCACCTTCCGGCCGGTTTCGGTCTACGCGACCGACATCAACAGCGACCGCATCATCGAAATCCCGCGTGCGGTTCCGACCGCGGGCGCGTCGGCCGAAGAGCCGGATACGCAGTATTTCCTCGACTGGTATGCCTACGGCGGGGAGCGGCCGCAAATGGTGCGCTCCACCTATTACAGCCAGGTGGAGGAGTGGACGTTTACCATACCGGAGGCGTGGCACAATACCGTGTCGGTCACGCGCAACACCGCGACAAATGGCATGAGCGTGACGACGTTTGAACAGTACCAGCCCGATGGGCGCAGCATTCCGCTGCTGCACATCTACTATATTACGAGCGATATCCGCAACATGCTTGCGGAAGGCGAGGGCATGATGCCGCTGCGCGAGACCGAAACGGCCGTTTATACGGCGCTCATCCCCCAGGAGGCCACAGGCAACGCGCTTGCGCTGGGACAGGATGAGATTAAGCAGCGGTTCTCCATCATTTCGCAGAGCTGGGGAAGATAATACGGCAGGTATCCGGCCTGTTGGGAAAAGGAGCTTTGAAAGCGTGATGAAACGAAAAATTTTGGTTCTTGAGGACGAGGAAAATATCAGAAGCTTTGTGGTGATCAACCTGCGGCGCGCAGGCTACGAAATCATTGAGGCTGGCACCGGCGAGGAAGCGCTGGAAAAGTTTGAACAGCATCCGGACATTCAGGTCGCCATTCTGGACGTCATGCTGCCCGGCATCGACGGATACGAGGTCTGCCGCAGAATGCGCGCAAAGGGCTACGGCGCGGGCGTCATTATGCTGACCGCGCGCGTGCAGGAGGCTGATAAGGTCACGGGGCTCATGACCGGTGCGGACGACTATGTGACCAAGCCGTTTTCCGTCGTGGAGCTGATCGCGCGTGTGGACGCGCTGTTCCGGCGCGTTTCCGGCAGCTCGTTCGCGGAGGAGGACGTGATCAAGTCCGGCCCGTTCAAGCTCAGCCTGCGCTCCCGCGAGGTTTATAAAAACGGCGCCAAGGTCGATCTGACCCAAATCGAATACGGCCTGCTCAGAACCTTCATGCAGAATATCGGCAAGGCGCTGTCGCGGGACGACCTGCTGGAAATGGTCTGGGGGCACCATTATGTCGGCGAGCTCAAGATTGTGGACGTCAACATCCGCCGTCTGCGCATCAAAATTGAGGACGATCCGGCGAATCCGCAGTATATTGTCACCGTGCGGGGCTTTGGCTATATGTGGGCGGGCTGACCGCGGAGAAGGGCAGAAGAGAAAGGCACTGTAACCTATGAAATACCGTAGAAAGCAGGCGGCCCGGGGGGCGTCGCCGCAGGAGACCCATGTGCAGCATTCGCCCGGCGGCCTGAAGGGCCGCTGGATGATCAACTCGCTTTCCTTTGTTGTCTGCATTTTGGCCGCCGTCATCATCTTTGTATCGATGGGCATTTCGAGCTACTATTATTCCAACCTGCGCGGCAACCTTGTGACGCGCGCGAGCGAGACCGCCAGCGTGTTCAAAAAATACTGGACGGACAGCGAGGAGCAGTTTATCTCCATGGCCGACCAGCATGTCGCCGACTTTAAGGAAAAGGACAAGCTGGAGCTGCAGTTCATCGACCGGTACGGCCGCGTGTTCTGCTCCTCCTCCGGCCTCGCGACCGATTCGATCCCAGGCACGAGCGACGTGCAGCACGCCATGGAGGACAAGCAGATCAGCGTGTACACCGGCGAGGACCCGCAGACGGATGAGCGCGTGATGAGCGTCAGCGCCCCGCTGACGACCAGCCACGGCGATATGGTCGGCGCGGTGCGCTACATCACCTCGCTCGCGCTGGCCGAGCGGCAGATCGCGCTGGTCATCCTCATTTCCATCGCGGGGAGCCTGGTGTTTCTGGTACTGGTCGTGCTGTCCAACCGTTATTTTATCAAATCCATTCTGGAGCCTGTCATGAGAATCAACGTCATCGCCAAGGAGATCGCGGCGGGGCGGTACGGTATGCGCCTGCACAAGGCGTATGACGACGAGATCGGCGAGCTGTGCGATACGATCAACTACATGTCGGACGAGATCAGCCGCGCCGAGCACATGAAAAACGACTTCATTTCGTCGGTATCCCATGAGTTGCGCACGCCGCTGACCGCCATCGCAGGCTGGAGCGAAACCCTGATTGCGGGCGGCGCGCAGGACACCGAGGAGACCATGCAGGGTCTGGAAATTATCCAGAAAGAGAGCCGCCGCCTGACCCAGATGGTCGAGGAGCTGCTCGACTTCTCACGCATGGAGAGCGGACGCATGAAGCTGGAGGTCGAGTCCTTCGACGTTTCCACCGAGCTGTACGAGGCGCTCTACATGTATGAAAACCTGCTTGAGGACGCGGGCATCCGCGTGCATTATCAGAAGCAGGAAGGCAATTACTTTATCAGCGGCGACCGGCACCGCATCAAGCAGGTGTTCCTGAATATTCTGGACAACGCCGCAAAATACGGCAAATCCGGCGGACGCATCGAGGTCAGCCTGCTGCGCGAGGGCGGCAACATCGTCGCCTGCGTGCGTGACTGGGGCGTGGGCATCCCGGAGGCGGAGCTGCCGTTCGTCAAAGAAAAGTTCTATAAAGGCAGTTCCAAGCAGCGCGGCAGTGGCATCGGGCTGGCCGTCACGGACGAAATCGTGACGCTGCACGGCGGTTCTCTTGAGATCCGCAGCCGGGCCGGCGAAGGAACCGCCGTATACATCATACTGCCCGCGCTGGAAGCGCATACCGCCATGGGCGTCGAGGGCATCACGGAACCTACGGAGGAGACGGAAGAATGAACCATCAGGATGGGGCGCAGGCGTGCTCCGCAAAGAAAACCACCATCGGCGGGCAGGCGATCATTGAAGGCATCGTCATGAAGGGCCCCCGCGCTTCCAGCACCGTTGTGCGCAAGGCGAACGGCGAGCTGGTGATCCGCGACAAGGATACGCCGCCGCTGACGGAAAAAAGCAGTATTTACGGCTGGCCGGTCGTGCGCGGCGCGGTCAACCTGTTTATGGCGCTCAAGGACGGCATGGAGGCCATTAACTACTCCGCGCAGTTTTTTGAGGACGGCGAGGAGGTCGGAGAGCCCTCCAAGTTTGAGAAATGGCTGGAAAAGCACCTCGGGTCGCAGAAGCTGGAAAAACTGGTCATGGGCTTTGCCACGGCGGTCGGCATCGCGCTGCCCGTGCTGCTGTTTATCCTGCTGCCCACCTTTCTCGCGGGTTTCCTGCCGGAGGATGTCCACTCGCTCGCGCGCAATCTGGTAGAGGGCGCGGTGCGCGTGGTCGTTTTTCTGGGCTTTATGTGGGCGGTATCGCACATGAAGGATATCCGCCGTACTTTTGAGTACCACGGCGCGGAACACAAGACGATTTTCTGCTATGAGGCGGGGGACGCGCTGACGGTCGAAAATGTGCGCGCGCAGGGGCGGTTTCATCCGCGCTGCGGCACGAGCTTTCTGTTCGTCGTCATCATCATCGCGACGGTGGTATCCTCCATTGTGTTCGCGTTCCTCCAGCCGACCAATCCGCTGATCCGCGCGCTGCTGCATCTGTTGCTGCTGCCGTTCGTCGTCGGCCTGTCCTACGAGGTCAACCGCTACGCCGGCCGGCGTGACAACACGTTCACCGGTATCCTGCGCTGGCCGGGGCTGCAGCTCCAGCGCCTGACCGTGTTTGAGCCCGACGACAGCATGATTGAGGTCGCCATTGAGGCGATGCGCCGCGTCATTCCGGACGACGGGAGCGACAACTGGTAAAACGTCCAGGGGGATTTACAGAGCCGGGTGATAGAGATATGACAGAAACAATCAACGACCTTTACATGAGCCTGCGGCGGCGGTTCCGCGAAGCGGAGCTGCCCATGCCGTCGCTGGAGGCGCGCGAGCTGACCGCCGCGGCTGCCGGGGTGGACAAGCGGCAGACCGCGAACTGGGGACACATCTACCTGACCGAAGCGACGGTCGCGCGCGCC
Organism: Intestinibacillus sp.; assembly: GCA_050255995.1. Lineage (GTDB taxonomy): Bacteria > Bacillota > Clostridia > Oscillospirales > Butyricicoccaceae > Intestinibacillus. The sequence goes on from JBFWIM010000001.1 coordinate 5,622, forward strand.
GAGGAGCTGGCGGACCGCCGTCTGCGCGGCGAACCGCTCGCCTATCTGCTGGGCGAATGGGACTTCTGCGGCCTGACCCTCAAGGTAACAAAGGACGTGCTCATTCCGCGCTCGGATACCGAGCGGCTGTGCGAGCTTGCCATCGGCCAGGCGCAGAAGGTGGTCAACCCGCGCGTGCTCGACCTGTGCTGCGGTTCGGGATGCATCGGCGTGGCGCTGCTGAAAAATGTGGAGGACGCGCGCGTTGTGGCGGTCGATGTGTCCGAGGAGGCGCTTGCCGTCACGCGGGAAAACGCGTACCGCTGCGGCGTCAGCTCCCGGCACATCGCGCTGCGCGGCGATGCGCTCGCCGCGCCGGACGAGCGGCTCGGGCATTTTCATTTGCTTGTGTGCAACCCGCCGTATATCACGGCCGAGGAAATGTGCGGGCTGGACCGCGACGTACGCGATTATGAACCGGTGCTCGCGCTCTTCGGCGGGGACGACGGCCTGGACTTCTACCGCAGCATCGCCGCCCGCTGGAAGGACGCCCTGCTGCCGGGCGGCATGGCGCTCTTTGAGTGCGGATACCGGCAGTACAGTCAGGTTGCGGGTATTCTGGAGGAGCACGGCTGGCGCGCCATCGACATTCAGGAGGATCTTTCGGGCGTGCTGCGCATTGTCACGGGCGTCCGCCCGGACGAACCGGAGGGGCACGAGCCGATGGAGTGACGGTATGCATTCCGCCTTTATAAAAAATATTCGAACATATGTTGCAATTCCCGCCGGCGTGTGGTATTATATGAGCACTTGGTGAGGACAGGCCGAAGGCGAAAGACAAGCTTTAGGCGCATATGCCCTTGCGGGACAATAAGGCTGCACACAAAACAGCCGCGACAGGGAGGAACACGCATGGCAACCAAAAAGCACATTGAGCCGGTTGTGCCGGCTACCGATAAGAAAAAGGCGCTGGAGGCGGTGCTGGGGCAGATTGAAAAGAATTTTGGTAAGGGCGCCGTCATGCGGCTTGGCGAGAACGCCGGGATGCACGTGGACCATATCCCGACCGGATCCATCGGCCTGGACACTGCGCTTGGCATCGGCGGCCTGCCGCGCGGCCGTATCGTGGAGATTTACGGGCCGGAATCCTCCGGTAAGACCACGGTGGCGCTGCACGCGGTCGCGCAGGCGCAAAGGCTGGGCGGCGAAGCCGCATTCATCGACGCGGAGCACGCGCTCGACCCGATCTATGCCCGGGCGCTCGGCGTGGATATCGACAGTTTGCTGGTCTCGCAGCCGGATACCGGCGAGCAGGGGCTTGAGATTGCGGAAGCGCTCGTGCGCTCCGGCGCGGTCGATATTGTCGTCGTCGACTCGGTCGCGGCGCTCGTGCCGCGCGCCGAAATCGAGGGCGAGATGGGCGACTCCTTCGTCGGCCTGCACGCCCGCCTGATGAGCCAGGCGCTGCGCAAACTCGCCGGCTCCATCGCAAAGTCCCAGTGCGTCGTCATTTTTATCAACCAGCTGCGTGAAAAGGTCGGCGTGGTATACGGCAACCCCGAAGTTACGACGGGCGGCCGCGCGCTCAAGTTCTACGCCTCTGTGCGCATCGACGTGCGCCGCACGGAGCACCTCAAAAACGGTACCGAGCTGATCGGCAGCCATACGCGCTGCAAAGTGGTCAAAAACAAGGTTGCGCCGCCGTTTAAGGAGGCCGAATTCGACATTATGTACGGCGAGGGCATTTCCTTCACCGGCGAGCTGGTCGATCTCGGCGTGAAATACAGTCTGGTCCAGAAGTCCGGCGCGTGGTTCTCCATGGGCGAAACGCGGCTCGGACAGGGGCGCGACGCGGCCAAGCAGTACTTTAAGGATCATCCGGAGATCGGGGAAAAGCTCCACCTTGAGATTCTCGAAGCCATCCAGACGGAGCAGGCGGAACAGCGCAGCACGATGAAGGCTGCGAAGCCCGCAGGTACTCCGGCGGCAGTGCCCGTCGCCAAGGCCGCGCCGGCCTCTTCGGCCAAGGCGGTCTCCATCGACGCGGACGATTTTGACGATGTGGAATAAGCGCCCTGCCGCGCACCGCGCGGCGGACGAAGGCGGCGGTATGGATGCGCAGGATTATGAGGCAGCCTGCCAAAAGGCGCTCGACGCCGCAGCAAAGCAGCTCGCCTGCCGGGCGCTGAGTCAAAAACAGCTGCGGGACAAGCTGCTTGCCAGGGGCTTTGCGGAGGATGCGGCGGATTATGCGGTCGCCTGGCTGGAAGCGCACGGTCTGCTGAACGACGAGGCGTTTGCCGCGAGCGTGACGCGCGTCTATGAACGGCGTGGCTACGGTGAAAACCGCATCCGGCAGGAGCTGCGGCGGCGTGGGGTCGGCCGCGATGCGGCGGAGGAAGCGCTGGAGCAGTTTTCGCCCGATCTTGCGCAAATGACCGCGCTGCTCGATAAGCGCCTGCACGGCGACCTGTCCGACCGGCGTGAGGTCGACAAGGCTGTCGCCGCGCTGCAGCGGCGCGGCTACCGCTGGGACGACATCCGCGCGGCGCTCCGGGCCTATGGCGCGGAGGGCGGCGACGAAGATTCCTGAGCACGCTGGACGGAGGTACGGATGGAGTTTTTACGCAGGTACGGTCTGCTGCTCGCGGCGCTTGCCGCGCCAGTCGTGCTGTTTGGCTTTCCGCAGGTTGAGCACGGGCTGAAATACTTCCATGTGGCCTGCATTGTGGCGTCCACATTTGTCGGGCGTAGTTTTATCCGGGAGGGAGACAGCCGGGGCTGGGCGATCCAGTCCGGCGCGCTGCTCGTCCACGCGGCCCTTCTGGTCGTAGAGGGCACGGCCTTTGGCGCGCTGATCCAATAGAGAACGACGAAAGGGACGGCGGCGCCGTCCCTGCGGCCGTTTCCGCGGCAAATTAGTATAAGGAGAATGTTTGTGAGTACAAAAATCGGACTGATATCGCTCGGCTGCTCGAAGAATCTGGTAGACAGCGAGCATATGCTGGCGCTGCTGCGGGAGCAGGGCTGCGAAATCGTGCCCGACGTGGCCGAGGCTGAGGTCGCGATCGTCAACACCTGCGGTTTCATTGAAGCCGCCAAGCAGGAGGCTATTGAGACCATCCTGGAGACCGCCGGATACAAGAACGGCGGCGCGCTGCGCGGGCTGATTGTGACCGGCTGTCTGGCCGAGCGCTACCGCGACGAGATTACCCGCGAGCTGCCCGAGGTGGACGCGGTGCTCGGCACCGGCAGCTACGAAAACATCGCCGACGCGGTGCGCGAGGTGCTCGCGGGACGCCGGGCGGCCTATTTCAAGGACGCGGCGACCGCCGCGCTTGAGGGCAGCCGCAACCGGCTGACGCCATCTTACACCGCCTATTTCAAGATTGCCGAGGGCTGCTCCAACCGTTGCGCCTACTGCATCATCCCCAGGCTGCGCGGCCCCTACCGCAGCCGCGATTTCGACGCGCTGCTTTCCGAGGCGAAGGCGCTCGCGGGCGCGGGCGTGAAGGAACTCATCGTCATTGCGCAAGACATCACAAAGTATGGCACGGATCTGTACGGCGAGCGCCGCCTGCCCGCGCTGCTGCGAGAGCTTTGCAAGCTGGACTTCACCTGGATCCGCCTGCATTATCTTTACCCGGACCAGATCACAGACGAGATGATCGACGTGATCGCATCCGAAGACAAAATCGTCAAATATCTCGACATTCCGCTCCAGCATGTTGCCCCGCGTATCCTGCGGGCAATGCACCGTCCGGGCGGGCGCGAGGCGTTTACCCGGCTCATCGGCACGCTGCGCGCGCATATCCCCGGCCTCGTGCTGCGCACGAGCCTCATCGTCGGCCTGCCGGGCGAGACCGAGGAGGAATTCGCCGAGCTGTGCGCGTTTTTGCAGGACGTGCAGATTGAGCGCGCCGGCGTGTTTGAATATTCGTCCGAAGAGGGCACCGAAGCCGCCGAACTGCCGGATCAGATCGACGCGGAGACCAAGGAGCGCCGCCGCCTGATTATTGAGGAGCTGCAGTCAAACGTCATCGACGACTATAACCTCTCGCGTATGCACGAAACGCTGACCGTGCTGTGCGAGGGCTTCGACGAGGACGAGCAGCTGTATTTCGGCCGCTCCTACGCCGATTCGGTCGAGGTCGACGGCAAGGTGTTTTTCGATTCGGAGGAACCGGTTCCGCCCGGAGCATTTGTAAAGGTACGCATTGACGACAGTCTGGGCGCCGACCTTGCCGGCGTCCGTGTGGAGGGATGACGACATGACAACTGCCAATCAGATTACGATGGTTCGCATCGCGATGATCCCGTTTTTCGTGTATTTTGCCATGCAGAGCTCGACGGGTGGGCTGACCGCCGCGCTCGCGCTGTTCTGCATCGCGTCGTTCACCGACTTTCTGGACGGCTATGTCGCCCGGAAGTACAATCAGGTCACGGATTTCGGCAAGTTCGTCGATCCGCTCGCGGACAAGCTGCTGGTCACCGCCGCGCTGCTGATTTTCATCGAAAAGGGTGTTTTCCCGGCATGGATGGTGTTCATCATCCTGGCGCGTGAGTTCATCATCACCTCGCTGCGCAATGTGGCGGCCGCCAAGGGCCGTGTGCTGGCCGCCGCGTGGACAGGCAAGGTCAAGACCGTGGTGCAGATCGCGGGTATCATCCTGATGTTCGCCATGCTGATCGCCGCGGCAATGGAAGCGATTCCGGACGTGGAGCAGGCGGCGCCGGCGCCGATGTATTTGGGGATTGCAACGCTTATGACGCTCGTCACGCTGTATTCGGGCTTTGACTACATGGTCAAAAACTGGGATATCGTCAAGGAAGGCGCGGGCAAGCCAAAGGCATGAATGCGCTGTGCGGATAGGAAATGCGGCATTTTGCGGGAGAATCTGCCGCCGGGGGCATGTCGGCTTGACAACAGCCCCCGAACTGCGCTATACTGACGGTACTGTGATATGGAAGTATGCAACGACCGGGAAGAGTATCCGCGTTCCGTCCCCGCAAAAGAGAGGCGCCCCTCCGGCTGAAAGGGCTCTGCGGCAGGGCGTGCGAAGAAGTGCGCCCGCGAGCATCGGGGGCAACGCTCCGCGTCCCGCGCCGCGTTAAGGCGCCGACGAGTTACAAATCGGAGTGGAAACGCGACTTTTGCCGCCTCCCGGGCTTTCCCCGGCAGGCGGCTTTTGTTTACCGCTGCCGGATCCGCAGCGGGTTGATAGACCGGGCCGTTTCGGCGCAAAATGAGTGTAATGGATCGCACTAAAACAATAAAAGGAGCTTACGCATGAAGTTATTCAACACAATGACCCGCCAGAAGGACGAGTTTGTACCGATTACGCCGGGGGAGGTTAAGATGTACTCCTGTGGGCCGACAGTCTATAACTTTTTTCATATCGGCAACGCCCGCCCGTTCATCGTGTTTGATCTGCTGCGCCGTTATTTTGAGTACCGCGGCTACAAGGTCACGTTTGTTCAGAACTTCACCGACATTGACGACAAGGTAATTGCGAAGGCGAACGAGGAGGGCGTGACCTATGACGTCATCGCCGACCGCTATATCAAGGAGTACTTTGTGGACGCGGAGGGTTTAGGAATCCGCCGCGCCACACTGCACCCGCGCGCGACCGAGACCATGGACGCCATTATCGACATCGTCAGGAACCTGATTGACAGCGGCCATGCCTATGCCACGCCGGGCGGCGACGTGTATTTCCGCACCAAGACCTTCCCGGAGTACGGGCAGCTCAGCCATCAGCCGCTTGAGGATCTGCAGGCGGGTGCGCGTATCAGCGTGGGCGAGCAGAAGGAGGAACCGATGGATTTCGCGGTCTGGAAGGCCGCGAAGCCGGGCGAGCCGTCCTGGGAAGCGCCCTGGGGCAAGGGACGCCCGGGCTGGCACATTGAATGTTCTGCAATGGTCAACAAGTACCTCGGCAAGACGATCGATATCCACTCCGGCGGGCTGGATCTGATCTTCCCGCACCACGAGAATGAGATTGCACAATCGGAGTGCGCCAACGGCTGCAGCTTTGCGAACTACTGGGTGCACAACGGCTTCCTGACCATCGACAACGAGAAAATGTCCAAATCCAAGGGCAATTTCTTTATGGTGCGCGAGGCGGCGGCGGCTTATGGCTATGAGACCATCCGCATGTTCATGCTGTCCGCACATTACCGCACCCCGCTTAACTACTCCGAGGAGTCGCTGCGTATGAACAAGGCTTCGCTGGAGCGCCTGTATGAGGCGCGGAACAATCTGGAGTTCCGCATCACCAAGGCAACGGGCGACGCGCTGACGGCAGGGGAGACCGAGAAGCTCTCGGCGCTGGGGCAGTACAAGCAGAAGTTCATCGACGCGATGGACGACGACCTCAATACGGCGGACGCGCTCTCCGCCATCTTTGAACTGACGCGCGATATCAACGGCTATATTTCGCAGAACGCCGACGCGACCCGCGCATTCCTGACTGCGGCGCATGCGCTGTTCATGGAGCTGACCGGCGTGATGGGGATCGCGCAGCAGCGCGAGGACGCGGCAGATCCGGACGCCGGGAAAATCGAGGAGCTGATCGCGCAGCGGCAGGCTGCCAAAAAGGCGAAGGATTTTGCCGAGGCCGACCGTATCCGCGACTATCTGCTGAACGAGATGGGCGTGCAGATTAAAGATACGAGACAAGGCGTACAATGGTCCCGCATCGCACAGTAAACCAGTACAAGAGCATGAAAAAAGCACCTCCGAACCGGAGGTGCTTTTTTGTACGCAATGCGTCAATCAGGCGCCGAATACCTTGAGCATGAAGCCCGCGGCGACCGCGGAGCCGATAACGCCCGCGACGTTCGGACCCATGGCGTGCATCAGCAGGAAGTTCGCCGGGTTGGCCTTCTGGCCTTCCACCTGCGAAACGCGCGCCGCCATCGGCACGGCGGAAACGCCGGCGGAGCCGATCAGCGGGTTGACCTTGCCGCCGGAAAGCTTGTACATCACCTTGCCGAACAGCACGCCGCCGACTGTGGACAGCAGGAACGCCAGCAGACCAAGGATGATGATCTTGATGGTTTCCCAGGTCAGGAAGGTGGAGGCAAGCGCCTTGCACCCAACGGACAGACCGAGGAAGATTGTGACGATGTTGATGAGCGCGTTCTGCGCGGTATCGGATAGGCGGTCTACCACGCCGCACTCGCGGAACAGGTTGCCCAGCATCAGCGTGCCGATCAGCGGGGCGGTGTCCGGAATGAGCAGGATGACGATGATGGCAACCGCGATCGGGAAGACGATCTTCTCGGTCTTGGAAACCGGACGGAGCTGCTCCATCTTGACCTCGCGCTCCTTCTGCGTGGTCAGTAGGCGCATAATCGGCGGCTGGATCAGCGGGATGAGCGCCATGTAAGAGTACGCCGCGATGGCGATGGCGGGCAGGTAGCTGATTGCCAGACGGGAGGCGACCAGAATGGAGGTCGGGCCGTCCGCGCCGCCGATGACGCCGATGGCGGCTGCAACCGCGGGTTCAAAGCCGAGCGCCAGCGCGAGCAGAAAGGCGGAGAAAATACCGAGCTGCGCCGCCGCACCCAGAAGCAGGGAAGACGGGCGCGCGATCAGCGGACCGAAGTCGGTCATCGCGCCGATGCCAAGGAAGATGATGGACGGATAAATCGCCTTTTCAACACCCTGGTAGAAGAACCAGAACAGGCCGGTTCCCTCGTTCAGAATGCCGGTCAGCGGGAAGTTCGCCATCAGAACGCCGAAAGCAATCGGCACGAGCAGCAGAGGCTCGAACTTCTTGACAATGCCGAGGTATAGGAGCACACAGGCGACAATGATCATAACGAGGCTGCGGGGATCCTGGATCAGCGCGGCAAAGCCGGACTCGCCCAGGAGCTTTTCCATGACCGCTATGAAGGAGAATTGCATGATTTTCTCCTCCTTTTATAGCGTGCACAGCACAGAGCCGGTCTCTACCGTCGCGCCCTGAGAAACCGCAACCGAAGATACCGTGCCGTCGTGCGGCGCAAAAATTTCGTTTTCCATCTTCATGGCTTCCAGGATAAACAGCACGTCGCCGCGCTTGACCGCCTGTCCGGCGGAGCACTTGACCTGCAGTATGGTACCGGGCATCGGGGAGACGATGGGTTCGCCGCCCGCGGGGGTGCCGGCAACCGGCGCGGGGGCAGGAGCCGCGGCAGGCGCCGCCGCGGCGGGCGCGGGGGCGGCAACAGGCGCGTCACCCTTGAGAACCGCGGTCGCCTGGCCCTTTTCCACTTCTACTTCATACTGCTTACCGTTCAGCGTTACAACATATTTCATTTGAATTTCCCCCTCTTTAAACAGCCTTGATGTGCTTGAAGACGAGCTCGGACAGCGGTATGCCGGTCTCATCGCTTACAATTGCCATAATGCAGGCGGCAGTCAGGTCGTCCACGCCGGTCAGCTGCACCGGAGCAGGCGCTGCCGGGCGCGGAGCGGCGGCCACGGGCGCAGGCGCTGCAGCGGCAACCGGCGCCTTATTGCCGGACAGAGAGCCGACAATTTTGGAAATCGCGACAATCATCAGGCTGAGGACGCCCAGCATGATAAAGACCACCACAAAGCCGGAAAGCGCGATCAGCAGCGCTTCGGGGGCGGTTAAACTTGTGATACCCATGGCTTACTTGACCTCCTTGATGCTGTAGGTGACCTTGAGCGGTTTTTCGCGGTCGCGTTTTGCGAAATACTGCTCCGCCTGCTGCGGGAAGGCAATATAAGAGAGCACATCCTCTTCGGAATGCGCCCGGTCGCCCAGGTGCTTCTGCGCGTCGGCGAACTCCGGAGCGAGAGTATCCGCAAAACGGCCCTGGAGGGGCTGCTCGTCGCCGAGCACCTTTTCGGCGAGCGCGGGGTCGATCGGGCCGGGGGCCTTGCCGTATTCGCCGCGGATATACGCCTTGATTTCCTTGCCGATGTTCTTGTAACGCTCGCCAACCAGCACGTTGACGGTCGCCTGCACGCCGACCATCTGGGAAAGCGGCGTGACGAGCGGCGGATAGCCAAGATCCTTTCGCACGCGCGGCGTTTCCGCGAGCACCTCGTCGAGGCGGTCCACCGCGTTCTGCGCCTTGAGCTGCGCCACGAGGTTGGACAGCATGCCGCCCGGGATCTGATAAACCAGAGCGTCGGCCTTGGTGCCCAGGACATAGGGGTCGAGCGTGCCTTCGGCAATGAACTTGTCCCGCACGGGAACAAAGAAGTCGTTGACTTTTTTCAGCGCGTCCGTGTCGACGCCGCAGTCGTACCCCATCTGGGTGAGGGTATAGGTCAGAGATTCGGTGGCCGGCTGGCTGGTGCCGCCCGCAAAGCAGGAGATCGCGCAGTCGATGCCGGCCGCACCTGCTTCGGCAGCCTTGAGATAGGTCATTGCGCCGAGGCCGGTGGTCGCGTGGGTATGAACGAAAACCGGAAGCTTGATCGCCTGCTTCAGGGCGGTTACCAGATCAAAGCATTCCTTGGGGCTCATGATGCCGGCCATGTCCTTGATGACCAGACTGTTGCAGCCCATCGCCTCGATTTCCCTGCCCAGGCCGACATACATTTCGAGATTGTGGATCGGGCTGAGAGTATAGCAGATTGCGCCCTGCGCGTGGCCGCCGGCCTTGAGGCATTCGTCAACGGCGGTGCGGATGTTGCGCAGGTCGTTGAGCGCATCAAAAATCCGGATGATGTCCATGCCGTTTTCGATGGACTTACGCACAAAACGGCGCACGGTGTCGTCGGAATAGTGGTGATAGCCGAGAAGGTTCTGGCCGCGCAGAAGCATTTGCAGCTTGGTGTTTTTCATGTGGGACTTAATGGTTCGCAGACGCTCCCACGGGTCTTCGCCCAGATACCGCAGGCAGGAATCAAAGGTTGCACCGCCCCAGCACTCAACGGAATAGTATCCCGCCTTGTCCATCAGGTCGAGCACATCCTTAAAGTCGCTCAGCGGCAGACGCGTGGCCATCAGAGACTGGTTCGCGTCGCGCAGGACGGTTTCTGTGATATGCATTTTCAACGTTTTCTCACTCCCATTTCTTAGTCGCTTGTTTGTATCTATGTCCTTCAAACCAATTCCTTAACAATTATATCATAGCATACCAGCCTGATAAGTAAAATAACTTTATTGCTATTTTGTACAAACTATCCTGATTTAATCCAGCTTACAAGGCAGAGTGACAATATGTGAAACCGGTTGACAGCAGAAGGATTTTCCGGTATGATAATGGAAGATTGCCCTCATGCAAATGCCTGTGCGACAGGCAATCGAGGCCGGATGCGGCATGGAAAAGCGGCTCTCAGCCGGACAGAGTGTTCCCTCTTTCAGACAGGCGCCGGAGCGTCCCCAGCCGGATTTGGCATGAAAATTTGATATTTGCCCTTGTAGCTCAGATGGATAGAGCGACCGCCTCCTAAGCGGTAGGTCAGCGGTTCGAATCCGCTCAAGGGTGCCACGCAACCCGCCGGAGCAAAACCTCCGGCGGGTTTTTTCCATGCAAATTTTTGTTTCCACACGGGGGCAATGGCGGTTACGGTGAGCGGAGGTTCCCCTGAAATAGCGACTTCTTGTTATCAGGGGACAGGCATGGTTGACTTGGGCGTAGAAGCGGTGTGGAACAGATTACCGCAAAATCCGTGCTGTGAAACGGCCAGGATTTTGCGGGATGCGAGCCAATCCGGCCGGCATGCGAGGCGCCGGTTTTGTTTGCTGTACAGGGGCAGGAATCCGGCTGATGTAATTGCATAAAATATCTTCAAAATGTAGATTTGCTTATGACGGCGTAGTATAATAAAACAATAAGCTGACAATATTGCCTGATGCTGAGGGAAAACGTGAACGAAATTAGTGGGAATTCAATTATCGATGAAATTCAAAATGAATACAGACGGATCGATAACAACTGGCTGAAGCTGCATTATAAGACCTTTATCGTGCTTGTACTGTTCGGGTTTCTGGTCGAGATCGTCCTTGGAACGGCGTGGTACGTTATGGGGTATATTGCAATTCCTCTGCCCATCTACGTCCTGAAATATATTGTTGCGCCGCTTTTTTGCAACTTCTGTCTCATCGTTGTCGGCACATGGGCAATGTATTCTCTCAGGCTGGCACAGCTCGCCAGGGCGTATATTATTTCCCTGTTGTTTGTGGGCATTTGTTTTGTATTTTTTTCCGTCCACAGTATTTTTCATTCACTTTATCTGATTTTTGCCCTACCGATGATGGTGACGGTGGTATACGGCAATTATACGCTGACGACCATAACCTCAGGGGCCAGCATTATAGCGAAAGTCCTGTCCGAACTGTTTGTCGAATGGGATCCGGATAAGTTTTATCCGCTGGCAAGCTTCGTTACATTGGGGGATTTCATTGTTTCCACTTGCGCTTTATGCGCGTTTTATATCGCCAGCATCAGTATCATTCGCTTTGAAAAGCAGAAAAACTCCGCCAGCATCAAAAAAGAGATCGAACGTCAGAAAAAGCTGCTGACCGACGAGCTGACTGAAGTGTATAACCGAACCGCTCTGCAAAACGCGTTTCAGCATATGGATACGGACACATCGGATACGGCCTATGCTTTTGCCATGATTGACCTTGATAATTTCAAACAGATTAACGATACGCTGGGGCATGCCAAAGGAGACCAATGCCTTGAGGAATTCGGCCGCATTTTAAGAAAACACTGTGCCGATGCAGCTCGTGCCGACGCGGTTCCCTTTCGTTTCGGCGGCGACGAGTTTTGCATTATTTTTCAAAATAAAACAGCGGAGCAGATCATGGAGATCTGCAAAGGTATTCAGAGCGACCTGAGGCAATGCGAGATGAACGATGTCTGCAACCTGCTGACTGCCAGCTTTGGCATTGCATTCCGGGTGGAGCAGATGTATTCCGGGCGGCTGCTCCGGAATACCGACCAGGCGCTGTACCGCGCCAAAAAGACCAGAGACGCCATCTGCTTTCATGAAGACGGGGAGCAGGGGTAAGCGGCTGCGCGCGGCAGCCCTTTCCGAATATGTGAACAAAAAACCTCCGTCCACAGCATTGTGGACGGAGGTTTTATCACAGTTTCTCAAAGGCGGCCAAAGCAAACGCGTGTCTATCGCGCATCGGCCGCACCGATCGCGCCGCACAACAGCAGAAAAGCCGCGGAAGCGATGGCAAAAATGACAGCCAGACGGTAATACCGCGCGGCGGCGGCACGCGTTTCGTCGTCGTCCTTTTCACCGCGCTGGAGCGCGCCCTCAAGCGACGCCATGCGCACGCGCAGGACAAACGAAACCACCGCGCACAGGCCAAACAGGCCCAGCAGCACATATTGCAACAGCATAGCGGCTTCAGCCGGCGTTCGGGATCAGGTTGAGCACGATCGCCAGCGCCACAAACAGGAATGCGATGACTGTGGTGATTTTGGACAGAATGGCGTCCATGCCGCGGGATTTATTGTTGCTGAAAAAGGTATCCATGCCTCCGGCAATGGTGCCCAGTCCCTGGGACTTGCCGTGCTGCAGCAGAATGGTAACAATCAGGAAGAGGCACGCGAGCACCTCGATGACCGACAGGGCGAACTTGAGCGTTCCCATAAATTTACGACCTCCAAAAATCAAGAAAATACTTTACAAATCATACGGTTCGGTCTTGCAGACAAACCTTGCGTACATAGCATCATATCATAAATAAATACGTCTGACAAGGGTTATTGCGAGAAAAAAGGGGAAAAAATATGGTTTATACCCCGGAAAACGCACTGTGACGCCTGATGGCCGGCACGCAGCCAAAACGGCGCCGTATCCTCAGCCGAGCCTTTTTACCGTCGGCCTGAGGCGGTCGCCCAGCGTGTCGCCAAGCTTGTTCGTCAGAATTGTGCCCGCCGACAGATCAACCACCGCGACGCGCACGCTCGACCAGCCCCGGGCAGGCGCCTGATGGCGCACGTCGTGCGCATATTTTTTGACACGCTTGTGCAGGCTGTGGTCAAAATGGTCGGTTACCAGCACGAGCGAAAACAGAGAGAACTCATGCAGTTGATCCGCCTCTACCAGATTGTCATGCACGCGGGTGATGTAGTCCAGCGCTTCCTCAAGGCCCTCCCCGGTCAGTTCTTGCATGGGAATGAACAGGCAGCGCTCGTGGCAGTGGGTTTTCACCCCGGTCGGGATCAGGCCAAACGGCTTCCGCTCGCCTTCCAGGTCAAAGGAGGCGTCGAGCGCGATCCAGCGCCCCTCAACCAGAGTGTCGCGCCGCGTGGTGAAGTCCTTGCGCATATCTTCCTCGGCTGCGTTAAGCAGCTGCTCGAACAGTGCGGAAAAATCGGTCATTTCAAATGCCTTCTTTCTGTTCAGAATACGGCGGGATAGATGCCCTGTCCGGTCAGCGCCGCAATGGCCTGCTGCACGGCCGGCTTATCCTCGCGATAGGTCACGCCGAACCAACGCGCCGGCGTGGTCAGCACGCGGGCGGTCGCTTTGCCCGCACGGATGAGTTCATCCACTGCAAAGGGCAGGTACAGCTCGGCCTTTTCCGGGTTTAAGGGAAGCTCTTTCGCAACGAAGCGGCGCAGCATTCCTGTCAGCTCCTCCAAAAACGAGGGCGTAAAGCCCCAGACGTTGAGCGAAACGGGCGTACCCTCGGGAAGCTCGCCCCCTTCGCAGCGGATCACGCCGTCCGGTTCGCGGCGTATGGCTGTGCGCTCGATGATCGAGGTCAGGTTCCCGGCCGCATCGGTCCGGCACACCCCGCGCGACACCGTGCCGTTTTCGGTGAGGGTATTTTCCAGACGGTAGCCGACCATGCAGTAGCGGTAGGTTTCATCGTCGCGCGCATCCTTCAGAAAGTCATACAGCGCCGCGAACGCTTCCGCGCCGTAAAAATCATCGGCATTGATGACTGCAAAGGGCGCGCCGCCGACCGCTTCGCGCGCGCACCATACGGCGTGGCCGGTGCCGAGCGGCTTTTGGCGCCCCGCAGGCGCCGGGCTGCCCTCGGGCAGGCGGTCGACGGTCTGGTAGACGTAGGAGACCTCCATCGTTTCCGCGGCGCGGCGGCCAATGGCTTCTTCAAAGCTCTCCCGCAGCTCCGGGCGTATGATAAACACCACGCGCCGGAAGCCCGCGCGATAAGCGTCGTAGAGCGAGTAATCCATGATGATCTGGCCGTTTGGGCCGACGGGATCAATTTGCTTGAGGCCGCCGTAGCGTGAGCCCATGCCGGCCGCCATCACAACCAGAACCGGCTGCTTTGTCATATTTCGTTCCATCCTTTTATTCTTTGTAGATCGTCTGGGGAAAATCAAGCTGTGAACAAATTTATTATATCCTCTGCCGGAAACGATTACAAGGGTGATTGCGGCAGGTTGTGTGCGCCGTGGTGAAAAACGCATTATTTGCGGCGGGGTCGGATGCACATTTTTGTATAATAAATAAAAACATTTCTGCAAATGCGTGAACGTGGATGGAATCGATTGCAAATGGGAGGCAAAAGTGTTAAACTAATAACGTTTTGATGATGTAAAAAAAGAATGAGAATGTATGCAAAAGGTGAGGTTATTATATGATGCGCAGAACAAAGATTATCTGTACACTGGGCCCCGCGACGGATCAGGACAATGTGCTCCGGGAAATGATATGCGCCGGCATGAACGTCGCGCGAATGAATTTCAGCCACGGCAGCCATGAAGAACATAAATCCCGCATGGATCTGGTCAAACGCGTACGCGGCGAGCTTGGCTGTGCCTGCGGCATCATGCTGGATACCCGCGGCCCGGAGATTCGCACGAAAACCTACAAAGATGGCCGCATCGAAATTCGCGAGGGGCAGGAGTTCATCCTGACCACGCGCGACATTGTGGGCGATGAAACCATCGTCTCCATTACCTATCAGGGGCTGCCGAACGACGTGCAGGCCGGCACCCATATCCTGATCGACGACGGCCTGGTCGGCTTTGAGGTGCTGGAAATCAGGGACGGCACCGATATCGTGTGCCGCGCGCTCAACAACGGCCCGCTGTCGAACCGCAAGTCGGTCAATGTGCCCGGCATCACGCTCAACATGCCGTATATCAGCCAGAGCGATCACGACGACATTGTCTTCGGCCTCGGTCAGGGCATCGACTTTATCGCGGCTTCGTTCTGCCGCTCCGCCCAAGATATGCGCGACTTGAAGGCAATCCTTGCCGAGCACGGCTGCGAGGACGTGCAGATCATCGCCAAGATCGAAAATATGGAGGGCGTGCGCAACATCCTTGAGATTCTGCCCGAGGTGGACGGCATCATGGTCGCCCGCGGCGATCTGGGCGTCGAAGTGCCGTTTGAGGAGCTCCCGCAGATTCAGAAGGATCTTATTAAGACCTGCATCGCGCACGGCAAGCGCGTCGTCACCGCGACCCAGATGCTGGAGAGCATGGCCAAGAACCCGCGCCCGACCCGCGCGGAGGTTTCCGACGTCGCCAACGCGGTTTATGACGGCACTTCCGCCATCATGCTGTCCGGCGAGACTTCGGTGGGCAAGTATCCGGTTGAGACCGTCGCCACGATGAGCAACATTGCGAAGAAGGCCGAAGCCAGCATCCATTATAACCGCCGCCGCAACACGCGCCCTGAGTTTAAGGAGCTTGAGATGAGCGGCGACCGCGTGACCAACGCGATTGCGCACGCAACCTGTACCACCTCCCACGACCTGAGCGCCAAGTGCATTGTGGCCTTTACCGAGTCCGGCGCAACCGCCCGCGCGGTTGCGAGCTTCCGGCCGGAGCATCTGATCATCGGCGCGACGCCGAATGAGAAAACCTTCCAGAGCCTGACCATGTCCTGGGGCGTCTATCCGGTCCTGGTCAGCCGTCCCGCAAACGAGACCATGCTGTATGAGCAGTCCGCAAAGGCTGCCTGCGCCGTCTGCGCCTGTGAGGAGGGCGACCTTGTGACCATCACCGCGGGCATGCCGGTTGGCGAGGCGCATACGACAAACAGCCTGCGCGTCTATGAGCTGACCGCCGAGCACGTTGCAAACCGCGCCTGACCGCCCGCAAAACCGGGCAGGAAGGGTTGGGAAGCGATGAAGCGATTTTTACGCATCCTGCGCCGCTGGCTGCTCATGGCCATCGTGCTGACATTGCTGATCTGCGCCGGCCTGTACGCCTACCGGCTGTTTTTCTCGCTTTCCTACCAGTACGATGACGGGCTCGCGGGAGCGGATCTGGCGCAGAATGTGACGCCGGACAGCTCGATCACCAACATCGCGCTGTTCGGCGTGGATACGCGCGACGTAGATATCGGCACGCGCTCGGACAGCATGATGATTCTGACGGTGGACAACACGCGGCACAAGCTCAAGCTGATCTCGCTGATGCGCGACAGTCTGGTGCCGATCGAGGAAAACCGGGACAAGCTGTGCCATGCCTATGCCTACGGCGGGCCGGAGTTGGCAATCCGTACGATCAACCAGAACTTCGGTATGGATATCACGGAGTATATCGCCGTGGATTTCGGGCAGATGAAGGAGCTTATTGACAGAATCGGCGGCATCTATGTCGATGTGTCCGAGAAGGAACGGGTGGAGGCCAACAAGTTCATCAAGGCGTACCAGAAGGAAAAGGGCGTGCCTGTGGATGAGCGTACGCCGATTGCGGAGGCCGGGTACCAGCATTTAAACGGCGTGCAGGCAATGTGCTATGCCCGTATCCGCAAGGGCGGCACCGGGGACGACTGGGGACGCGTTGAGCGCCAGTCCGTTGTGCTGCAGGCCATGTTTGATCAAGTGAAGGACATGGGCACGACTGAGCTGATCGGCCTGATGACAGACATGCTGCCCCATGTCACCACTTCGCTCAGTCCCACGGAAATACTGCCCTTGCTGCTCGGTGAAATCAAGGGCGGCAAGCCGGCGATTGAACACACCCGCATCCCCGCCGACGGCGACTGGGAATACAGCGGCTCCTCGGGCGAGTACATCAAGTTTGACCTGGAAAAGGCTGCGAAACAGCTGCAGGATTACATTTATAACGACGTCTCCCCGGACAGCGATGCCGGGGACGACGGAACGCAGGAAACCGCGGCATAATCAAAAAGCCACCTCGTTACGAGGTGGCTTTTGCAGTTTATGGAACGATCAGCTCTTGTTCTGTCGTTTCTGGAGTTCGCGGCCGACCAGCCAGCCGACGCCAGTACAAAGGATGACCGGGAGATAGCTGCCGGATAAGCGGAGCAGGCCGGTGAGGATCAGACCCACGGCAAAGCCAATGGCGAGGCAGCGGAACATCAGAGCCGGCATGCCCAGAATCTTGGGCTCCGCGGGCGCCTCCTGCGCTTCGGGTTCGCTTGTTTCAATCTGGGAAGCCGGGGTTTCGGGAACAGTCTGCAAAGCTTCCGTTTCGGGTTCCGCGGGAGACTGCTCTTCGGGTGCCTGTGGCCGCATTTCCTCACTCATGGTGGGTTCCTCCTGCATATTCTAATTTGGTGCTTTTATCATATCATGTTTTGGGGCGTGAGGCAAGCAGGCGCGGCGCGGTATGGTCGATTGCGAACGCGCCGAGCGGCGCGGTCAGCAGGATGGAGAGCACGGCGAGTGTGAGCGCAAGGTTGCCGCAGGCCAGACCCATTGCGAGCGGCACGCCGCCGACCGCCGCCTGTACGGTCGCCTTGGGCGTGTAGGCGATGGCGGTGAAGAGCCTTTCCCGCCGGGTCAGCGGCGTGCCTGTGACCGAAGCGCCCACGCCGGCCATGCGGAACAGCAGCGCGCCGAAGATCAGCGCAATGGCGGCGAGGCCGGACGCGATCGCATAGCGCGGATCCACCGCCGCGCCCACCAGTGTGAACAGCACGACCTCGGCCGCGACCCACAGGCGCGACATTTTGGCGGACAGCCGGTCCGCGAGTTCCGGGCGGGTGCGCAAAACGGCAAGTCCCATCGTCATGATGGCCAGCATGCCGGAAAACGGCACGTGAACAGCCTTCAGCGCTGTCTCGGCAGCGAGCAGCAGGAAGCTGATGGAAAGCAGCACCAGCACCTTCGCCGAGTCGCGCACATGCAGCAGGCGGAAGAATTTTGCAAACAGAACGCCAACGATCAAGCCCGCGATCAGGCCGAGCACGATGGACACCGGCACCTGCAGCAGGGTAAGCGGGGAGAAACTGCCGCCCGCAGCGATGCCGGTGGTCACAGTCAGCATGACGATGACGAAGACGTCGTCCACGGACGAGCCCGCCATGATCATCTGCGGGATGGAGTGCTCCGTGCCTGCGCCGCGTTCCATCAGGGCAAGCATGCGGGGCACCACCACGGCGGGCGAGACCGCTGCAAGCACCGAGCCGAGTATGGCAGCCTCAATATACGTTACGCCGAGCAGCGGCGGGGCAAGTACGATGCAGCCCAGAATTTCAAACGAGGCCGGCACGAAGCAGAGCAGCACGGCGGGTCGTCCGACACGCCGCAGCGCGGCCAGATCGAGCGCAAGTCCGGCGCGCAGCAGGATGACGACGAGCGCAAACTGGCGCAGCGGCGTGGAGATATTCAGGACAGTTTGGTCGATTGCGTCGAAGACATACGGGCCAAGGATCAGCCCGGCCGCAATCATACCGAGCAGCGGGGGCAGATGGATGCGTGTGCACAGGCCGCCCAGGGCAAGGCCGAGCAGGAAGAGGAGCGCGAGGCTGGTAAGCATAGGTTTAAAACCCCTTTCAACGTGTTTTAGGATAACAAAAAAGCTGACAACTATCCTGCAAACCATAAAATTTGCAGAAGTCATCAGCCCAAAAGGCGGTTCGGAGGCGATCCTCCGGGGCGAACCTCATGCCCCATAAAATTGTCCTATTCAGTATAGCATAAAAGACACAGCGTGTCAACGCATAGAAACGCCGGGAAGGACATGCCCTCCCGGCGTTTGCGCGGTTTACTGCGGCGCCTCTTCCGGAATGACAAGCGCGGCAACCAGGTAAACCAGCAGCCCCGTGCCCCAGCCGATCACTGTCAGGATCGCCCAGACCAGACGGATGACAGTCGCGTCCAGACCAAAGTACTCGGCCAGACCTCCGCATACGCCGCATACCTTGCGGTCATAGATGCTGCGGTATAACTTTTTTCCATTCATATAAAACACTCCTTTTTCATATCATACTCCGCCAAACAGACCGTGTCCACCGTATTCGCAGCGGCCGATTCCGGCACGAGAACGGGCAGGTCGTCCCGGGCGAATGGCGGCGTAAAACGGTAGACGAAATGCCAGCCGTTCCGCCAAAGATTGCGCCGGAGCGGCGCTTCGCCGCCGAGTGCCTTGCCGATACCGGAAAGGATCAGGCCGATTACCAGCATAATGCAGCAGAACCTTACAGCGCTTTTCACGGGCGATCCCTCCTTCGCTCAAACGGTTTTCGGCACAGGTTTACGCACCCGCGCGCAAGGGGTGGCAAAAACAACATGCACAGCTTGAGAAACAGCAGCGCCAACAGCCCGGCGAGCGCCAGCAGCACAAGCCCTGCGCCGACCATGAGCAGGCCGGAGGCCGGCGTGTGGAACAGCGCGGCGATGCCGCCCCAAACCATGCCGATCGCCACCGCTCCGAGGATAATGGGGAAAAGCAGAATGCACAGCAGTACGGCAACCAGCGCGCCAAGCAGGCTAAGCCCCGCAGCGAGCAGCGGCACGCCAAGCGGGATAGCGAGCAGCACAATCGCCAGCAGCAGCCACGGGCTGATACCCCGCCGGACCGGACGGCTTTGCCGGGGAGGCTCGCCCCCGCCCGACGACTTTGCTCCATGCGGCGCAAGGTCGCGGTAATCGTTCAAGATGGCCTGCGCGACCGCTTCGGGCGAACCAAGCCCGGCAATGGCCTCGGTCTCATGCTCCGGCCCCGCATCCGCAAGATAGTCTTCATAATACTGCATGGCGTTTTGCCGCTCCTCGGGCGGCAGCCCGGAAAGCGCCCGCCACAGTGCGGAGAGAAATTCGGCTTTATTCATTGTCCACCCCTCCGAAAAGTACAGTTTGTATCCGGTCGCGGTAATCCCGCCAGTCAATCCGGTACTTGGTCAGCTGTGTGCCGCCGAGCGGGGTCAGGCGATAATACCGCCGGTTGCGGCCGGCGCACTCCCGGCTGTAAGCCGTCAGGTAACCATCCTTCAGCAGCCGGCGAAGAACGGGGTACAGCGAGGTTTCGGAAATCTCAATGACCTGCCGCAGGTCCTGCGTGATCTTGTACCCGTAGGCGCCCTCGCTGCCGGTCTGTGAGACGACCGACAGCACCAGGGCGTCAAGCAGTGATGCGCCAAAGCCGAAAGCCGCCAAACGTCTCATCCCTTTCTTTGTCTTCTTGCCAATATTATATGCAGAATAATATTGGCTGTCAAGCACTTCAGAAAAGATTTACAATTCCGCAATACATGAGACAACGCTATTCTCTGCACCCCTGTATCCGGCTATGCAAAACCGCCGGCCTGTCCACAGCCTGTGGATAAACCGGCGGTTCCACGATTAACGGAATATGATGTAAAAATAGGGAATGTTGTTTGAATTGGTGTACAGGTACTGGCTGGAAACGTAAGTGACCTGAAAACCGTTTTCAACAACTGACAACCCAATTTTTGTGGGATCGTTTGCGATGTACTGGGGTTTGTTTGGCAGTGCGATACCGCCGTAGCAATAGTAGTTGCCGTTGCTGACATAGGTTGTGGCGCCGGAAACGCCGGTCAGCAGCACGGCCTTGGGCTGATACCCGAGATCGATGACGCGGTTTGTCGTGCCGTCGCCCGTGTAGGTGCCGATCTGCACCACCGCGCAGGACGCAACCTGGGTGAGCAGCGCGGCGTTATCCTGTTCCCGTGCGGCTGTCTCTGCCGCAAGTGCGGACTGATCGGCCTTGGCGTTCAGCTTTTCGGCGAGCGGCTGATCGAGCATGCTCTCGTGGATCGTGCCGCCGTAGGTCTGCGCGACGATCCCCTCGACCTTCGCGTCCAGCGCCGCGGCGTCATCCGCCAGGCCGTTGACCGAAAGCCGCAGAGCCTCGGCGTTGCCGTCAAAATATTGTTTCAGCTCCTCCGCTGAAAGCTGCGGCACATCGGCCAGCGCTGTAATCGGCGATGGAAGCGTTGTAAGACGGCGTTCTGTGAACAATGGCTGTTCCTCCTTCATAAAATAGATACGAGTTACCGGACAAAGCGTGGTTTCTATAATACGAACAAAGGTTCCTGTTGTCAAGTACCGTTTTGGTTTGGGACAATACGACCCGCCACAAACATAAGGCAAGGGCGTTAGATTGAACGCCCTTGCATTGCAAATTTTTATCGCATTTGCAGAAGTCTGTCAAGACGGAGGGACGCATCTGCACGTCCCCTATGGTGGTTCAGCGCCTGCAGCTTGGGCGGCCCGCATGGCTGTGCGCGCTACCGCGCCGCGCCGTGCCCGTTCTCTGATGGTGTGTGCACAGGGTATCCGGATCGCATTGCAGCGTACCTGCAAGCAGTGCGTCAACCTGCGCATCCGCCTCGCCCGACGCGCCCGGATAGAACGTGATGCCCGCGTCGCGCAGCGCGGCTCTTGCACCGCCGCCGATGCCGCCGCAGATCAGGGTATCCACCCCATGTGCACGCAGAAAGCCTGCGAGCGCGCCGTGCCTGCTGCCGTTGACCGGCACAATATGGCTCGCGTCCGCCAGGTCATTCTGCACTTCGTAAATTTTAAACTGTTCGGTGCTTCCAAAATGCTGAAACACTTGGCCGTTGTCATAGGTGACTGCGATTTTCATGTGTTTTCCTCCGTGTCCGTATTGCTGTGTGACGGTTGCAGCGCTGCCGGGGCATACCGGAAAGCGCCGGCGCGCACGCGCCTGCATTTCCAAGGCGCGGTACATGGCAATACTGTATGCGCTACGGGGCAAAAAAATGTTTTGCCGGTACATAGCGCGCGGGATTCCGCCCCTCCTCCGAAAATTGTCGACTGCCGGAACTTTTTGGTTCCCATTTTGTTCATAGCTATGCTATAATAGGGGGCAGACAGGGGGCGCTGCACTGCGGCGACCCGCCGCGATGCAAAAGAATGCTCCGGAAAACAAATCAGCCGCCCGGCGGGCGATGGAGGGGAAACTATGAAAAAGTTCTTACAGGAGTTCAGGGATTTCGCCCTGCGCGGCAACGTGATGGATCTGGCCGTCGGCGTCATCATCGGCGCGGCGTTTCAGGCGATTGTCAAGTCGCTGACTGACGACATCATTTCTCCGGTTCTCGGCCTGTTCACCGGAAAGAATTTCAGTGATCTCGCAGTGGATGCGTTCGGCGCGACCATCCGTTACGGCGCGTTTATTACGGCGGTCATCAATTTTTTGATTATGGCGTTTCTGGTCTTCCTGCTGGTGAAGGGCATGAACCGTCTGGCGACGCTTGGCCGCCGCAAGACGGAGGCGGCGCCCGCTGCCCCCACGACCAAGGTCTGCCCCTACTGCCGCAGTGAAATCGACATCGCGGCGACCCGCTGCCCGCACTGCACCTCCCAGCTGGAGGAATGAGCGGCGCGGTAAAAATTTAATTCTGCAGGACAAAGGCCCGCTTCGTCTGAAGACGAAGCGGGCCTTTTTTGCGTCAACCGTCGAACGGCAGCGGCTGGCACGCGAGATTATAGGCGAGCAAACGGCGCAGCCGGGTCTTTGCACGTTGCAAATGGCGGCATACCGCGGAGGGCGACACCCCCCAGCGCACGGCAATCTGCCGCTGGGACAGTCCCTCCAGATAATGCAGGCAAAGCGCTTCGTGCTGGCGTGCGGTCAGTTCGTCCTGCATTGCCCGGAAAAAGGCTGTCCGGAAGGCGGCGCGCCAGGCCGAATTGTCGCCTGCGGCGGACGCCTCATAGCGCAGCAGCGCCTCGCGCTCAAGAGCAGCGTCCGACAGCGCCATGGCTTTCCCTCTGGTCGTAATAGTGCTGCATGTCGTAAGCGGCACGGCGGCTTTCGCCCAGCATCCCGTAGAGCGTGCCGATGCGCTTTTTCAGCCTGCGGCGCAGCTCCAGCTGACGGGTGTTCTGCAGCCTGCAGCGCAGCTGGATGATGCGCAACTCAATCAGCGCGCCATTGACGCGGTATTCCTGCGCCATCTGTTGTAAAGTCATGCAAATACCTCCTTGCAGTTAGAACGGATGTTTGAATATAATAATAACATCAAACGTATGTTCCGTCAAGTAAAAAAAGAAAGCCCCCGCACCGCCAGGGTACGGGGGAACAAAAGCGCTTTATGTACGTTCGATCAGCGGGACATACTGCTTGGGCTTGTGACGCATCGGCTTATAAGCCGGACGAATAATTTTGCCGCCGAGGACGAGCTCCTCCATGCGGTGCGCCATCCAGCCCACAATGCGCGCCGTGGCAAACAGCGGGGTGAACATTTCGCGCGGGATGCCGAGCATGGTATATACCAGACCGGAATACAGGTCGACGTTGGCGCAGATGGTTTTCACGCCCTCGCCCCGGATTTCCGCAAACGCGCGGGGAGTGAGCTTTTCAACGAGCTCGACCAGATTGAACTCGCGGACGTAGCCGTTCTCCTGCGCAAGGGGACGCGCGCCTTCCTTGAGCGCGACGGCGCGCGGATCGCTCAGGGTGTAAACCGCGTGGCCCATGCCGTAGATCAGGCCGGAGCGGTCGGCCGCCTCGCGGCGCAGGATTTTGAGCAGGTACTGATACACCTCGTCTTCGTCCTCCCAGTCTTTGACATGCGCCTGAATATCGTCAAACATGTTCATGACCTTGAGGTTTGCGCCGCCGTGGCGCGGACCCTTGAGCGCGCCGACCGCCGCGGCAATCGCGGAATAGGTGTCGGTACCGGAGGAGGACGAAACGCGCGCGGCAAACGCCGAGTTGTTGCCGCCGCCGTGCTCGGCATGGATCACCAGGCAGCGGTCGAGCAGGTACGCCTCCTGCATGGTGTACTGGCCGTCCGGACGGATGAGCGTAAGAATGTTTTCCGCTGTGGACAGATTCTTGTCCGGCAGGTGCAGGTGCATGCTTGCGTTATCAAAATAGCGGCGCTTGACCTGATAGGCGTGCGAGATGATGATCGGGAAGCGGGAGATGAGCCCAATGCCCTGGCGCATGACGTTCTCAATTGTGGTGTCGTCCGGGTTGGGGTCGTAAGAATAGAGCGAGAGCGTAGCGCTCGCGAGCTTGTTCATGATGTCGCGGCTGGGCGCGCGCATTAGCACGTCCTCGGTGAAATTGTCGGGCAGGTTGCGGGAATCCGCAATGGCGGTTTCAAACGCCTCAAGCTCCGCCGGACTGGGCAGCGCGCCGCACATCAGCAGGTAGCCGACCTCGCTGAAGCCGAAACGGTTTTCGCGTTCAAACCCGTCCAGAAGATCGTACAGGTTAATGCCGCGATAGGTCAGGCGGCCTTCGATCGGTTCGCGTTCGCCCTCGTTGACAATATAGCCGTGCACGTTGCTGACACGGGTCACACCCGCGAGCACGCCGGTGCCGTCCGCATTGCGCAGGCCGCGCTTAATACCGTAACGGCCGAACAGCTCAGGATCCACCTGGGAATTTTCCCGGAAGTGGCCGCATAGGTTGTCTATGAGCTTCGGATCCATGTGCTTCATGATTTCCTGCATGCTTCATTACTCCTTCAGAGATTAAAAAGTCGGTGTAAAACCGATAATGAATTTATTTTACTCCTATCTTGCATATCTGTCAATTTGTGAATTGTATAAAAATTTCCGGCCGTAGGCCGCAGGAGGAAGAAAAAATGAAGAAATTGCTTTCACTCGGGCTGGTACTGCTGACAATCGTCTATGCACTCCCGCTGGTCTATAATCGCTATTACGACGGCATAGACGCGCAGATTTCGCAGGATAGTCTGCCTGTGACTGCAGAAACAAATCTGCCCAAGGAAGCGGATCAAAGCGGCGCGGACACGCAGAGCGGGACGGCGGAGTCCGGCAGTCCGGCGCAGGGCGAAAAAACCACCGTCACTGACCAGAGCAGCATCCGCGTTCTGGTAGACGGGGAGGTGCGCACGATGCCGCTGGAGACCTATGTCGCGGGCGTGGTCGCGGCGGAAATCTCGCCAACCTTCCCACCCGACGCGCTGCGCGCCCAGGCGGTCGCCGCACGCACCTACGCGGTCTATAAAATGGAGTCGGGCAATCCGCCGGCCGAACACAAGGGCGCGGATGTGTGCGACGACTACCACCACTGCACCGCCTATATGGATCTGACGGCCTCGGCCGCGGCGCGCTGGGGCGGCAAGGCGGACACCTACGAAAATGCGATTGAGCAGGCGGTTAAGGATACGGCCGGGGAGATTCTCACTGTGAACGATAAGCCCATCGTGGCGGTGTTTTCCGCCGCATCCGGCCCAAAGACCGAGTCCGCGGGCGACGTTTGGGGCAGCAATATCTCCTATTTGCAGTCGGTCGTAAGCCCGGGCGGTGACGCCTGCCCCAAATATAACGCCGAGGTGACGGTAGAGGCTGCGGAATTCCGGGAAAAGGTCAAGAAGACCTTCCCGACCGCCGACGTATCGGGCGCGCCCTCTACCTGGTTCAAGGCCTCCGTGCGTTCGAATGCCGGCGGCGTGAAGACGGTGACGCTCGGCGGCGTGCGTGTCGAGGGCACGGCGGTGCGCGAGCTGTTTGCACTGAACTCCACAAACTTTACGCTCACGACAACGGAGGACAACATCACCTTTCACACGGTGGGCTACGGGCACGGCGTCGGCCTGTCACAGTACGGCGCCAAGTATATGGCGGAGCACGGCAGCAGCTATCAGGATATTCTGACGCATTATTTCACCGGTGCAAAAATAACAAAAATTTGAAATTCCCGGTATAGGCTTCCGGAGCCGCGGCAATACTAACTTCGGAGGTGCAAATTATGCGAAAATCAACAAGAAATCCGGCGGCGGACTTCTTTGAGGACAAGGGATTTTACATAATCCTGTTCCTTTGCGTCGCCGCAATCGGAATCTCGGGTTATGTATTGTTCTTCACGCCGAAGTCCCCTGCGGCGGAAAGGATTGACACGGCGGTCTATGAGCCGACCGTGATGCCAAGCGATATTGCGCCCGCAGCGGGCAACGAGGACAATATTCCGGTAGAGGGTTCATCGGAAAGCGGGGCGGAGGATAACGCCGAAAGCGAGACCGAACCGCAGCCGCAGGCCGGGCAGCCGTCCTCCACAACGGAACAGGCGGATACGGCCGCCGCTCCGACGGTCACACAGCCGAGCGCGCCTGTCTTCGTGCGTCCGGTGTCAGGCGCGGTAAGCGTGCCGTATTCCGACGAAGAACTGGTCTATCAGGCCACCTTCGGCGACTGGCGAACCCACATGGGTACGGACTACGCCGCCAAGCTGGGCGACCGGGTCTACGCGATAACGGACGGCACCGTGGAAGACGTCTATACCGACGCGCTCAACGGGCCGTGCGTCAGGCTGAAGCATGCGGATGGCCTGGAGACGCTGTATATGGGCCTGGGAGAAAAGGTCAAGGTCAAAAAGGGACAGGCTGTTAAGGCCGGAGACGTGATCGGCGTGGTGGACAACACCAACCTGGCGGAAAGCGCACAGGAGCCGCATCTGCATGTCGAGGCCTTCCGCGACGGCAAGCATATTGACCCCGAAAGCCTGCTGACATCCGGCGCTGCCGACGATTCTCCGGAATAAACGGCACGCGGGTAAATATAAAAAGCGCACCCTTTAGGGTGCGCTTTTTATATTTACTTTTCGAAGGGGAAAGGCCGGAAGGTGATTTCAGGCTGGAAGTCGTCGATGGGTACCGGACGGGAGAATACATAGCCCTGTACCATGTCACAGCCGATCTGGTGCAGGAAAGACACCATTTCAAAAGCTTCCACGCCCTCCGCTACCACGCGCATGCCAAGCGTCTTTGCCATTGCAATGATGCTTGAGACGATGGCGCGGTCACGCTGTGCGGTCAGGCCGTTCTGGAAAAAAGCCATATCGAGTTTGAGAACGTCGACGAAAAGGTCTTTGAGAACGTTGAGCGAGGAGTACCCCGAGCCGAAATCGTCCATGCCGACGAGGAAACCGTTTTCCCGCAGCGCCGCCGATACGCGGCCGATTTTCGCAATGTTTTCGACCATGACCGTCTCAGTGCACTCCAGCTCCAGCAGGCCGTCCGGCAGGCCGTAGCTCCGGCGAATGTGGGTGTACCGCTCGACAAAATCGGATTGGAACAGGCTGAGCCGCGATACATTGACCGCAACCTTGAACAGCGACAGGCCGGCGTCCCGCCGTGCCGCGAGGTACGCGCACACCGCCTCAAAAACATAGCGGTCAAGCTCGACGATAAAGCCGTTTTTTTCAAAAAGGGGAATAAAGTCGTTCGGCGTTGTCAGACCGTCCTCTGGTCGGTTCCAGCGGACCAGTGCCTCCGCGCCGACCACATGGCAGCCGTTTTGAATATCCACCTGCGCCTGTAGATAGATCACAAACTCATGCGCTGAGAGGGCATATTCCATGTCGGCTTCCATGGATTTTTCGCGGATTACACGCTGCCGCATTTCCTCGGAATAAAAGACGATGCGGCTGCCGCCAAGGGCTTTGATGGTCTTTTGCGCCATGTTCGCGCGGTCGATCATGTCTTCGATACCGAGCTCATCGCCGCCACACGCCACGCAGTACACGCCGCAAACCAGCTCCAGCCGGAATTTCTGGCTTTTCAGCTCGCTGAATTCCGAGAGGCGGTGCTCCAGCGCGTAAAAACGCTCAACCAGCGTCTCACGCCCTTCACATTTTAGCAGAGCGACAAAGTTGTCCGCGGAGACGCGTGCAAAGCTCTCCTCCTTGTCACAGTCCGAGGCGAATGAATCCGCGAGGAACTGCAGAACATGGTCGCCGATGTTATAGCCGTAGATATCGTTGACGTATTTGAAATTCTTTACGTCACAATAAAGCAGCCCATAGCGAGCTTTGCTCGAAGAAAGCAGCAGATTGGCCGCGGTTTTTTTGAAGAAGGAGAAATTGCTGTACCCGGTCAGCGGATCGTATTCCGCGCGGTAGGCCAGCACGCGCTGCGCAGCAACCGCTTCATGCACGTTGTTAATCGTGATAAGAATGCCGGAGAGCGCGCCCGCGGGGCTGAACAGGTTCGAGCGCATGACACGGTACCAAAGATAATGGCCGTCCGTACGCCGGAGGCGCAGCGTCATGTCGGCGTCATGTCCCAGCAGCGTGCCGTAAACCTCGGCGACGCGCGGCCAATCCTCGGGGTGTACGTCGCATTCAAGGAACAACCGGCCTACAGGCTCATCCCCAAGGCCGGCCGCAAAAGAAAACTGCTGTGCGTCCGGAGATAAATAGATGTGCCCGCTCGCAATGTTCCACTCGGCAATAATGGTGCGCGTCTGCCGAAGCAGGATGCGGCAGCGTTTGTCATGCAGCAGACATCCCGTATCGCCGCCGTCCCCAAAAACAGGAATTGGCATGGGGGAGGTGGTAGGGATATCCTTATTATTCATTTGATGTTGTTGTTCGGACATAGCATATCACCATGGTACACGGAGAAGAATTGCAGAAAGCGTCGAGAATGGTCGACGCTTTCTGACATGTGTTGTTACCATTGTATCATGTGATTCAGGAAAAGTATACGCTTCAATCAGAAGTTTTACATTTTTGTGTAACTCAACCATAGATATCGACAATTTCCGCACGGATTGACGCCTTACCATGCAAAATACCTTAAAAAATCATAAATTAATTAAGTTTTTCTTTAGGAAATTAAAGGGTGCACCCGTGAATGGCCGTGTAACCTGGAATCCCGAACTTCAACTATTTTCCTTTAAAGATGCGCGGAATCGGCCAAAGCACGGTAAATTCTTTCGCCCATCAGAACATCGACGTTCGGTAACAAATCGACGGAAAATCTCGGAATCAGCGAATTTGCGGTAACCGGAGCGGGATATGGAAGCAGACCGGCGAAATGTGCCAAATGACCAAGAAGCGGTTCGGGAGAAGGGCAGCGCGCGCGCAGTGCACCCAGATCAAGGTCGCGGTCTCGTTTGGACAGGCGGCGGCCGTCCGGAGCAAGCAGCAGCGGAATGTGGGAAAAGCCGGGCGGCGTCAGGCCGAGCTGACGGTACAGATAAAGCTGGCGCGGGGTGGAGTCCAGCAGATCGCGTCCGCGCAGCACCTCGGTCACGCCCTGCGCGGCATCGTCCACAACGACGGCGAGCTGATAGGCATACACCCCGTCCGACCGGCGCAGGATAAAATCTCCGGTGGAACGCGCGAGGTTTTCCGAGTAGAAGCCCTGCAGACCGTCCCGAAAGCCGATGTCCTCATCCGGTACGCGCAGACGCCAGGCCGGGGTACGGTTCAGGCTGCGCCGTCTCACCTCGTCCGCGGATAGATCCCGGCAGGTTCCGGCATAGACAGTCCGTCCGTCCGAAAGGTGCGGCGCGCTGGCGGCGTGCAGCTCGGCGCGGGTGCAGAAGCAGGGATAGGCCAGTCCCTGCGCGCGCAGCGTTTCAAATGCGGCGGCATATACAGAACTGCGGGTGGACTGAAAATAGGAAGAGCCCCCCGCGGCGCCGCCCTCATCCCAGGTAAGGCCGAGCCAGCGCAGGTCATCTTCAAGCTGGGCGGCATATTCCGGGCGGCAGCGCGCGGGGTCGAGATCCTCGATGCGCAGCACCATACGCCCGCCCTGGGAACGGACAGACAGCCAGGCAAGCAGCGCGCAGAAAACATTGCCCAGATGCATGCGCCCGCTGGGGGAGGGCGCGAAGCGTCCGGTCACGGTCATATGGGTTTCCTCCTATTGTACGTTTGGTGCGGAAGAGCCGGCCGAAGCGCTGATTTTATGCGGACGGCCGCTGGCGTACAGCTCGGCGCGAATGGCGGAGAACATGGTTTCCGCCATGTTCATCAGCCGCTGCACCTGACGCTCGGTCAACTCAAAGGGCAAGTCGGTGGGGTACCGCGTTTCAATATACAGGTTGTTGAGCGCGGCGCTTTCGTCCAGATATTCGGCAAACGACCGGTCGACCTGCACGGCCTGACGGCAGAGATAGGTCAGGTTATGGCCGTCGAAATGCCGTCCGGTTTTAAACAGCAAATAGCCCTTCAGCGCTTTTTCGATGGCCTGCTGGCAGTGGAAAGCGGTCATCGGCGGGTCGCCGCCCCAGGTCAGCAGAATACGGGCAGCCTGCAGGTCGGAGAGCGCTTTGTCCAGCCATTTGTAGTAGAACATGCTGTCGCCGCCGCCTCTACGGCTTCTGCTCATATAGCACCGTCCCTTTCTTCTGGATTGCGGAAGCGTAGCTGGAGAAGTCCTCGGTCAGCTCTTCCCACTCGTCGCAGGAATACAGGAGCAGGTTGAACGGCACGGGCGAATCGATGGTCAGGTACAGCTCATGCAGAAGCGAGGGCTTGTCCACCTCGGGCAGGATGATGCAAAAATCAAGCGATTTGATTTCACTGGTGGACAGTGTGCGCTTTTCGCCATACAGAATGACCTTCTGCGGCGAGCAGTGGCGCAGGATATCCGACAAAATTGTTTGAGCCAGCTTTGAAATCATGATGACACATCCCTTTCTCCGGATTGCCGTGTATCAGTAGGCGGTCAGATGCACCGCCGCCTCGAATTTGACCGCATCGGCCGTGCGGCCGAAAACAGCGTGCGCGCCGTCGTTCATTACGCCGGCGGACAGTTCAATCTGTTCGCCGCAGACGCACTCAGCGGTATAATTGACCTGGATTTCGGAGATGAAGCGACCCTCCTCGTGGTCAAGATCCAGGCCGTCCGAGATGAGGTCAACGATTCTGGCGTTATTGAGATGCCGGTTGATATCCAGGCTGCTGTAACGCACGGTATGCACATGGTGGGGTTTTAAAGAATCGCACACAAGTTTGCCCGGCACAGGGAAGCCTTCCGGATGAATGGCGTAAAGCCGAGTGGCCTCATGGGAGCTCGGGCGGATGATACGGTGATCCCCGGCGTCCAGCATCGCCCAGATCGAGTAAGCGACCGCAACTTCATCTTCTCCGGAAAAGAAGCGGAAGCCGCGGCACCAGCTCGCGCCCCTGGCGCCGGCGCACCAGGTTTGCTGGCGTACGGTTTCGCCCATGCGCATGGGGCGGCGCTGGTATAGCTTCATGCGGGTGAGCACCCAGTGGATGCCGAGATCGTCCGCGCCGATACGCAGCAGGTTGGCATGCCGCGTGGCCGCCGACTGCATAAACTCAAAAAATGCGGACGGACGGGAGATGCCGTGATTGTCAATGTGGCTGAAATGCAGGGTGTGATTGCTTTCCAGAGTGGGAACCATGCTGATACTTCCTTTCGCAAGGGTGCTTATCGGATAATGGACTGTAAAAACAGTAAAAACGTTTGATAATAACCCGCGCTCTGTATGAGATCCTGCGCGTTCGGCGTGAATTCCGGAGGCGTTTCGGGTTCCGGCGCGGCGGAGGCGTAATAGCCGGTCAGTGCGGTTCGCAGACCGGCGACTTCATCAAAGGAGCCGTACCGGAAGAAGATGTGTCCCGCGACCGCGGAACGGCTTTCGCAGGCTTGCAGATGCCGGAGCAGTTCGGATGACCCCTTCCAGATGTCGCCTGCGCTCGCGTCGTCGCATTTGTAGGCGGCTTCGCCGATATAGAGCGTGACGTCCGAGCCCGCGACCGCGTCCGACCACCACTGCGTCAGGACCGAATAATCCGCGGCGGACTGGCCGATATACCAGTAAAGCTGCGGGCAGACATAGTCGACCGTGCCTTCCTTGATCCAGGCGAGCGTATCGGCGTAAGCGTTGGAGTAGGACTGGTTGCCGCCGCGGGTGTTACTGCCGCGCGGGTCTTCGCTCTTGTTCGCCCACACGCCGGACGGGCTGATGCCGAACGCGAGGTCGGGATTTTTGGCGTGAATGAGCGCGTCCAGCTCGCGCACCAGCGTATTGACGTTCTCCCGCCGCCAGTCGGCGATGTTGGAATAGCCGCTTCCATATTTGGCGAAGGCCGCGCTGTCGTCAAAATTCTGGCCGGGGTAAAAATAGTCGTCCAGATGGATGCCGTCGATGTCCGGATAATTGT
Organism: Intestinibacillus sp.; assembly: GCA_050255995.1. Lineage (GTDB taxonomy): Bacteria > Bacillota > Clostridia > Oscillospirales > Butyricicoccaceae > Intestinibacillus. Next base: position 37,626 of record JBFWIM010000001.1, read on the forward strand.
TGAGGATTTCCTGAACCCCGTCCTCCACCAGCTTGCGTACCCCGGGCAGGCCGGGGTTATAATAATAGTTGCCGTCCGTGTATTTGACGACGTATTCCGGATGCTGCTTGGCGGGGTTCGAGGCGGGCAGGGCGGAAAACTCCGCATCCTTGCCTTTGGTAACGCGGTAGGGGTTGAGCCAGGCGTGCAGTGTCAGGCCGCGCGCGTGCGCGCCGTCGATCCAGTAACGCAGCGGGTCAAAACCGCCCGAGGGAGCGACGCCCTGCGAGCCGGTCAGGTATTTGCTCCACGGGAAAATCGCGGAGGGGTAAAGCGCGTCCGAGGACGGGCGCACCTGTAAAAAGACGGTGTTGAGCCCCATGCTTTTGACACCGTCGAGGATGCTGTCGGCCTGCCGGCGCAGGGAAGCCGCGTCCGTGGTGGGCTTTGTCGGGTAATCGAGGTTGTAAACCGAGGACACCCAGACCCCACGCATCTCCTCGTCCGGGGAAGCGGGGGCGGCAAAGGCGGTCAGGCTCAAAAGCATGATGAGGCTTACGAAAAGCGCGGCGGCGCGCAGACAATGTTTCATTCCGGTCTCCTTTCAGATACGTCGTGGATAGACAGTATTATCGTACCATTGCGCGCAATGATTGGCAAGGGGTATTGACAGGGAGAGCAAAAAAACGTAATCTAAAAAGGAAACGAAGTCCAGTTTGTTAATGAAGGAGCCGCTTTTATGCAGAAAAAAGTGCTGGCCCTGCACGATCTGTCCGGATTCGGGCGGTCGTCGCTCGTGCCGATTATCGGGGTGCTGAGCGCCATGGGGCACCAGTGCGTACCTGTGCCGACCGCCGTATTTTCCACGCATACCGCCATCCCGGGCTACGCGGTGCGCGACCTGACGGAGGATCTGCTGCCATGGATTGAGCAGTATGAGGGACTGGGGCTGGAATTCGAAGCGGTATATTCGGGGTTTTTGGGAACGGTGAAGCAGATCGGCTGCATTTCGCAGGCGATTCTGCGGCTGCGCGCGCCAAACAGCGTGGTGCTGGTCGATCCGGTGATGGGCGACAACGGTGAAATATACCAGACCTATACGCCGGAAATGTGCGCGCGCATGGGCGACCTGTGCCGCCTGGCGGACGTCATCACCCCGAACGTGACCGAAGCGGCTATCCTGCTTGGGCGGGATGTCGGCGATACGCCGGGCAGCCCCGCGGAAGCGGAGGACTGGGCGCGGGCGCTGGAACAAAAATACGGCGCAAAGGTCGTGCTGACGGGGCTGTCGCAGGGCGGCGGGACGGTCGGCGTGCTGTGTTGCGAGGAAGGCCAGACGGCCTTTTTTGAGCATGCCCGCATCGCCCGGTACTATCCGGGCACGGGGGATATTTTTGCCTCTGTGCTGCTCGGCGGCCTGCTGCGGGGCAAAACACTCGCAGACGCGGCGGCGCGCGCGGCGCTTTTTGTCCGCGACTGCATTGATTATACCGCCGCGCAGGGCACGGACAATATGCATGGCGTGCAGTTTGAAACGCAGCTTGCGGGGCTGACGGAATGAGGAAAAGTGGGGAGCGCCGTTTGAAATCAAACGGCGCTCCCCACTCGCAGCGGAATTTCGCGCATTGCCCCGCACTGTTCAGGCGCGGGATAGGTACTTGTTTCTGAGTGTGCAGCCAAGATAAAACGCGCCGTACATCAGCAGAAAGGCGGCGGTATAGGCGGAAGCCATGGAAGAAAACCGATGGAGCTTTACGGCAATACCGAGGACAGGAAGATAGAAAAGCTGTGTCGCCACGCCGAGAAAGTTCGGCCAATAGCGGTGGAGAACCAGCTCTTGAAACAATATGAGCAGCAGCACCGCCAGGGCGGGAAGATTTGCGGGCACCGCGGCCCGCGTGACCGATTTTGCCAGCGGATACAGCAGCGCACCAAGCAGCAGCCAGACCGCAAGAGACGTGAAACCGATGGCGCCGTACGGCAAGGCCGTTTCACGGAAGAGGGTCGTCATACAGTAGTTTTGCAGGAAGCCCGCCGGGAAAGGCAGCAGTCCCGTCAGAAGCAGCAGCATTTTTTTCACGGCATCTCATCCCTTCTGAAAAGCATCCGGTGAGAGGGGTACGGCTGCGGTAAATGAAATAAGGCATAGTCTCTTGCAGAAACTATGCCTTTGGAGCGGCTGACGAGGCTCGAACTCGCTACCTCCACCTTGGCAAGGTGGCGCTCTACCAGATGAGCTACAGCCGCATAATTCAGTTTTGACCACTGACCGTGTCAGCGATATTTATTATATCAACCGACTGCGAGCTTGTCAACACTGAATTTTACATTTTCTTTAAAAGCCGGCGGCTTCAATATCCCAGCTTATCGTCGACGAGGACAAGCTCATACCGCGCAAAGCTGATAGGCGGGGCCATCAGCACGGTCATGGCGCGGCAGATGCGCGCAGGGCTGCGGCAGTCGTGGCATTTGCCGTCCGCCGCACACGGGGTTTTGCAGCCGAGCCGCTGCGCGTTGCGCGGGGCGGCAATCTGGCGCGCCCGGTCCACCGCGGCCTCAAGCGAGCGCGCGAGCTTATTGACCCCGCACACCGTGAAGCAGGTTTTCGGCCCCCAGATTGCCGCGCTCACGCGGTTGCCCACACCGTCAATGTTGACGATCTCGCCGGTTTCCGAGAGGGCGTTCGCCGAGGTGATGTAAATTTCGCTGTCCTGCCGGTACTGCCCCGGGGTGACCCAGTGCCAGGACACGTCCGCGCCCGCTGCCGTCAGCGCTTCGTATGCGCCGAGCTCCCTGAGTGTCATGGAGCCGCCGAAGGAGACGGTTTTGCCCGCGCATTGCGCGGCAAGATAGTCGCGCGCTTCGGCGGCCGTGCCAAAGAGGGAGACGGCAAAGCCCCGTCCCTCAAATGCGCGGCGTATGTTTTGCAGTTCCATAGTTGTCCCTCCAATGTCAGTCCAGCAGAGCCAGAAGCTCCAACGGGTGGTCAATCAGCGCGTCCGCGCCCGCCTCGGCCAGCACGCTGCGCCCGCGAAAGCCCCAGGTCACGCCGACGGCGTACAGTCCCGCGTTTTGCGCCGTTTCCATGTCCACGCCGCTGTCCCCGACGTAAAGCGTCGTTTCCTGCGCCGCCCCCAGCGTTTGCAGCAGTTCGCGCGTGGAGGCCGGGTCGGGCTTGCGCGGCACGCCGGGCCGCTCGCCGAAGGTCTGGTCGATCAGACCGGGAAAGTAGTGCGCGGCGAGGGCTCTGGAAGCCGGGTCATACTTGTTGGACAGCACGCCCATGCGAATGCCCCGTTTCCGGAGCGCGGCGAGCAGCTCCGGAATGCCGGGGTACGGGGCGGTGCGGCACATCATGTGCGCGTCATAATGCGCGCGGAAATCCGCAAGGCAGGCGGATATGGCGTCGTCGTCCGCGCCCGAGGGCAGCGCGCGCTGCATCAGGTTCCGGATGCCGTTGCCCACGAAGGCACGGATTTCCCCGTCAGTGCGGGTGGGATAGCCGTGCCGCCGCAGGGCGGCGTTCGTTGCGTCGGCAAGGTCGCCGAGCGTGTCCAACAGGGTGCCGTCCAGATCAAAGATTACGGTTTTTACGTTCATGCCTTTTTTGGATACCTCTTATAAGTTTCTGTGATTTCGCGGAGCAGGGACTCCACCTTTGTGTTGATCGCGTCGGCACGCACGCGCCAGCGCCAGTTGCCGCCAACCGTCGCCGGAACGTTCATGCGCGCGTCGGCGCCGAGCGAAAGAATGTCCTGCATCGTGGTCATGGCGATGCGCGCGGGCGAGGCGAAGACGCTCTTGATGGCGCTCCAGCCGAGCGCCTCGGCCATGGAGGAGCGTAGATACCGGTAGGCGAACTGCCGCTCCTCCTCGGTGCAGATATCCATGACTTGCTCGCATACGCTCTGGGAATCGTGCGTCGAGGTGTAGACGATGGCGTTCACCGGATAGTTGTGGGGCAGGTGGTCGTTGTCGCCCGCGGCGTCAAAACCGAAGATCAGCACGCGCATGCCGGGAAAGCCGGAAGCCTGCAGCAGCGCGCGCACCTTGTCGGTCTGCACGCCGAGATCCTCCGCGATCATGGGCACGTCGCCGAGCGTTTCGGCGATTGCGCGGAACAGTTTCATGCCCGGGCCGGGCTTCCAGACGCCCCGGATGGCGTTTTCCTCGCCCGCGTCGACCTCCCAATAAGCCTCGAAGCCGCGGAAGTGATCCAGACGCACCACGTCGAACAGCGCGAGGTTGCTTTGAATGCGCCACAGCCACCACGCATAGCCGGTTTTTTCGTGCTGCCTCCAGTCGTAGACCGGATTGCCCCAGAGCTGGCCGGTATCGGAGTAATAATCGGGCGGCACGCCAGCCACCTTGCGCGGGCTGCGGTCAGGCGCGAGCTGGAACAGCTCCGGATGCGCCCACACATCGCAGGAGTCGGAGGACACATAGATTGGGATATCGCCGATGATGCGCACACCATGGGCGTTGGCATAGGCGCGCAGGGCGGTCCACTGCCCGTAAAACAGGTATTGCAGGAAGGTATAGAAATTTACGTCTTCAAGCAGTTTTGCGCGGTATGCCATGATGGAAGCGGGATCCCGGGACACAAGGGCGGAATCCGCCCACTCCCACAGGGGGCGGCCCTCAAAATAATCCTTGAGCGCCATAAACAGCGCGTAATCGTCGAGCCACTCGGCGTTTTCCACGGCAAAGGCGTCGATTTTTGCCTGTAGGGCAGCATTGACTCTGGAAAAGGCCTGCCGCAGCAGCGGCCAGCGCGCCGCGCGCAGATGGTCGAAATCCACCTTGTCGGGGGAAGCGCCGGGCGCGTCGCCGCGGGCGATTTCCTCCGGCGTCAGCAGGCCGTCCGCACGCAGCAGGTCGAGATCAATGAGGTACGGGTTGCCGGCTGCGGCGGAATAGCACTGGTAGGGCGATTCGCCGAAGCCGATATGGCCAAGCGGGAGCACCTGCCAGTATTTCTGTCCGGCCGCCTCCAGAAAATCTACGAAAGCAAAAGCATCCTTGCCCATCGAGCCGATTCCGTGCGGTGAGGGCAGGGAGGTGATATGCATCAGCACACCGCTCGCGCGTTCAAACATGTTTGGCCTCCTTTGGCGCGCTGTGCGCACCAAGTATTGTAGTCCTATTATACGCGGCGCGCCCGGAAACTGTCAATTTACGGTTTTCCTTCAAAAAGCGCGCTGCACCGCCAGAATTCCACAGCGCGTCCATAAAGATCGCCCGGCGGCAGGCATCCGCGCGGGATATATTTTGCCCGCATGCGGCCGGAATCATGCCGTCAAATTTACTTGCAAAGGGGTTTTAAACCCGCTATAATGTAAAAATAAGAAAAACGGGGGAATCAGAGTACCATGAGAATGCGGAAAAAGAAAAATCTCGATGTGCGTTTCGCGGCCTGCGCACCGGTGATGGCGGCCTCGCCCGAAGCCCTGCGCGGCAAGTGGCGCGCACTGTTCGGCAACGATAACCCGCTGCATGTCGAAATCGGCTGCGGCAAGGGGCGGTTTGTGCTGGGTATGGCGAAACTGCATCCGGACGTCAACTTCGTCGCGATTGAGCGGGAGGAGGGCGCGCTGATCATGGCGACCGAGAAGGCCATGGAGGATTTGCCTGCAAACGTACGCTTTCTGTCCTACGATGCGGCCGAGCTGCGCCAGATTTTCGCCCCCGGCGAGGTGGATCTCATCTACCTCAACTTCTCCGACCCGTGGCCGCCCAACCGGCAGCGCAAGCGCCGCCTGACCTACCGCGCCTTTCTGGACGTGTACAGCGACGTCCTGGCCGAACAGGGGGCGCTGTATTTCAAAACGGACAACCAGCGCCTGTTTGAATGGTCGCTCGGCGAAATCTGCGCCTACGGCTGGCTGCTGCAGAACATTTCGCTGGATCTGCACCGCTCGGATTTTGAGGGCAACGTCATGACTGAGTACGAGGAGCGCTTTGCCGCGCAGGGCAGCCGCATCTACCGACTGGAGGCGCGCCGCCGCCTGCCGGAATTTATGCCGAAATAGCGGAAAAGCCCCGGGACATCGGTTCCGGGGCTTTTGGCGGCTTATTGTTAAATGAGCTTATAGCCGTGGGGCGTGACGATCGCATCGAGGCGCTTGCCGGCGCGGCACTCCGGGCACTCATGCGACTGGATCACGTTGTGGTAATGCGGGAAGTCCTCGCCGCTGAAAACGTGTACGACCGGCAGGCCGCCCAACTCGTTAATGTTTGCAAACAGCGCGGAATAGCCGGCGACACGGCCGCCATAATATTCAACACATTCGCGCGTCTGCGTCAGGGTCTGGCCGGTGGAGGCCGAGGTCACGAGCACCAGAACGTCCTTGTGCTGCACCAGGGGACGCAGATTGTCCGCAAAGACAAACTGGCCGTGGACGTTGCTGTCCGGCTCGATCAGATAGATGTCCTTGTCCTGGTTCATCGAGCCCAGGCTGCTCTTGGACAGCTCGCGCGCAAGGTACGCGCCGATGTATTCCGTGCCCTCAAGACACAGGATGGTGTCGATATTCGTCGCATTGTAGAAGTTTGCAATGATGCCTGCAACGAGTGAAGCGCGTGTCAGGCTGTGTTTGATGGCCGACATATCAATATAGTAATTGATGTGGGAATGGTTGGTGGCGAAATGCCCGGGGATTGCATCCGCGTAAAGCTCTTTATCGAGTTTGGAAATAACCCGGATTGCTTTTTCCATACAAGACCGCCTTTCCTCTTTCGTGTTTTCCATAGTTTCCCGATGTTTGAAAATATTATACCACAAGGGCATATATTCGCCTAGAGCTCGTCCGTCGCCTTTATCGCTAAGTGCTCATATTATATCACAAGGGGCGGAGGCTGCAAAGAGCTTTTCTGCAACTTTGCGGAAAGCGGATAACGGGCATAAAAAAACGGAGACGCTGCGGCGTCTCCGTCTGTCTGTATGGGAAATCAGGCTTAGAGCGCGGCCTTGGCCTTTTCGACCAGTGCGCCGAAAGCGGCCTTGTCGCTCACCGCGAGCTCAGCCAGCATCTTGCGGTTGATGTCGATGCCCGCCTTCTTGAGGCCGTTCATGAAGCGGCTGTAGTTGATGTCGCAGACCTTTGCCTGCGCGGAAATACGGGTGATCCACAGGCGGCGGAAGTCTCTCTTCTTGTGCTTTCTGCCGATGTACGCGTATTTCAGGCTCTTCATCACAGCCTGGTTAGCAACTTTATAATGGGTAGACTTGGCGCCCCAGTAGCCCTTGGCGCGCTTCAGGATCTTCTTTCTTCTCTTGCGCGTCATCATCGCGCCCTTAACTCTTGCCATTTTTAAATCCTCCTAATAGCGAAAATCAGTTTGCGGTGACGCATTAAGCGTAGGGAATCAGGCGCTTGACCTGTGCGACGTTCGTCTTGTCGGCGAAGCCTTCCTTGCGGAGCTGGCGCTTCAGCTTGGAGGTCTTGCCGTGGCCGTTGAGCAGGTGGCGCTTGCCGGCGTGGCCGCGCTTGATCTTACCGGTCTTGGTGACGGTGAATCTCTTTTTCGCACCGCTGTGAGTCTTAATCTTGGGCATGGTGGTTCTCCTCTCTTACGCCGCGCCGGGCGCGGCACACTTTCGTTATTCTTCGGCGGGTTGCTGGGGCGCCTTGTCCTTTGTGCCCTTGGACTGGACGGCGTCCTTCAGAGGGGCCATGAACATAATCATCTGGCGGCCCTCGAGCTTGGACGGCTTCTCTACCGTGCCGTATTCCTTGCAGATTTCGGCAAAGCGCTGGAGCAGATCACGTCCGAGCGAGGAGTGGGTGACCTCACGGCCGCGGAAGCGGACGGTGACCTTAACCTTGTTGCCGTCCTGCAGAAAACGGAGCGCCCGGCCAACCTTTATGTTGAGGTCGCCGACGTCGATGTTGGGCGTGAGACGGATCTCCTTGATTTCCACGACGTGCTGGTTGCGGCGCGCTTCCTTTTCGCGTTTCGCCTGCTCGAAGCGGAATTTTCCATAGTCCATAATCTTGCACACGGGCGGCTGTGCCTGCGGCGCGATCTTTACCAGGTCCAGGCTCTTCTGGTCGGCAAGCTCCTGCGCTTCGCGCGAGGACACAATGCCGAGCTGTGCGCCGTCGTCCCCGATCAGGCGGACTTCCTTGTCGCGGATCTCTTCATTGATCTGATGTTCCATGCTGCTAATAGGTGAGCACCTCCAAACATTTAAGTGGCTCTCCGGCCGGAGCCGGGATTTTTGACATAAAAAAGCGGACGGCAAGCACCGTCCGACCTGTTACAAGGCAAGCCCCGGGAGAAAAACCCCGGAGAAAACTGCGCTGTAAACCCGTTTGCAAAACGCGGCGGGTGAGGACGGAGGCCCTGCTTTTTTGTACCTGATAACTATACCAGACAGCATGTGGAATGTCAATGCTTTTTTTCTGAAAAGTGAATTTTTCCGGCAAACACAAGCCGTTTTTTCTGAAAATGCCGCATGGCACTTGACAAAACCGCATAACATAGTGTATCGTTCTGGTTCGGAGGACGGCGCGCGTCTTGGGAATGTTTCACAGGCTCAGGTTTTTTTCACGAAGGTGTTGAAATTGGGCGCGCGTTAGTCTATGCTAGAGATAGCAAAGAACCGAGCACCAGGAATAGGGCCGCGCGCCCTCTGGAACTTTGATAAAAAAGGAGGCACACATAATGAGCGAGGAACTCGGCAATAATTATGTTGTCCTGACCGACGAAGACGGCAACGAGGTGGAGTTTGAGCATATCGACACCGTGGAGCTGAACGGTGAGACCTATATGGCCTTTATTCCCGCGGAGCTTTCCGTGGAGGACGAGGCGGAGGTTGTAATCCTCAAGGTGGCAGAGGAAGACGGCGAAGAGGTTCTGGCTTCCGTCGACGATGAAGAAGAGGCGGATCGCGTTTACGAAATCGTCATGAGCCACGTAGAGGAGTTTTATGACGAAGAGCCCGAGGGCATTCAACAGTAAACGGCGGCGAATTTGGTGAAAAGCAAGCCCTGCCCTGTTTGACAGCAGTCTTTTTTTAACCCACATTTTAGATAAGGGATTCCGGTATTAGAATTCCGCACACAAGTGCAGGCCTCCCGTCCCGGGACGGATGTTGGAAGCGCAGCGTGTGCGGATAGGAAACCCACCTGCTGTTCGTGCAGGTTACTAATCTGGCTGCATCGGCAGTGGCGGGGTTTGTTTTCATATACGAGAATCGTTCGGCGGGTGAGAACCCGCTTTTCCGTTTTTTTACAAAATGTTTACTTGTGTCAGGAGACGGCATATGCTATACTATAAAAGGTGGAACAAGTTTAAATATGGAGGTGACGACGGTATGAGACCAATCGGTAAACCGAGAAAGCCAGATTCGCCGGATATCGACGACCTGATTTTTGAGGGGGAGCATCCGGAAGAAAGCGAAAAATAAGAAAGCTTTCTTCTCCCAAAGTGTACGGTCCACGCTGTAGCGTGGTTTTTTTATATTCTTTTTCAGGACGGCTGCAGGGAATGTCCCGCAGGCCGCCCTTTTTTGTCCCGCACCTTTACAATAATTTTACATCTGGACGCGAAAGTACCGTCTGGTGTATGCTCTCACGGATGTGTTATACTAAAAGCGACCTGAAGCCGCGCTGGCGGCATGGAAAGAGAGAGAGGGACAGGGTATGAGTGCACTGTGTGAAGACGATATCAGCTATACGCAGAACCGTGAACTTTCCTGGCTGCGCTTTAACCAGCGCGTGCTGGAGGAAGCGCAGGACCCGGAGGTTCCGCTGTATGAACGCCTGAAATTCGTCTCCATCTTCGAAAGCAACCTTGACGAATTTTTTATGATCCGTGTCGGCAGCTTAACGGACATCGCGCTCATGAAAGAGGAGCATGTCGACAATAAAAGCGGCTGGACGGCGGAGCGCCAGCTGAGCGAAATCTTCAGAGCTGTGGCGCCGCTCTATAAAAAGCGCGACAAAACCTTCAGCGAGGTCGAAACCGCCCTGCGCGGCTTTGGTGTGGCGCGCTGCCGTCCGGGCGATCTTTCCGGAGCGGATAAAAAGTTTTTGGATAAATATTTTGCGCATTATGTGCTGCCGGTGCTGTCGCCGCAGATCATCGACATGCACCATCCGTTCCCGCATCTGGCGAACAACGTGCTGCATGTCATGCTGCGCATCAAAAGCGGCGGCCGCGCGGCGCTCGGTATTATCCCGGCGCCGCAGGCGCTGCCCCCGATGATATTCCTGGAAGGCGCGGGCGTGCGCTACGTGCTGACTGAGGAACTGCTGCTCGCGTACGCGGGGCAGGTCTTTGAAAAATGTGAAATTGAGCATGCGGCCATCATTGCAGTCACGCGCAACGCCGACATCAGTCCGGAGGACGAAGCGTTCGACGTGGACGGCGATTACCTGACCCACATGAAAAAGGTGCTCAAAAAACGCGCGCGCCTCGCGCCGGTGCGTCTGGAAATCCAGGGCGACCTGCCCGATGAGCTGATAGAAGAGCTTTGCGGCCGTCTGCGCATCGGCCATGCGCAGGTGTACCACAGCCGCGCGCCGCTCAAAATGGGTTATGTATTCAGCCTGGCGGATAAGCTGCCGGAGGGCTTTAAGATTACCTATCCGGATTTTTCCCCACAGCCCTCGCCGATGGTGCGCCGCACCGAGCCGGTCATCCCGCAGATTTTGCGGCACGATATCCTGCTGCACTATCCCTACGAGAGCATGGAGCCGTTCCTCCGCCTGCTGCGCGAGGCCGCTGACGACCCGGCGGTCGTCAGCATCAAGATCACGATCTACCGGCTGGCCAGCACCTCCAAACTGATCGGCTATCTGACCGAAGCGGCGGAAAACGGCAAGGACGTGACCGCGCTTATGGAGCTGCGCGCCCGTTTTGACGAGGAGAACAACATGGGCTGGGCGGAGCGGCTTGAGGAGGCCGGCTGTACCGTGACGTACGGCATCGAAGGCTTCAAGGTACACTCTAAAATCTGTCTGATTACCCGCCAGACCGGCGGCGGCATCCAGTATATCACGCAGATCGGCACAGGCAATTACAACGAAAAAACCGCCAAGCAATACACCGACCTCAGCCTGATGACAGCGGATCCGGGGATCGGCGCGGATGCGGCGGCATTCTTTAAGAATATGCTGATCGGCAATCTGGAGGGGGAGTACAGCCGTCTGCTCGTTGCGCCGGTCGGCCTTAAAAAGGGCATCCTGTCGCTGATCGACGGCGAAATAGCAAAGGCCCGCGAGGGCGGCGAGGGCGATATCTTTTTCAAGCTCAATTCCCTGACCGACCGCGATATTCTGACAAAGCTGTCCGAGGCCAGCTGCGCGGGCGTGCGCATCCGTCTGCTGGTGCGCGGCATCTGCTGCCTGCTGCCCGGCGTCCCGGGCAAGACGGAGAATATCGAGGTGCATTCGGTCGTCGGCCGCTATCTGGAGCACGCTCGGGTCTATTGTTTTGGCAAGGGTTCGGAGCGGCAGTTCTATATCGGCTCGGCAGACCTGATGACGCGCAATACGGAAAAACGCGTCGAGATCGCCAGCCCGGTGTACAATATGGGCATTCAGCAGCGTCTGGTTGACATTCTGGAGACCCAGTGGCATGACAACATCAAGGCGCGTATCCTCCAGCCCGACGGGCGTTTAAAAAAGCCGGAGGGCGCAGCTTATACGCCGGTCGACTGCCAGCAGTTCTTCATCGATGAGGCCATCAAAAATGCCGCGCATCCCATGTGGGAACCCGAACAGAAGGACGAAAACACAGCCGGATCCGGCGGCTTTTGGCAAAAGCTCCGGGCGCTGTTCCGGAACTGAGACGCCGCCTGCCACCGCACGATATAAAACAGCCGCATCCCGTTGTCGAGGGGATGCGGCTGTTTTGATCTGTGACCCGGGATCGCGAAGGCTTTCACACAAAGCCTGGGTTCACCGGCCAAAGTATGAGAAATGCATAAAATCGCGCTTGGAGCGCCAGGCATTGCCGCCCCACGAAAAACCATACTTTGTAAAGGCGTTGTACACGTCCCCGCCCTCCGCAATGGAATAGGGATCCTCGCCGGGCGTCCAGTGCGTGCCACAGGTCGGGGTCAGGCTGCCGTCTGCATTGATCGTGGCCTCCATGTTCGCATCGTAGTTGATGTCGATCGCCGTGCCCCAGCGGTGTTCGCTCGTCGGGCTGGGTCGCCAGGCGTAGCTTCCGACGTCCTTAATCGGGAACTTTTCGCCGCCGCTGTAAATCTCCTGGAAAACCGCCCGGTAGATCGGGGCGAGCGCGCGGTTGACCGTCACATAGGCCTTTCCGGTAGTTTTGCTGCCGTCCGGCTGCAGGCGCCAGACCGGCACCTCGATTTCGGTCATCGCGGCCTCGGCCTCTTCTTCCGTTGCAAAATATGTACCGCCTGTGCCAAAAACGAAGGCCATTTTTTCGGCCTCGGTCTTTGGCAGCGGGGAGGGGATGCCGCCGCTCTGTGCGAAATCCTTCATGTCGTCAAACACCTCGGCGGCGGAGGCCTCGGGATCGCCGGCAGCGGTTGTGCCGGAGGAGACGCTTTGCCCGGCCTGCGCGGATTCGGCAGATGCAAAGGTGTTCGTAAAGCGCAGACCGAGCAGGAGCGCCTGCTCGCGCGTGGTTCTGCCGGTCGGGCTGAGGGCGACCACCTCCCGGGCCTCTCCGGTCTCGTCGGTCGTCAGTTTGGAAACGCCGCGGATGATCCCGCTGCCCAGCATGCGTTCGACCGCGCTTTTCGCCCAGGCAGCAACATCGCCGCGGTCGGGGTATTCGGAAAGGCTGTCCGGATCGGCCGCAGGGACGTCCAGCCCGGCGGCGTCGACGATGTTGTCCAGCGTTTTGCACAGCTCCTGCCGGGTAATCAGGCCGCCGGGGTCGAATACGCCGTCTCCGCGGCCGGAAACCAGGCCAAGCTCGTAAGCGGTCGCGACGTCCGCGCTGTCCGTGTCATCAAAGGGCGTCCCGGTGCTTTGCGGCGCCGTTTCGCCCGTGACCGCGGCGTACAGGCGCAGGGCGACGCCGCAGAATTCTTCGCGGGATATGCTGCCGGTTGCAGGCCGTTTCAGGAGGGTGACGGGCTCCAGGTCGGCCTTCTGCGCAGCGGCAACCTCGCTGACAGCCCAGCTGCTCACATCGGCAAGCGCCCATGCTGTGGGCGCGCCGGACAGTGCGGCGCCCACAGCGAGGACGGCGCACAACGCCTGTTTTGCATGCATTGCAAGACTTCATCCTTTCTTTAAACGATCACATCATGTTAATGGAAATTACTTCAAGTCGAAAAACCACGAAAAAGCGCATAATTGCAATGGCGAAAAAACCAAACAAAAGACAAAAAGCAACGCGATATCAAAACTTATGCACAATTTCCACAGAGTTTTCCACAGGCGGGCGCGAGGATGTGGAAAGGAACGGCCGATAACTCAGGGTAGACCGGCGAATCTAAACACGGGGCAGCAGGCGGTCAAGCTGGCGGTACTGCAGCGCCTCGGCCAGATGTGCCCCGCTGATGGCCGCCGCGCCGTCCAGATCCGCGATGGTGCGGGCTACGCGCAGGATGCGGTCATGCGCGCGGGCGGTCAGCCCGAGCCGCTCGAACGCTGCGGCGAGCATGTGCATCGCGTCTTCCTCCGCCGTGCACCATGCCGCCATGCGGTCAGGCGGAATGGCCGCGTTGCAGGCCACCTCCGTCCCGGCGAAGCGCGCGGCCTGCCGCGCCCGCGCTGCAAGCACCCGCTCACGGATGGCGGCGGAGGGCTCCTCGGCTGCCGTGCCGCGGGCGGCGAGCGCCTCGTATTTCACCGGCTGCACTGCGACCTGCAGATCGACGCGGTCGAGCAGGGGACCGGACAGCCGCTGCAGGTATTTTCTCACCTGTTCTGGGCGGCAGGTGCACCGTTCGGTGCCGTACCAGCCGCATTTGCAGGGATTCATCGCGCAGACCAGCATAAACCGCGCCGGGTAGTCCACCTGCCCCGCAACGCGGGAGATGGAAACGTGGCCGTCCTCCAGCGGCTGGCGCAGGGTCTCGAGCACGTCGCGGTGAAACTCCGGCAGCTCGTCCAGAAACAGCACGCCGCAGTGCGCGAGCGAAATTTCGCCCGGCCGGGGCAGCGTTTTTGCGCCGCCGCCCGTCATGCTGGCGGAAGAGACCGTATGATGCGGCGCGCGGAAGGGACGGCCCGCCATACGCGCGGCCTGCGCGCCCTGACCGAGCGCGGACCAGACGCGGATGACCGAAAGCCGCTCCTCAGGCGAGAGTGGCGGCAGGATCGAGGGCAGGCGCCGCGCCATCATGCTCTTGCCCGAGCCGGGCGAGCCGGAGAGCAGCACGTTGTGCCCGCCCGCGGCAGCGATCTCAAGCGCGCGCTTGACGCCCTGCTGCCCCATGACGTGGGCAAAGTCCAGCGTATGGTCTTCACGCGGAGGCGCTTCGGGCGGCGGACAGGGAGTAAGCTCACGCCGCCCCGCGAGATGATCGAGCAGCGCGGGCAAGTCGGGTGCGGGGTAGACCGTGATGCCCTCGGCGTAGGCGGCCTCGGCGGCGTTGCCCTCCGGCAGGAACACCGCGCGGCAGCCGGCATCCCGCGCGGCAAGCGCCATGGACAGCGCGCCCGCCACCGGACGCAGCGCGCCGGTCAGCGACAACTCGCCGAAAAAGACGCAGTCGCGCGGGGGCTCGCCGATCTGACCGGAGGCGGCGAGCAGGCCGAGCAAAATCGGCAGGTCGTACACCGTGCCCTCCTTGCGCGTGTCGGCGGGGGCGAGATTGACCGTCACGCGGGAGACCGGCCAGTCGAAGGCGCAGCATTTCGCGGCGGCGCGCACGCGTTCGGCGGCCTCGGACACTGCGCCGGTCGGCAGACCCACCACGTCGAGACGGGGCAGGCCGTTTGACAGGAAGCACTCGACCGCCACGAGATAGCCGTCGATGCCCCGGATGCCCGCGGCGCGCACTGTTGAAACCATTTCGTCAAATCCCCCAAGCTTTCCTTTGTTCCGCGGCGAACCGCTATTTAATACCACTATAATACAAAAGTTGTAATTTGACAATTATTTTTACTTTCAGAAGGAAAAACCGCAAGATCTTTGTAGAAGTTTTGCCAAATAGCGGTTTACATGTGTGGCTTTTTTTGATAAAATAGATAAGGTTAAGTGTACTGCTTTCAGATTAGTGGCTGAGGGAATGCATCCGTCAGCCAGGCAAATACAATTTCCGGCAGAGACCGGACAAGGAGGAATTTTTGATCATGGCAAGAAAAATGAAGTCCATGGACGGTAATACGGCTGCGGCTCATGTGTCGTACGCGTTTACCGAGGTCGCGGGTATCTATCCGATTACCCCCTCCAGCCCCATGGCGGACAATGTGGACCAGTGGGCTGCCGCGGGTCAGAAGAACATTTTTGGCACGACGGTCAACGTCGTTGAGATGCAGTCCGAGGCGGGCGCCGCAGGCACCGTGCACGGCTCGCTGAACGTCGGCGCGCTGACCACCACCTATACGGCTTCCCAGGGTCTGCTGCTGATGATCCCGAACATGTACAAGATCGCAGGCGAATTGTTGCCCTGCGTTTTTCATGTTTCCGCACGTACCGTCGCATCCCATGCGCTGAACATTTTCGGCGACCATTCCGACGTCATGGCCTGCCGCCAGACCGGTTTTGCCATGCTGTGCGAGACCAACACGCAGGAAGTCATGGATCTCGGCGCGGTCGCGCACCTGGCTACCATCAAGAGCCGCGTGCCGTTCATCAACTTTTTCGACGGTTTCCGTACCTCCCACGAAATCCAGAAGGTTGAAGTCTGGGATTACGCGGACCTGAAGGATATGGTCGACATGGACGCGGTCGAGGCGTTCCGCAAGCGCGCGCTCAATCCGGAGCACGCCACCATGCGCGGCTCGCACGAGAACGGCGACGTGTTCTTCCAGCACCGCGAGGCCTGCAACAAGTTCTACGACGCGGTTCCGGCCATCGTCGAGGAGTATATGGGCAAGGTCAACGCCAAGCTTGGCACTGACTATCAGCTGTTTAACTACTACGGCGCGCCGGATGCGGAACGCGTCATCATCGCGATGGGCTCCATCTGCGACGTCGCCGAGGAAGTCATCGATTACCTGACCGCGCACGGCGAGAAGGTCGGCCTCATCAAGGTTCGCCTGTACCGCCCGTTCGCCGCGGACAGGTTCCTTGCCGCGATCCCCGCAACCGCGAAAAAGATCGCTGTGCTCGACCGCACCAAGGAGCCCGGCGCGCAGGGCGAGCCGCTCTATCTCGACGTGGTCACCGCGCTTGCGAACGCCGGCATCACCGACAAGGTCATCACCGGCGGCCGCTACGGTCTCGGTTCCAAGGATACGCCGCCGTCCTCCGTCTTTGCGGTCTTTGAGGAGCTTACGAAGGATGCGCCCAAGGCGCAGTTCACGGTCGGCATCAATGACGACGTGACGAACATGTCCCTCGAGGAGAAGCCCTCGCCGAACACCGCGGCCGAAGGCACCATCGAGTGTAAGTTCTGGGGTCTTGGCGGCGACGGCACGGTCGGCGCGAACAAGAACTCCATCAAGATCATCGGCGACCACACCGACAAGTTCGTTCAGGCGTACTTCCAGTATGACTCCAAGAAGACGGGCGGCGTAACGGTTTCCCACCTGCGCTTTGGTGATCAGCCGATCAAGAGCCCGTATTATATCAACAAGGCGGACTTTGTCGCCTGCCACAACCCGTCCTATGTCATCAAGGGCTTCCCGATGGTGCGCGACGTAAAGCCGGGCGGCATCTTCATGGTCAACTGCCAGTGGACCGACGAGGAGCTGGCAAAGCATATGCCGGCGGCCGCCAAGCGCTATATCGCGCAGAACAATGTGCAGCTCTACACGATCAACGCGATTGACCTCGCCATCGAGATCGGCATGGGCAAGCGCACCAACACCATCCTGCAGTCCGCGTTCTTCGCGCTGGCCAAGGTCATGCCGTCTGAGGACGCGCTCCAGTTCATGAAGGACGCCGCGACCAAGTCCTACATGAAAAAGGGACAGGACGTCGTCGACATGAACCACAAGGCGATTGACATCGGCGCGACCGCGTTCCATAAGGTTGAAGTGCCCGCTTCCTGGGCGGACGCGAGCGACATCGAGGATACCACCACTCTGGAGGGCCGTCCCGAGACCGTCAAGCTGGTCAAGGAGCTCATGGAGCCGATCGGCCGTATGGACGGCGACTCCCTGCCGGTTTCCGCATTTGCCGGCGAGTATGTTGACGGTACCTTTGCGCACGGCGCTGCCGCCTATGAGAAGCGCGGCGTTGCCGTCACCGTTCCGACCTGGGACACCGGCAAGTGCATTCAGTGCAACCAGTGCTCCTATGTCTGCCCGCACGCGACCATTCGCCCCTACGCGCTGACCGAGGCCGAAAAGGCCGCCGCGCCGGAAGGCACCAAGGCGGTTCCGTTCAAGGCCGGCAAGGGCAAGGGCGTTTACGATTTCGCCATTGCGGTTTCTCCGCTCGACTGCATGGGCTGCGGCGTTTGTGTCACCACCTGCCCGACGCAGGCGCTCTCCATGGTGCCGCAGGAGCAGGAGCTGGTTCAGCAGCCGGTATTTGACTATATGGTTGCGAAGGTTGCGCCGAAGCCCGAAGTTGAGGATACCGTTTCGGTCAAGGGCAGCCAGTTCAAGAAGCCGCTGCTCGAGTTCTCCGGCGCCTGCGCAGGCTGCGCGGAGACCGCGTATGCCCGCCTGATCACGCAGGTCTGCGGCGACCGCATGTATATCTCCAACGCGACCGGCTGCTCGTCCATCTGGGGCGGCCCGGCTGCGACCTCTCCCTACACCGTTGACGGTTGCGGCTGCGGCCCGGCCTGGGCGAACTCCCTGTTTGAGGACAACGCGGAGCACGGTCTGGGCATGTACCTCGGCCAGAAGGCGATCCGCGACCGTCTGATCTCCAAGATTGAAGAGATGGCTGCCGCGCCGGACGCGCCGGAAAGCGCAAAGGCTGCGATGGAAGCGTATCTCGCGACTAAGGATGATGGCGCTGCTAACACGGAGCCGACCAGGGCGATGATTGCCGAGTTTGAAAAGGGCGCGGCGGCAGACTGCCCGCACTGCAAGGCGGTTCTCGCCGAGAAGGAATACCTTGCGAAGAAGTCCGTCTGGATCTTTGGCGGCGACGGCTGGGCGTATGACATCGGCTTCGGCGGCCTGGATCATGTTCTGGCTTCCGGCGAGGACATCAACGTCATGGTCTTCGACACCGAGGTGTATTCCAACACCGGCGGACAGGCGTCCAAGTCCACCCAGACCGGCGCGGTAGCGCAGTTTGCGGCGGCCGGCAAGTCGGTCGGCAAGAAGTCCCTCGCCGAGATTGCCATGAGCTATGGCTATGTCTATGTCGCGCAGGTCGCAATGGGCGCTAACCCGGCGCAGACGCTCAAGGCGATTGCGGAGGCTGAGGCATATCACGGCCCGTCTCTGGTCATCGGCTACTCGCCCTGTGAGATGCACTCCATCAAGGGCGGCATGGTCAACTGCCAGAAGGAAATGAAGAAGGCTGTTGAGTGCGGCTACTGGAACATGTTCCGCTTCAATCCGGCGCTCAGGGATGCGGGTAAGAACCCCTTCATTCTGGAGTCCAAGGAGCCGACCGGCGATTATCGTTCGTTTATCATGAACGAGGCGCGTTACTCCGCGCTGACCCGTTCCTTCCCGGACCGCGCCGAGGAGCTGTTCGCAAGAGCGGCGAAGCAGGCCAGCGAGCGCTACAAGAGACTGGTGCATCTCCAGAAGATGTACGGCGATCTCGAGGCTGAGCAATAATTTCATAGAATGAGTCCAAAAGGCCCGCAGGCATTTGCCTGCGGGCCTTTTTCCTGTAACAACAGAGCGCGGCGTGGAGATGCCTCCACGCCGCGCTCTGTTGTTTACCTGAATATCAACGCCGTATAAATCCGACGGAGTCGCCCTCGACCAGCGTGCAGGGCAGCGCCAGACGCATTGGGCGGCGCACCTCCTTGCTCTCGATCGTGCGCATCAGCAGCCGGATGCCGGTCTCTGCCTGCAGCGCGCATTGCACGTCCACAGTCGTCAGCGTGGGATTGCTCATTTTGCCGAACAGGCTGTTGTCAAAGCCGACCAACGCCACATCGTCCGGAATGGACAGTCCGCGCGCGCTGAGCGCTTTTGCCAGTACGATTGCTGTGTTGTCGTTGGCACAGACAAAGGCCTCCGGCATTTCGGGCATTTTGCCAAGCGGCTCGGACAACGCTTCGCTGTCGTACTCCACAGGCATCGAGGTAATGGACCATGCGTCCGGACAGGGCAGTCCCAGGCGCATCATTTCGCCAATATATCCGAGATAGCGCTCAATGAAGGCGGTGCTGTGCGGAGTGTGACCGACAAAGCCGATACGGCGGTAGCCGCGCTCGTACAGATGCCGTACCGCAAGCCCTGACCCGTTCAGGTTATCCTCGATGACGGAGGTAACGCCCTCGTGCGCATACATGGTACCGATGGCAAGGACGGGCAGGCCGCAGGCCGCAGCCATCCGCGGGACTTGCGGGTCCATATCGCCCAGTAAAACCACGCCGCCAATGCCCCCGTCGATCAGGGACTGCCAGAACACTCTGGGGTTGCGCTCACAGTTTGTGCTGGAATAGACGGTCATCGTGCCGCCGTGCAACTGGATGTTTTGCAGGATGCGCTGCTGAAAGCTCATATAAAAGTAGGAGTCCTGGAGATTTTCCACCGTGGAGACAAGCGCAATCGTACGGTTTTCGCTTTTTGTGCGCGCTTCGACATAACCGAGCTCGCTCGCAATGCGCAACACGGTTTCACGAGTTTCGACTTTGACGGTCGGCATGTTGCGTAGGGCTTGTGAGACCGTGTTCACGGACACGCCCGCACGCTCTGCTATTGTTTTCATCGTAACTTTCATATGATTTTTGGTCTCCTTATCGGTGATCATCCCTGATATTACTATTATGATTCAAGACGGCTGCGTTGTCAAGAAATACCCGAATGCAACAATTCCCGCGCAGGTGTGGCTGAATGGCGGAAATGATCGAATCAATATGAAAAAGCCAAAAGCAATTGTGGGATTTATGAAAATTCATATAGATTTATCTTGCAGGATGCTGTATGTAAATTTAACTGGGGCAAATTCGTGCATATTGCCTACAATCAAGCTCGAAAAATAAATTGACTTTGTATATTAATTATGATAAATTCAATACACAACAGATAATTAATTGATAAATACATTAATTATTGTGTACGTTAATATTAATAAGGTGCGAATGAATAGATCCGGTTAGTCTTGTTGTTTTCGGTAGGATACCGGTTTCATAAGTCAAATCACCATTTAAAATCGCCGGATAACGGCAAAACATCAAAGAAAGAGGAGAAAGCAAGATGAAAAAGAGAGTATTATCCCTGGTGTTTGCGGGCGCGATGCTCGCGGGTACAATGGCAGGCTGCGGCGGCTCCGGCGCACAGAAGACCGGCACGGCCGCAGACGCGCCACAGGCTGCGCAGACCAGCGACGGGGGCAGCACAGCTGCCAGCGGCAAGACCTATAAGATCGGTATGTGCATGGCCCGCCGCGATCAGTTCCAGACCACGATTGAAATGAACGCCAAGGCGCGCGCCGAAGAGCTGGGCGTGGATCTGGTCGTATTCGATGCAAACGACGATATTACGATGCAGCTGACACAGATTCAGACCTGCGTCAACGATGGATACGACGCCATCATCACGGCGTGCATTGACAGCGCATCCACCAGCGAAATGGTCGAAGCGGGCGGCGATCTGCCGATGGTATTCTTCTGCCGCGGTGCGGAATATGATAAGCTGCGGGAAGGCAAGGACGTTTATGTCGGCTGCGAGCAGTGGGACGGCGGCGCAATGCAGGCCAATTACTTAACGGACTATGCCAAGAGCAAGGGCATGAAGGAAATGAACGTCGTGCTGTTCCTGGGGCAGCTCGGCAACGAGGGCACGATCGGCCGTACCGACGCGTTCAAGCAGACGATGGAAGACAACGGCATTAAGGTCAATTATGTGTTTGAGGACACGGCGGAATGGGACCGTGCCAAGGCAATGGATAAGTTCACACAGTTCTTGGGCACCGGCAAGCCCTATGACGCGATTGTTGCGAACAATGATGACATGGCGCTCGGCTGCATCGAAGCGATCACCAGCACCGGCGGCAAAGTAGAAGTACCGGTACTCGGCGTGGACGCGACCGAGGGCGCGTGCATGGCAATTAAGGAAGGCACAATGTCCATGTCCGCAAGCCAGAACGGCTATGCAATGGGTCGCGGCTGCGTGGATTCCGCCATCGCGCTGATTGAGGGCAAGCAGCCGGAGGGACTGGAAGATAAGGTTATGGTTCCGATTCCGTTTGAACTGATTGATGCTTCCAATGCAGACAAAATGCTGGAGCAGCTGCAGAGCACTACCTGATGATAACATCTTCTCCGTTCTTATCCTCTCCATAAGGGCGAGAATACTTCTCTTCCGCAAGAGCCGTGGCGTTTGCCACGGCTCTTGCTATTCGGCTGGCATTGACATTTTATAAATTTCTGTTATTCTGTTAAAAAAGGAAAAGGAGAATTGACCATGCCCTGGTGCCCAAAATGTCACGCGGAATACCGCGAAGGCTTTACCACGTGCGTGGACTGTCATGTACCGCTGACAGACCGAAAGCCGGAGGGAAGCCCGCAGCCAACGGATGAAGCGGCACCCGGTCTGTCGCTGATGGATCCGGTTGTCGTATATGAAGCGAAAGACGCCGGAGATGCCGCTATGATCTGTGAAATGCTGCGCAATGCGGATATTCCGGCGTCAATGCGCGACAGCGAGGAAATCGGCGGGTTGCTCCGGGTTTATACCGGCTCATCGTTTTATGGGATGAGCGTCCTGGTCGATCGGTCGCAGGCTGAACAGGCGCGCGAAGCGCTGCGGGTCTGGGCTGAACAGGATGCGAACGCCCCGGTTTCCGAGGAAGAGCTCACACGTCAGGCGCTTTCCGGGTTATCGGAGGATGAGCTGGTCGACCAGGCAGAAACTGCCCCGCCGCAAATGATGGAGAGCAACACTGCCTACAAAATAGCAAAGTGGGTAGCCATTATCATGCTGGTTATTGCGGCGCTGCTACTCTTTTGGGGTGGCAGATGAAGATACCGCACAAAAAAGAGGACGCAAGATTGCGTCCTCTTTTTTAATATTTTGGGTACACCTTTAAATATTATCAAACAGATGCGTGAAATCGAAGGTGGAGAAGTAATCCGCCGGGGTCTCTGCGCGGCGAATCAGCTCGGACGAGCCGTCCTCCTTCAGCAGAACCTCCGCGGAACGAAGCTTTCCGTTGTAATTGTAGCCCATGGAGAAGCCGTGCGCGCCGGTATCATGAATGCACAGATAGTCGCCGATTGCAATTTCGGGCAGCATACGGTCAATGGCAAACTTGTCATTGTTTTCGCACAGGCCGCCAGTCACATCGTACTTGTGGTCGCAGGGGGTGTTCTCCTTGCCCAGCACGGTGATGTGATGATACGCGCCGTACATGGCGGGACGCATCAGGTTGGCCGCACAGGCGTCGCAGCCGATGTATTCCTTGTAGGTGTGCTTCTGGTGGATGCATTTGGTGATCAGGCAGCCGTAAGGCGCCAGGATAAAACGGCCCATTTCGGTATAAATCGCCACATCGCCCATGCCCGCAGGGACGAGAATATCGTCAAACGCCTTGTGCACGCCCGCGCCGATAGCGAGGATGTCGTTCGGCTGCTGCCCGGGACGATAGGGAATGCCGACGCCGCCGGACAGGTTGATGAAAGCGATGTGCACGCCGGTTTCCTTTTGCAGTTCCACCGCAGTCTGGAACAGGATGCGGGCAAGCGCCGGATAATATTCATTTGCAACGGTGTTGGAAGCCAGGAAAGCGTGAATGCCGAAATGCTTGACGCCCTTGTCGCGGAGCTTCAGGAACGCTTCGGTCATCTGGCGGCGGGTCATGCCGTATTTGGCCTCGGACGGGGTGTCCATGATCTCGTTGTTAATCTTAAAGTCGCCGCCCGGATTAAAACGGCACGACACCGTTTCCTGGAACGGGGCGACTGTTTCGTAGAAATCGATGTGCGTGATATCGTCGAAGTTGACGATCGCGCCGAGCTCGGCGGCGAGCTTGAAATCTTCAGCCGGGGTCACGTTTGACGAGAACATGATGTTGTGGCCGGTCAGACCGACCGCGCGGGACATCAGCAGCTCGGTATAGCTGGAGCAGTCCGCGCCAAAGCCCTCCTCGCCCAGGATCTGGAGAAGGCGTGGATTCGGCGTAGCCTTGACGGCGAAATATTCCTTAAAGCCCGGATTCCAGGCAAACGCCTGGCGGACCTTGCGGGCATTTTCACGGATGCCCTTTTCATCATAAAGGTGGAACGGCGTGGGATAAGTCTGTGCAAGTTCCTGCACCTGCTGCAGGGTGACAAAGGGCTTCTTTTCCATTGGAGACACTTCCTTCGCTATCGGTTGATGTGGGTTCCCGCCCGGATATGAGCACGCACGGAGCGTTCTCGGAGCCGGCGCGGTATCGGGAAAAACGGCGCCTTGGGGGAGCCGTTTTATGTTATCAGAAGGGAATGGCACTTCCCTCCGGAAGCAGTGGTTTAATCTTTTTTGCCGAGGATGCGCTCGAACCGGCGTTGCAGCTCTTCTTCACGGCGCGCCGTTTCCTCAAAATCGATACGGAGCACGCGGTCGTCCTCGTACTCGACAACCATGCCCTCGGCGATCATCTCAGGCGTGTTTGCACGCGGGATGTTGATCATACCGTCGTCGGTTTCCAGTATCACAAGATCGCCTTCGAAACGGTCAATGATCGCGATTTTCTTCATGCGGCATTCTCCTCCTTCTGTGAAGTCTCGGGCTGCTCATCAGTCATTGCAAAGTCCAGCACAACCGTCCCGTCGACGGCGGTGTTATAAATTTTCGTAAATCCGGCGTTTTCAAGGTTTTCAACCGTCTGCGGATCGGGATGGCCGTAATCATTGCCGGCGCCGCAGGAGATGACAGCGGTTTTTGCCTTGATGCGCGCGAGGAATTCGGGTGTGGACGAAGTGCTGCTGCCGTGATGCCCGACCTTGAGCACATCGCAGGTAAGCACGGCCTCGGAGTGCAGCAGGGACTCCTCAATCTCCTTTTCGGCATCGCCCATAAAGAGCACCTTGTGGCGGCCGGCCTCCAGCATGGTCACGAGCGAATAGTTGTTGACATTACTGAAGGTTTTATCGGGATCCGGGCTCAGGAATTGCAGATAAGCGCCGCTGGTCAGAACAATGCCGGTATTGACCTTCGGGTTGATGACGGTAATGTTCTTGGTTTCAATCATATCCAACATGCGCTCAAAGGCCTGCGTTGAGGCCGTGGCGTTCGGCATGTAAACCGTATCCACCTGGAAGTTGCCGAGAACCGCCGCCATGCCGCCGATATGATCCTCATGGGGATGGGTTGCGATGACTGCGGTGAGGTGCGAAATGTTCTGCTTTTTCAGGTAGCTCACAACAGTGTCGGCCGCGGAGGCCGGCCCGGCATCAATCAGAACGGCCTGGTCGCCGGAGACGATCAGCTCGCTGTCACCCTGGCCAACGTCGATGAAATGCACCGAGGTTTCGGCTGTCAGGCGGTTGCCGAGGCCATGCTCCTTATAATAGAGCTGACCGACGTTAAACAGGACCAGCGCAATCGCCATGCCAATCAGGGCCGCGTGCTTTTTGGTACCGCCCTGGCGTTTAAACCATTCACTGATTTTCTCAAACACGTTTTATAAGTCTCCTTCATGATTGATGGCGATATGTCGGTATGCCGGAAGAAACGGTTAGTCTGTGCAGGTATGATAGGTGTCAAACTCCGCCGCAACCTCAGCGCCGGGCGCCGGGGTCAGCAGGCTGACAACGACGATGGCTGCGAGACCGAACACAAAGCCGGGGACGATTTCATAAAGATCAAAGATGCCGCCCGAAAGCTGCGCCCAGACCAGATCGACCACGCCGCCGACGATGATGCCAGCGAGCGCGCCCTGACGGTTCGCGCGTCTCCAGAACAGCGAGCACAGCACCACTGGGCCAAAAGTCGCGCCGAAGCCGCCCCAGGCGTAGGATACCAGCCCGAGCACCGTGCTTTCCGGATTGGTGGCGATGAGCGCCGCGATTACCGCGACCGCGATGACGCAGACGCGGCTGACCCACATCAGCTCTCCCGCGGAGGCCTTCGGGCGTATTTTTTCGTGATAAAAGTCCTCGGTGATCGCGGATGCGGTGACCAAGAGCTGGCTGTCCGCCGTGGACATGATGGCCGCGAGGATCGCGGACAGGAAGATGCCGGCGATGAAGACCGGGAACAGACGCGTGACCATGGTGATGTATACGGTCTCCTGCGCGCCGCCCTGCAGCAGTACATCGCCCAGCAGCATGCGGCCGGACATACCGATGGCAATCGCGGCGGTCAGAGAAATGACGACCCAGACCGTTGCAATGCGGCGGGATTTTTTGATCGCCGCCGGGGATTCAATGCCCATAAAGCGCACCAGAATGTGCGGCTGGCCAAAATAGCCGAGCCCCCATGCGACAAGGGAAACGATACCGAGGACAGTATAAGGCTGTCCGGTAGCGCCGTCAACCAGCATGCTCAGAAAATGCGGATTAAATGCATGGACCTGGTCGAGAAACGGAACCGGGCCGCCCATTTCACCGATTGCCAGGGCGGGTACCGCGATCACACAGAGAAACATCAGCATGCCCTGGAAAAAATCCGTCCAGCATACCGCGAAAAAGCCGCCCGCGAAGGTATAGGATACAACGACGACCGCGCCGATCGCCAGCGCGACCAGATACGGCAGGCCGAATACGGAGGAAAACAGCTTCGCCGCGCTGACAAAGCCGGACGCGGTATAAAACAGAAAAAAGACCAGGATAAACAGAGCTGAAACGACGGAAAGGACGCCGCTCTTGTCGTGGAAGCGGTTTTTAAAGAACTGCGGTAATGTGATGGAGTCCCCCGCCACCTTGGTGTATTGCCGCAGCCGTTTTGCCACAAACAGCCAGTTGAGATATGTACCGATACCCAGGCCGATTGCGATCCAGCCGGCGGAAATGCCGGAAAGATATGCCGCGCCGGGCAGGCCCATCAGCAGCCAGCCCGACATGTCGGACGCCTGCGCGGACATGGAAGTAACCCAGGAGCCGAGCTTGCGGCCGCCCAGGAAGTATTCGGTGGTCGTACGGCTTTTACCGTAAAAATACATGCCAATGCAGATCATAAAAACCAGATAAACTGCAAAGGCAAGGATCAGGAATACGTTTGACGAAACTAACATGGTTACCCTCCTTGAATTACTTGTTCATTATATAATACTTTTTGGCTGTTTGCAACGAACTGCCGCAGGAAATTGCATTTTTCCTGCGGCAGTTTATCAAGAATTCCGGGTTTGTTCTGCGGCCGCAGTTACAGGGCGGATGCGCGTGCGAGCTTGGTCTGTGGTTCCGGAATCAGGGAAAATTCGCTTGAAAGCGCATTTCCCAGCGCAAAGAATGTTTTCTCATCCCCATGCTTCAGCTCCAGCTCGATTTCGCACAGGGGCGCGGTCCGTCCCTGCCGGGAGAGCGTGCCGCAGTCGAGGGCAAGCTCAGCCGTCATTTCCGCGTCCCGCAGGGTGAGTGCCCGCCGGATAAAACGCACGCGGCAGGTCTCTTCCACACCCTCGGCGAGCAGCGCCTGACACAGCGCGCGCGGCGCACCGACGTCCAGAAGCGCCGCAACGCCTGCCTCGATGGAGTCTGCCGGACACTCATATTCTTCGCGCAGGTGCGCCGCGCCGGAAACCCCGCCACCGCATTTGAGGCAGCATACGCCGTGCCCGTTCTCCAGCCGCAGCCGCAGTCCGGCCTTTTGGGAGGCGAGCAGACCGCTTGCCGTGTCGTAATAACGCGCGTCCATTTCGTAGCGGGTTTCGGCGGCGCCGCGCGCGATTGCCCACTCCGCGACCGCGCGGTGCAAAGCGGTATCTGCCTTCCATTTCAGTTCGCGTTCCATAGTCACCCTCCCGGGTTGGTTTTTTAGCGTGTTTGGCCGTCGCCGTACACGATGTGCTTGATCGAGGTCAGCTGGGTCAGTCCCATCGGGCCGCGCGCGTGCAGCTTCTGCGTGGAAATGCCGATCTCCGCGCCGAAGCCGAACTCGAAGCCGTCCGTAAAGCGCGTCGAGGCGTTGACATAGACCGCCGCCGCGTCCACTTCATCCAGAAAGCGCTGCGAAGCGGCGTAGCTCTCGGTCACGATGGCCTCGGAGTGCCCGGTGTTGTATTTGTTGATGTGCGCGATGGCCTCATCCAGCGAATCGACGACCTTGACGGACATTTCAAAATCCAGGTATTCCTTGCCGTAGTCCTCCACGGTTGCGGGCAGCACGCTGTCGCCGAGGATGGCGCGGGTGCGTTCGCAGCCGTGGAGCTTCACGCCGCAGGGCGCCATGCCCTCCGCCGCCATGGGCAGGAAGGCCTCCGCGACGGACGCGTGCACAAGCAGGCTTTCCGCGGCGTTGCACACCGAGGGACGCGAGCACTTGGCGTTGACCGTGATGGCCTTCGCCATCACAAGGTCGGCGGATGCGTCCACATAAATGTGGCAGTTGCCCGTACCGGTTTCAATGACCGGAACCGTGGCGTTTTTGACGACCGCCTGAATCAGCCCCGCGCCGCCGCGGGGAATGAGCACGTCAAGATAGCCGTTCAGCTGCATCATAACGTTCGCGCTGTCGCGGGAGGTGTCCTCCACGAAGTTGACCGCGTTCTCCGGCAGGCCTTCACCTGCGAGCGCGGCGCGCATCAGGTCGGACAGGCATTTGGAGGAGTGGAACGCCTCCTTACCGCCGCGCAGCAGGCAGGCCGAGCCCGCTTTGAAGCACAGGGCGGCGGCGTCCACCGTGACGTTGGGACGCGCCTCGTAGATGATGCCGATGACGCCCATCGGCACGCGTTTCGCGCCGATCCGCAATCCGTTCGGCCGGGTTTTCATCCAGAGCACCTCGCCCACCGGGTCGTCGAGCGCGGCGACCTGCCGGCAGCCCTCCGCAATGCCGCGGATGCGCGCCTCCGTCAGGGTCAGGCGGTCGATCAGGCCGTCGGTTAAACCGTTTGCACGGCCGTTTTCAATATCGATGGCGTTTGCGGCCAGAATTTCCGAGGTCTGCGCTTCCAGCGCATCCGCGATGGCGGTAAGGCCGCGGTTTTTTTCGTTCACGGTCAGGGCGGCAACAGCCGCCTTGGCGTCCCGCGCGTCGCGGGCGAGCGTCAAGATGTCTTTCATTCCCCAGTCAGTGCTCCCTTCCGGTAAAACAGCGTGCCGATCGGCTTGCCGTCCATAATATCATACAAGTCCTCGGGGCGTTCCCCGTTGGTGACAAGCATCGGAATCCCTGCGTCCATGCACAGCTCGGCGGCGGAAAGCTTGGTGGCCATACCGCCCGTGCCGTTCGCCGTGCCCGCGCCGCCCGCTATGCCGCGCAGCTTGTCGTCGATCTTTTTGACGAGCGGAATCAGCTTCGCCTGCGGATTGCGGCGCGGATCGGAATCGAACAGGCCATCCATATCTGTCAGAATGACGAGCAGGTCGGCCTGACAGAGCCGCGCCACCACGGCGGACAGCGTGTCGTTATCGCCAAAGGTTTCGATCGCCTCAATTTCCTCGACTGCGACTGTATCGTTTTCGTTGACGATCGGCACGGTGCGCATGGAAAGCAGCGCGTCGAAGGTGTTCTGGATATTGTCGCGGCGGCTGCCTGCAAGAATATCGTGGCGTGTCAGCAGCAGTTGGGCGACCGTGATGCCGTACTCCAGGAACATTTTATCATAAATGTGCATCAGCTCGCACTGGCCGACCGCCGCCGCCGCCTGTTTCATGGCAAGCTCCTGCGGCCGCTCTGCCAGCCCCATTTTGCTCGCGCCGACGCCGACCGCGCCGGAGGACACCAGCACCATTTCGTAGCCGCGGTTGGCAAGATCCGACACGCAGCGCACAAGGTGCTCAATGCGGCGGATGTTGAGCTTGCCGTTCGGATAGGTGAGCGTGGAGGTGCCGATCTTTACGACAATCCTGCGCACGGAGTCAATGTTCAGCATGGCTTTTACTACTCCCTTTTATACGCCCGGCCGGAACGCCGCGCGGGCAATATTTCCTTTCAAAGTCTATCATAATTCAAAGCGCTTTACAAGGACGGAAATGTACAGGCAGAACGGGGGAAATGTCACATTTTTTTCACAAAATTCGGTTCGCATCGGGGGACAACCTGTGCTATAATAAATACTGATTCAGTATCGGGCCGCGCACCCGGCTGAAATTTGGTGTGATATTAATGTTTTTATATAAAACGGGA
>JBFWIM010000002.1:0-62891 GCA_050255995.1 Intestinibacillus sp.
CCAGCCGATACCGCCGACCACCGCGATCACCGCAACCAAAACAAACAGATCGACGATATTGATCAGCCCGAAAAGCTTGCCTTTTTCGCTTAAAATCTTCATTGTGAACCTCCGTATTTTTGTTTTGCCGCATCCATCATAGCACAAACGAAGGTTAACCACAAGACTTTTCCATTTTATGCATCAGGCCGCGCCGAAAGCGTGGCGCAGTTCACCCAGGAGCTCCGCCGCCTTGAAGCGCACGACATAGCGCGTGCCGTCCTGCCGCGTCAGCGCCTGCTCGCCCGGGGAGAGCGAAGCCGCCTTTCCCGCCGCCGCGCCCTTGCAGAGCGGCGGAAAAATCACGCACCACCAGTTGTGCCCCTTTGCGCTGCCGATGCGCAGCTTCAGCCCGACATACCGCCCGGCAGGCAGCGAAAAGTCGGTATAATCGCGGGTCGGGTAGTATTCGCTGCGGATCTGCGCCGTTACGCTGTCCTGCGAGCCCTGGGCCCACAGTTCTTCCTGCGCGGCATTGACAATCTCCTGCATGTGCGCGTTCAGCGCCTGCCGCACCCCGGCCTGATCCTGCACTTCCGCAAGCCAGGGCTCGCACAGGGCGAGCACCTTGTCGCGAACGCACAGCTTGACGCGCTGATCCTCCGCGCTGTCCGAATTTGCAATCACGTGCAGACGCAGCAGCTTTTCGGAAATCGACTGCTGCTGCGCGCCCGCGGCCGCCGCATATGTAAACACCAGCAGCACCGCCAGCGCGAAGGCAAGTTCCAGCCGTTTTGCCCGTTTTGTCATAAGAAAAACCTCCGTTTCCATTCTCTGCACAGAGTATAGACGGAGGTTTTAATCTTTATACCGCAGGAGCGGATATTCGCCTGAAGCCGTCTTCAGCCCATCCCCGCCAAGCGCTCATATTATACCAGAACTTCGGTAAGATGGGTTTCCGGATAGCGCTTTGCAAGCGTTTCATAGGCCGCGCGGGCGCGCCGGACGTCCGTGAACAGGCCGTAGGTCGTCGGGCCGCTGCCGCTCATGACCGCGCCGTCCGCCCCGCACGAGAGCAGCGTGTCGCGGATTTCCGCAATTTCCGGATGCCTGCCTCCCGTGACGGGCTCCATCACGTTGTACAGCCGGTGGCAGACGCCGGGGTAATCGCCCGCCCGCAGCGCTGCCAGCATCCCGGCAGTATCCGGCCGCGGAGACACGTTGCCGCCGTTCATCTGGGCGTAGACCTCGGCTGTGGACACGGAAAACGGCGGTTTCACCAGCACCACATGACAGCGCGGCATGGACGGCAGCGGCGTGAGTTTTTCGCCGATGCCCTCGGCCAGCATGGTGCCGCCCAGCAGGCAGTACGGCACGTCCGCGCCGAGCGCAAGGCCATATGCGCACAGCGTCGCGTCGTCCATCGCCGTGCCGTGCAGCGTATCCAGCGCGCGCAGAACAGCCGCCGCATCGGTCGAGCCGCCGGCCAGGCCTGCCGCGACCGGAATACGCTTGACGATGTCGATTTCCGTGCCCGGGTTTGCAAGCCCTGTGCGCTCATAAAACAGCCTGGCGGCGCGCATGGCGAGATTGCGGTGGTCATTCGGCAGAAAGGACAGGTTGTTTTCCAGCCGGTAACCGCCGCCGTCGGTCAGCCGGACGGTCACATCGTCGTGCAGCGCAACGGATTGCATCACCATTTTGACCGTGTGGTAACCGTCCGGCCGTTTGCCGGTCACGTCAAGCGTCAGATTGATTTTTGCGTACGCCTCACGTCTGATTTGTTTTTCTTTTATCATGTCATCCTCCCTGTCAGAACGCGACCTGCTCGGGCTTCCGGCTGCGGAACACGGTCAGCTCGTCAAAGCCCGCGTCCCGCGCGTGGTCAAAACACTGTTCAATGCCGCGCCCGACGTCGGGCGCGCAGTGGCTGTCCGACCCGATAGAAAGCATTGTGCCGCCAAGATTGCGGTACATGTCCAGCACGAAGCGCGGCGGCCCGGGCTGCTTCTGCCAGCCGAACAGCCCGGCGGCGTTGATCTCCAGCGCGATCTCGCGGTCGATCAGCTCACGCAGCACCGGCTCAATGCGCGCCTCAAAACCCACGAAACTCGGTTCGTAGCCTTCCCGCTTCATCACGCGCAGCGGATAGTCGATGTGTCCGAGCACATCAAACCCGCCGTGCCGCACCATTTTGTGGAGCTCGTCAAAATACGTATGTAAAAAGGCATCGCAGTCCATACTCTCATAGGGAAGAAAATAAATATCGATATCGTCGGGCGGCATGGTGTGCAGCGAGCCGATGACCTCGTCGAACCGGTACGCCGCAAGAAAATCGGCAGCCTCCGGACTGACGTGGATTTCGCCGAGCTCCACGCCGTACAGCACGGTCAGCTGACCCTCGAACTCGCCGCGGCAGCGCGTGATGTCCCGTTGCTGCGCCTCAATGTCGAGCGGCATGGGGTGCTTGTTATAATGAAAGTCCTTGTGGTCGGTCAGCGCGATGATGTCCAGCCCGCGTGCAACCGAGGCACGGCAAATAGACGCCACCGAGGCGTCCGGCCTGGCGTCCTCGGAATATTCCGAATGCATGTGCAGATCAGCCAGCATGGCAATGCTCCTTTTTGATTTTATTTTTTTATTCGTTTTCTATGATATCACAATGCCGCCGCTTTCAACAGTCCTTTTTCTCCCAGAATAATTTACGCGTAAATCTGAAAAACTAAAGCGAAAGGAGTGAAGAACCCTATGAATCGTACGGCACTTGTACTTGTGATCATCGGTGCGATCAACTGGGGCCTGATCGGCATTTTTGGCTTTGACTTTGTGGCATGGCTGTTCGGCGGCCAGCTCGCGGCCATCAGCCGGATCATTTATACCGTGATCGGCCTGGCGGGACTATGGGCGCTGTCTTTCTTCGGACAGCGGAACCGGGAGCCTGCAGTGCACAAAGCTTCCTAAACGCACCGGAAACGGCGGCACGCATCGGTTTAAGTATGCGCGCCGCCGTTTCGCTGTCGCGCAGCCTGCCGCATCGTACGGATCGCCGCCTTGTCCGCCGCGCTCACCTGACGCGATTCCAGAATTTTTTGCAGCGCCCTGCGATAGGTTGTGTCGTCCAGCGTACAGCGCCGCAGGTACTCCATGGTACGCTGCGGAAATGCCGCAAAATACAGAGAAACCGCCCATGCCACCGCCATTTTTACATAATATCCCTCGTGTCGGACAGCGTCCAGACGGGACAGCGCGGCGTCCAGATACGTTTCGTCCATATAATAATTCAGCAGCATGACCGCGCCAAAGCGTACGGTGTATTCTTTCCCGTCCTGCAGACAGCGCCCGGCAAAATCCCACATCTCCTCCGGCCAGCATTTTGCGGCCTTGAGCCCGGCGCAGAAGCTGTCGCACACCGACCAGTTGTCGATCTTGGGCAAAAAGGCTTCCACCCGCCGAAACCACTCGTCCCGCGGCATCCCGGCGAAGCCGATGACCATGCCCTGCAGCATGATCTCCTCAAAACTGCCGTCCGAAGCGCCGTCCAGATACGCGCGCCAGTCGCCTTTTGCCAGTTCACGAGCGATTTTACGCAGTGCGGGCAGCCGCACGCCCAGCACATGCTCGGACGGTATATTGGGAATGAGCGCGCTCGAAAACTGTTGAAAGCCGGGTTCGGCAAGCGTCTCCAGCCGCTGCCGCAACATCAAATTCCAATCGTTCTGCATCGTATCCCCTCCTGTGTCCGCAAAAGGGGCGGGACTTTCGTCCCGCCCCTCAAATCAGTCCGTGATGCCGTTCTGCAGCTTCGCCGCTTTCAGCGTATTCTTCATCAGCATGGTGATAGTCATTGGCCCGACGCCGCCGGGAACGGGCGTCATATACGCCGCCTTGTCTCCGACCGCCGGATCGACATCGCCGCAGACCTTTCCCTCGTCATTCCGGTTCATGCCGACGTCGATGACCACCACGCCGTCCTTCACCATATCCGGCGTGACGAATGCCGCCCTGCCGACCGCCGCGACCAGAATATCCGCGCGGCGGCACACCCCGGCGAGATCCTTCGTGCGGCTGTGGCAGATGGTTACGGTGCCGTGGCGGTGCAGCAGCAGCATGCTCATCGGCTTGCCGACGATGTTGGAGCGGCCGACAACCACACACTCGCGACCCTTGGGATCGATGCCGTACTCGTCCAGCAGCTCCATAACGCCCGCAGGCGTGCAGGGCAGAAAATCAAAGTCACCGATCATGATTTTGCCGACGTTGACCGGGTGGAACGCATCCACGTCCTTCTTCGGGTCAATTGCCGCGATGACGGCCTCCTCGCTGATATGCTTCGGCAGCGGCATCTGGCAAAGGATACCGGAAATCGCCGGGCTTTTGTTGAGCTGCGCGATCAGGCCGAGCAGCTGCTCCTGCGAGGTTTCGGCGGGCAGCGCGTATTTTTCACTGTAAAATCCGCACTCGGCGCAGGCCTTTTCCTTGTTGCGGACATAGATCTGGCTCGCCGGGTCTTCCCCGACGATGATGACCGCAAGGCCGGGCGTCACTCCCTGTGCCTTCAGCCTGTCCGTCTCTGTGAGGATGCTCCCCCGCACCTTCGCGGAAAGCGCCTTGCCATCCATGCGTACTGCACTCATTTGTTGTCCTCCCCCGTGTCGTCCTGACTTTCAATATGGATATCGGTCGGCACCGCGTAAATGCGGTGCTTTTTATAGAAATACACAATCAGGCAGATCGCGGCGATGCAGGACACGCCTGCGAGCACCTGGGAAACGCGGATCGCCGTGCCCGGAATGTACAGGCTGTCCGTGCGCAGCCCTTCGATCAGCATGCGGCCGAAGCCGTACCAAGCGACATACTCCAAAAATATCTCGCCCCTGAACCGCTGCTTTCTGGAATGAAAATGCAGCAGTACAAAGCCCAGCGCGTTCCAGAGCGATTCGTAGAAAAACGTCGGGTGTACGCCCGCGCCGCCGTCGATCACCATGCGCCACGGCAGAGAGGTCTCTCCGCCGTGCGCTTCCGCGTTCACAAAGTTGCCCCAGCGGCCGATGGACTGCCCAATCAGCAGTCCAAAAGCCGCGAGGTCCAGCATGCCCGGAATGCTGAGCTTCTTCACTTTTCCAAAGAGCACTATGACGAGCACCGCGCCGATGATACTGCCGTAAACCGCGATGCCTCCGTGCCAGGTTTTGATGATTTCGATCGGATTGTCCTTATAGTCCTGCCACTGAAATAAAACATAATAGATGCGGGCAAAAACAATACTGACTGGCACCGCGATGATCAGCACGTCAAACAGGTTGTCGGAGGTCAGGCCGTAATCCCTGACCCGGTGATTCACATAAAGCGCCGCCAATATGAACCCGGTGCAGATAATAATGCCGTACCAGTATATGCCCTTGCCCAAAACGCTGAACGCGATACGGTTTAAATGCAGGGTGAGCCCCAGACCGGGGAATGAAATGACATGTTCCATACTGCTGTCCGTCCCTTCCCAGCGCTTATACGCGCGGCTCGACAATCGACAGGGTCAAGCGGTCCGGCTTTGCCCAGCGCGCATAGCACGCGCGCACGTCGTCCGCGGTCACACTGTCATAAACCGCCGGAAAATCGAGCAGGTCTTCGCCGCCGAAGCAAGCCTCCACCTGTAATCTGGCGTATTCCTCCGGCCTGTCGAGCGAACGCAGCAGCAACCCAAACGACGCGCGGCGGGCGCGCTCAAATACGGCGTCGTCCACGCCGGCCTCCGCCAGCCGGTGAATCTCCGCCGCAACCGCGTCGCGCACCGCGCGGGGATCCTGGCTCTCGCCGCCGCAGACAGCGCAGGCCGCCTCCGGCAGGAGCTGATATTCGCTGTCGAAGCTCGCGTTGATCAGACGCTCTTCGTACAGGCGCGCGTAAAGCGGGGCGGTTTTGCCGCACAGCAGCCGCAGCGCGATATCGGTGACGATGGCGCGGCGGCGACGGCTTTCGCCCTCCGGCACCGCGTCGTCCTTGATCGCGAGCAGGAATGTCGGGATGGACACCTGCATCTGCCGTACGACTTCGGCCTGATTTACGTCCGCATGCCGCTTCCCATAGTGCCGCTCCCCGACCGCAGTGCTCTCCTTCGGGGAATATTCCTTCGCCATATTACAAATTGTATCAAAATCCGCCGTGCCCACCACGACAAGCGCCATATTCGACGGGCTGTAAAACGCCTTATGGCAGGCAAACAGCGTCTCGGGTGTGATCTGCGCGATGCTCTCCACGCTGCCCGCGATGGAACGGCGCACCGGGTGCTCGTGATACAGCCCTTCGTACATGCCAACCATGGCCTGCCAGTCAGGCGTGTCGTCCATCATGCCGATCTCCTGCCCGATGATGCCCTTTTCCTTTTCGACGTTCTCGTCGGTGAAATAAGGCGTGTAGACGAACTTCAGCAGAATTTCGAGATTCTTCTCAAAGCTGTCCGTGCAGGTGAAGTGGTAGGCCGTCATGGTGTGGCTGGTGAAGGCGTTGGGTGACGCGCCGGTCGCCGCGAACTTCTGCAGCGCGTTACCGTCTTTGTCCTCGAACATCTTGTGCTCAAGGAAGTGCGCGACGCCGGTCGGCGTATCGCGGCGCACGCCGTCCAGCGTGAAGCTCTCATCCACCGAGCCGAAATCGGTCGCCAGCACGGCGAAGGTCTTGGAAAAGCCGGGCTTGGGGAAATAGAAAATCCGCAGGCCGTTCGGCAGCGTTTCGGTCAGCATGCGTTCATGGAGCGTTTCAAACTGCTTTTCCATTACTTGCCCACCCCTTTCAGGAAATACACCGTGTCCAGACGCACCTGGCTTGCGGCGGCGATGATTTCGTCGCGTGTGACCGCGCGGATGCGCGCGGCAAGGTCGTCCGGGCTCCACTCCAATCCGGCGACCGATTGGCCGAGCCAGAAATCCTCTAGCTGCGCCGGGCTGTCCTGCATCGCCTGCAGTGCATTCAGCACCGTGCGGCGCGCCGCCTCGACCTCGTCGTCGGACAGGCCGCCATGCTGAATGCCTTGCATCTGGCGCAGAATTTCCTGCCGCGCGGCCTCGTAGCTCTCGTTTTCAATACCGGAGGTTACCGCGAGCACGCCCTTGTGCTTCTCCAGCGACGAAGAGGCATAGTAGCACAGGCTCAGCCGCTCACGCACATTCAAAAACAGTTTGGAGCTGGTGGAGCCGCCGAAGGCCGTGTTGAAGAGCATGAGCGCGGGATAAGCCTCGTCCGCACCCG
The DNA here is from genome assembly GCA_050255995.1 of Intestinibacillus sp. Taxonomy (GTDB): domain Bacteria; phylum Bacillota; class Clostridia; order Oscillospirales; family Butyricicoccaceae; genus Intestinibacillus. Next base: position 7,219 of record JBFWIM010000002.1, read on the forward strand.
TGATGCCGGTGCGGAAGCCGAGCGACAGCTTGCCCTGCCGCACATCCATCTCCTCCACCACCGTGCGCGGGTCCGCCGCCGGACGGGCGATGACGCGGGTGCCGGGCGTGCGGAATTCGCCCTGCGCCCGGGCGCCCCATGCCCTGGAAAAGGCCTCCTCAACCGCTGCGGGCGCCATGGCGCCGCAGTAAAACAGTTCGACGCACGCGCCCTCAAGCGCGCCGGCATATACCTTATATAAGGTTTGCGGGGAAATGGCATGCGCGCCCTCTACCGTGCCGAGCTCGCTCTGTCCAAAGGTCTCGTCCGCGCACATCAGCTCATAAAGGCGGCGCACAGCATAGGCGCGGGTATCGTTTTTGAGCGCTTCGATGCGGTCAGCCAGGTTCTCGCGCTCGCCCGCGACATAGTCCGGGCTGAATACGCCCCCCATCAGGAAGGGCTGCTTCCAGAAGGAAATGAGCAGCTCGGCCGCACGTGCGGTCAGCCCCGCGCCGTTCATGGCGTAGGTCTCGTCGATCACGTCGGAGATGAAGCCGATGGCAAGCGTTTCGCCGCGCTTGCGGATGGACGGCTCGACCCGCGCGCCGTACAGCGCGTCCAGCGCGCCGCCGAGCGACTGCATGTCCGGGTACTGCGCGGTGCCGCGGCGCAGCACGCGTGTCAGCGCGGCATGCTCCGCGGCATGCGCCCCGCCGAGCGGCAGGAGCAGGCACGCGCTCATGACCGAGGTTTTGAATTTGTCCGTCGGAAGGATGGTCAGCCGCACACCGGGCGCGACCGTTTTCCTCAAGCTGTTCTGCATATGCTTTCCTCTTTTCGGAAAAAATAAGTTTCTGTTCTCCAGTATAGCGTGTTTGCGGCGCAAAGTCCAGAGCAGCGCGCCCTGCATTTGGCGCGTTTTCGGTATTTTCCCCAATTTTCCGAAAAATACTCTTGACATAAAGAGGCGTTTCCTGTAATATAATTAACGTTGTAGTTGTAAAGGCAATCGGCTTTACAGTCCGGAGGTGGGCTTTATGAAAAACAAGCCTTTCGAAATGTGTCTGCTGTTTGATTTTTACGGCGATATCCTGACGGAAAAGCAGCACGAGCTGTTTGACCTCTACTATAACGAAGACCTGTCCCTCGCCGAAATCTCCGAGCACGCCGGCATCACCCGCCAGGGGGTGCGCGACGCGGTTGTCCGCGCGGAACACACGCTGCGCGAAATGGAGGAAAAGCTCGGGCTGGTCGCGCGTTACGGCCGCATCGAGGCCAATGTAGAGTCCCTTGCCGCCGACCTTCGCGAAATTCATCTGATCAACATCAACAAATACCGCAACCAGGATCTGGCCCGGCTGATCTCCCATATGGAGCAGTGCATCAAGGCTATGTCCGGCTGAAATGCGGTCCGCCTGACCGACGGGAGGCACCCATGGCATTTGAAGGTCTTACCGAAAAAATCTCATCCGCCTTTAAAAAGCTGCGCAGCCGCGGCCGCCTGACAGAGGCCGACGTTAAAGAGGCCATGCGCGAGATCCGTCTCGCCCTACTGGAGGCCGACGTCAACTTTAAGGTCGCCAAGGACTTCGTCAAAACCGTTACCGAAAAGGCGACGGACGCTGAAATCCTCGAAAGCCTTTCCCCCGCGCAGCAGGTCATTAAAATTGTAAACGAGGAACTGACCGCACTGCTCGGCGGCCAGAATACCCGCATCACCATCGCGCCGCAGCCCCCGACGATCGTCATGATGGTCGGCCTGCAGGGCGCAGGTAAAACCACGAACTGCGCCAAGCTTGCCGCGCTTCTGCGGAAGCAGCAGCAGCGCCGTCCCCTGCTCGTCGCGTGCGACGTGTACCGCCCCGCCGCGATCGATCAGCTCAAGGTCGTTGGCAAGCAGCTCGATATCCCGGTCTTTGACATGGGGCAGGGCGACCCGGTCGCCATTGCGAAAGCGGGCGTAGACCACGCCCGCAAAAACGCCTACGACCTTGTCTTTCTGGACACCGCGGGCCGTCTCCACATCGACGAGGCGCTCATGGATGAGCTGAAAAACATCAAGGCCGAGGTTCACCCCACCGAGATCATGCTGGTCGTCGACGCGATGACCGGTCAGGACGCAGTCAACGTCGCGCAGACGTTTGACGAAGCGCTTGGCATCGACGGCGTGCTCATGAGCAAGATGGACGGCGACGCCCGCGGCGGCGCGGCCCTCTCGGTCAAGGCCGTTACCGGCAAGCCGATCAAGTTCGCGGGCACGGGCGAAAAGCTCGACAACATCGAGCCGTTCCACCCCGACCGTATGGCCTCGCGCATCCTCGGCATGGGCGACGTGCTGACGCTCATCGAAAAGGCTCAGCAGAACTTTGACCAGAAGCAGAACGTCGAGCTGGAGAAAAAACTGCGCGCCGGCCGCCTGACGCTGACCGATTTTTATGAGCAGCTCAAACAGATGAAAAACATGGGCTCCATGCAGGAAATGCTCTCCATGCTCCCGGGCGTGGACGCGAAAGCGCTTGCAGGCGCACAGGTCGATGAAAAGGCGCTCGCGCACACCGAGGCGATCATCCTTTCCATGACGCCCAAGGAGCGCGACAATCCGCAGGTCATTAACTTCTCCCGCAAAAAGCGCATCGCGGCGGGCTGCGGGCTCAAGATCGAGGAGATCAACCGCCTGCTCAAGCAGTTCGAAATGATGCAGAAGATGACGAAACAGATCACCGGCATGCAGCGCCGCACCAAGGGCAAGAAGAAAAAGGGCCTCCCCGGTCTCGGCGGCCTCAAGCTGCCGTTCTAAAACGCTTGTAATTTATCATTACAAATAGAATTTATCCTATTTTCAAGGAGGTGAAAATCATGGTAAAAATCAGACTTCGCAGACTGGGCGCTAAGAAGGCTCCGTTCTACCGCATCGTTGTTGCCGATTCCCGTTACCCGCGTGACGGCCGCTTCATCGAGGAGATCGGCACCTACAATCCCCTCATTTCTCCCGCCGAAGTAAAGGTGGACAGCGAGCGCGCGCAGCAGTGGATCAAGAACGGTGCGCAGCCGACTGATACCGTACGCGATATCCTCAAGAAGGCCGGCGTGCTGTAAGGATGAGTGAGGTTATATCAATGAAAGAATTATTAACCTACATCGTGAAAAATCTGGTCACCGAGCCGGATGCCATTGCTATTACCGAAACCATCGAGGGTGACGAGGTCGTTTACGAGCTGCGCGTCGCGCAGGGCGACATGGGCCGCGTCATCGGCCGCCACGGCCGCATCGCAAAAGAGATCCGCACCCTGATGAAGGCGGCGGGCAATCGCGAGAACAAAAAAGTGTCGGTCGAAATCTGCGACTGATATTTTAAAAGACCTGTCTTTGACAGGTCTTTTCGTTATCCGGAGGAAGCTATGCAAAAAGAATTTCTCGAAGCCGGGCAGATCGTCAACACCCACGGCGTCGCCGGCGAAGTCAAGGTGCAGTCCTGGTGCGACAGCCCCGAGGTGCTGACCGACTTTGACACCCTGTACTGGGAGGACGGCTCCCCGGTCAAGGTGCTGAAGGCCTATGTGCACAGGGGCTGCGTCATCATGCGGCTGAACGGCGTGACAAACATGGAACAGGCCGAAACGCTCCGGCAGAAGGTGCTGTATCTGCGCCGCGAGGACGTCGAGCTGCCCGGGGATCTGGTCTTTATACAGGACATTCTGGGGTTCGAGGTGCTCGACGCACGGACGGAACACGTCATCGGCCGGCTGCGCGACGTCATCACGACAAACCCGGCGCACGATCTGTACGAGATCGACCGGGGCGACGGCCGCCGCGCCTACGTGCCCGCCATCAAGCCGTTTCTCGAAAGTGTCGATCTGGATCAGGGACGCATCACAATCCGCTCGATCGAGGGGCTGCTCGATGAAAATTGACATTATGACCCTGTTCCCCGGTATGATCAGCGCGGTCATGCGGGAAAGCATTATCGGCCGCGCACAGGACAGGGGTCTGGTGCGCGTGCGCGCCGTCAATATCCGCGACTGGGCGGAGGGCCGTCACCGCAAAGCGGACGACGCCCCCTACGGCGGCGGGCGCGGGCAGGTCATGCTGGCCGAGCCGCTCTACCGCTGTCACGACGCGTTGACACGCGGCGAGCCGGTGCACACGGTGCTGCTTTCCGCGCAGGGCAAGCCGTTTACGCAGGAAAAGGCGCGTCAGCTGCTCTCCAAGGGACGTTTCATTCTTGTATGCGGCCATTACGAGGGCATTGACCAACGCTTTATCGACGCCTGCGTGGATGAGGAAATCTCGATCGGCGACTTTGTCCTGACGGGCGGCGAGATTCCGGCGATGGCCGTTGCGGATGCGGTCTGCCGCATGGTGCCCGGCGTGCTGCCGGATGAGGAAGCGTTTACCGAGGAAAGCCACTGGGACGGACTGCTCGAGCATCCGCACTACACCCGTCCGGAAAACTGGCGCGGGCGCGCGGTGCCGGACGTACTGCTCTCCGGCCACCACGCCAATATCGTGCGCTGGCGGCGCAGGATGTCGCTGCTACGCACCCGGCGGGACCGGCCGGATCTGTATGCGGCGTTTCAACCGCGCGATAAGCAGGACTGCAAGCTGCTCGGCGAAATCGAACGGGAAGGCTGAGACCGCCGCGGGCAGGAGATGCCTCGCGGCGGCTCTGCTTTTTTCTTCCCGGGACAGGCGGGCGCGCTGGGCATATCACAGAGGCAGCGCGCATAGGATAGCGTAAAGAAACGCTTGTCCGAAGGGGAAATTTGGGGCGGCGGACCTCGGCGAATTCTGTAAATTTTAATTTACAGAAGCGTTTTTTTTAGGTAAAATAGAAGATGAATGAAAATGCCGCTTTGCGGCGATGTGATAAATGATCCAGGAGGCCATGTCCCATGATTATCACGATTACCTTGAACCCGGCGATCGACCGCACGCTGCGGATCGACAAGCCCCTGCAGCCCAGCAAGCTCAACCGCGCGATCGGCAGCCATGTCGAGCCGGGCGGAAAAGGCATCAACGTTTCCCGCGCAATCAAAGCGATCGGCGGCGACAGCGTCGCGCTCAGCTTCTCCGCCGGTACCAACGGCCGCGCGCTCAAAGACGCGCTGACCTCCATGGATATTCACCACGACTTTGTGGACGTTTGCGGCCAGACCCGCGTCAACATCCAGATCATCGATTCCGCGGGTGAACACACCGAGATCAACGAGCCCGGCGACAAGATTTCCGACGGCGATTTCCTGCGGTTCCTTGAGCGCGTTCAGCTCTATCTCGACCCGGAGAACATTTTTGTCGTCACCGGCAGCACGCCCCCCGGCTTTACGCTCAAAAATTTCGGCAAGCTGTGCCGCGCCATCAAGGACGCGGGCTGCCGCCTGATCGTCGACGCGGAGGGTGAATGGCTGCTCGAGGCGCTGAAGTATGAGCCAGACTGTATCAAGCCCAACGTATTTGAGTTGGCGGATGTGGTCGGCTGCCCGCCCGCTGTCGATCCCGAAATTGTCGCGGCGAACGCGCGCAAGGTGCTCGATATGGGCGCACGGACAGTTTGCGTTTCCATGGGGCAGGAAGGCGCGGTTTTTGTCTCCAAGGACAGTCCGGAGCCCCTTTTTGCCAACACCAACCCCAAAATCGCGGAAGAAGGCGCGGTCGGCACCGGCGATTCCATGGTCGCGGCGATTGCCAACGGCATGCGTCAGAATATCAAGCTCGACGAGATCGCAAAGTTCGCCGTTGCCGCCGGACGCGCGTGTGCCCGCCTACCCGGCACAGAAATGGCCACCCTGAAAAAAGTTTACGAGGTTTATGAAACGGTCGAGCTCTATGTCATCTGAGTTTTAGACGCACAAAATCCGCCTCCAGAAATGGAGACGGATTTTTTTGTCTGTATTTCTATTTGTGATATTTCCCGCCCGCGAGAATGTTCAGCGCGCGGTACAGCTGCTCCAGCGCCATGACGCGTGCGAGATGGTGCGGGAACGTCATGGGCGACATGGACAGCCGCAGCGCGGCTTCCCTTTTCAGGCCTTCATCAAGACCGCAGGAACCGCCGATCAGCAGGCACAGCCGGGAAACGCCGTGCGTGGCCATCGTGCCAAGTCTGTCCGCAAACGCCTCGCTGGACAACTCCTGCCCCTCAATACACAGCGCGACCACGGAAGCGCCCTGCGGAATTTTAGCACGGATGGCGTCGGCCTCCTTCGCGAGCGCGGTGGAAATTTCACCCGCCGTGGGCGACTGCGGCAACCGCTGCTCCGGCAGCTCGGTGATCTCCAGTTTGCAGTACCCCGAGAGCCGCTTTTCATATTCGCGCACGGCTTCCGCCCAGAATTTTTCCCCGAGCTTCCCGATGCACAGCAGTTTTACAGACAGCATACCCGCGCCTCCTCGGCCGGCAGCAATATCGGTTCCTCCATCGAGCCCTTGGGCGCTATGTACACCTCGCACGCCGCGCCGCAGCCATCAAGCGCCTGCCGCGTCTCGCGGTATGCGGTGAGCGGGGTGTTGTTGTGCTCGCTCAGGTGCGCAAGGATGAGCGTTCGGGTGCCGCTCCGTGCCAGTTGCGCCGCGCAGACCGCACAGTCCGGATTGGAAAGATGCCCCTGCGCGCCGCCGACCCGCTGCTTCAGCGGCCATGGATACGGGCCGTTTTGCAGCATGACCGGATCGTGGTTGGACTCGAGCACGACCGTGTCGCAGCCGAGCAGCTTCTGCTTGACCTGCGACGGCATGAATCCAAGATCGGTCGCAAAACCAAAGGCATGCCGGTCGCTGCGCAGCACATAGCCGACGCTCTCCGCCGCATCATGCGGCGTCAGGAAGGACTGCACGGACAGGCTGCCGAGCGCGAACGTCTCGCCGCCGAAAAACGGGCGCAGCTTGTCCGCCGCAAGCGGTGTTTTGCGCGTCAGCGCGTCCGCCGTCGGCCGGGTCGCAAAAAGCGGCACGTCGTACTTTTTCACAAAGGTCGCAAGGCCCTTGACGTGATCCATATGCTCATGCGTAATCAGCACCCCGGTGAGGTCGGGCACGTCCAGTTCAAGGGTGGCAAGCGCCTGCCGCAAGCGGCGCACCGACACCCCCAAATCAAACAGCACCGCCGTGCCGCCGCTGACATAAAGCCCGCAGTTGCCGCTCGACCCGCTCGCTATGCTGTAATAATACCGTTTTTCCATGCGCTCTCCTGTAAAAACAGGGCGCAGGGACGTCGTCGCCGCGTCCCCGCCCTGCTTTTCTTTTTATTTCGCCTCCGGCAGGGAAATCTCGCCCTCCGGAATCTCCGCGCGGTACATATCCGCGCCGAGCGCCTGGAATTTCTCCACCAGATTCTCATAACCGCGCTCAATATTGGTCACCTGCTCGACCTGGGTCACGCCCCGGGCCGCGAGGCCGGCGATCACCATTGCCGCGCCCGCGCGCAGGTCATACGCACGCACCGGAGCCGCCTTAAAGGCCTCAACGCCCTCGACCACGGCGATCTTACCGTCCACATGGATATTCGCGCCCATGCGGCACAGCTCCTCCGTGTAACGGTAGCGGTTATCCCACACGCCCTCAGTGATAATGCTGGTACCCTGCGCAAGGCACAGCGCCGTCGTCAGCTGGGGCTGCATGTCGGTCGGGAATCCGGGATACGGCAGCGTTTTGACGTTGGTTTTGACCAGCTCGCCCGTACGGCGCACAAGCAGCGCGTCGTCAAACTCGTCGATCTCAACGCCCATTTCGGTGAGCTTTGCCGTGATGCACTCCAGATGCTTCGGGATGACGTTCTTAATCAGCACCTGGCCGCCGGTCGCCGCAACCGCCGCCATGAAGGTGCCGGCCTCAATCTGGTCGGGGATGATGGAATAGGTACAGCCCTGCAGCTGCTGCACGCCGCGGATCTTGATAATGTCGGTGCCGGCGCCCTTGACGTCCGCGCCCATTGCGTTGAGGAAGTTCGCCAGATCGACAATATGCGGCTCTTTCGCGGCGTTTTCAATAACGGTCTGGCCCTCCGCAAGCACGGCGGCCAGCATGATGTTCATGGTCGCCCCGACCGAAACCACGTCGAAATACACGTGGCCGCCCTTCAGTCCACCGGGTGCGTCCGCAACGATGTAACCGCCCTCTTTCGTCTCAATGGTTGCGCCGAGCGCACGGAAACCCTTGAGATGCTGATCGATCGGGCGAATGCCGCCAAAGTTGCAGCCGCCCGGCATCGCAACTTCCGCATGGTGATATTTTCCAAGTAACGCGCCAATGAGGTAGTAGGAAGCGCGGAGCTTACGCATCAGCTCGTAAGGAACCGTGTTGCCGCCTATCACTGCGCCGCCGATCTCCACTGTGGTGCTGTTCAGCAGCCGAATTTTTACGCCCAACTCCCGCAGGATCTCGAGCTGAAGGGTCACGTCGATGATCTTGGGAATATTTTCGATTCTGCACGGGCCGTCCGCAAGCAGCGCGGCCGGAATAATGGCCACCGCCGCATTTTTTGCCCCGCTGATCGTCACCTCTCCATTGAGAGGTTTACCGCCGTTAATGATATATTTCGTCAAGCCTATCTACTCCTTATAGATTGGTTGGGCGCCAGCCTCAAAACGGCTGTCGATTACTCCATCCTATTCCATTCTCTTCTTTTGTGTGACCAATGTTTGTCACTGTCTGCATGGCTTTTATTTTAACACACCGGCCTTGGAAAATCAAAACTATTTTCACGCTTTATGGCCGATATTTGCAAAGCTGCGCCTGCTTTATTTGAGCGCATCGACGAAAACGGCGCCCTTGTCCGTTTGTACCCTCCAGTACGGCAAAAGCTGCAGCCGCGCGCCTGCTCCGTTATCTATGCGATAGCCCAGCGCAATGCTGTCGATGCGCCCGACCTTCCCCTGCCCGGACGCGCCGCGCGCGACCTGAAGCAGCGCGTCCTCCGCGCTGCACAGGCGTTCCCGGTCGGCGGTCGTGGCATAGGGCATGCCGAAAAACCACTGACCTTCCAGAGTAATCTGCCCTTCGCCCTTCCACGTGGTCGTGAGCGACCGGTTGAACACCGGCATACCCGCGATTGGTACGGTCAATGTAACCGTGCCGCGCTCCAGATCGGCTTTCAGCGTACCGCCGGTAAGCGATACGCCGCACTCGGTGAACAGCGCGGTCGCTGCTTTTTTCATCTCTCCGGCGGTGCCCGGCATATCCGTGTCCTTCGGCGTGAAGGCTGCGTACACCGTGCCGTCCGGCTGCCAGCGCACCGTGCCGTTATCCCCCTCAAAAACGGTCTGCCCGTCCTCGCGCTCGGTGCGCTGCACCGTGCCCGTCAGCACCGCCTCCGCGAACGCTTCCTCCGCCGGCCGGCTGCGGTCTGCTTCAAGCGCGATCATATTGCGCTGCTCCGGTATGCGGAGCCCCTCTCCACAGGTCACCTCATACCGCGCCAGCACAATTTCAATGTCCTCGAGCAGTGTTCTCTGCCGCCATTCCGTCATAATATAACGGCCCGCAAGGCCGGCCAGGAGGAAGCCATCCACCAGAAGCAGGATGACCAGCAGTATGCTCTTTACTCTATCCCACTGCACCGCTGCTCCCCCAATCTCTGCTGTAAGCCGCCGCAGTCAGCCGCCCGCTGCCCACGTCTGTGTATGCTACAAGGTATTGCCGCCGCCCGTCCTGCCGCAGCGCCGCCGCAGCCTGCCGCACCGGCAGGACAAACAGCTTTTCTCCTGTGGGCGTGTAGTCCCGCAGGGAAAGTTCGGCCGCCACAAGCACGCCGCCCTGAAAGGTGAAGCGCGCAAGCGGCGCGTCCTGGCGCCGAATCATTACGCCGCCTGCCGCCTGGGCGAATTCCAGGTTGCAGATGCCTGCCTCGCTATCGTACTGTATACTCTGCAGCTCCGCCGGGATGACGGAGCCGATTGCTCCCAGCGCGGCGCTCAGCACCTCGTGCGCGTAATCGATCTGTGCCGCGATCGCTTCCGCACGCCCTGCCTCTCCCTCCTGGTAGACCGGCAGCGCCCCATTCAGCGAGTTGGCTTTAAAATTGACCACACCCTCCCTGGAAACGCGCAGCGAACTGAAATTTTCCACGAAGACCTGTGTTGTGCCGTCATTCTCCGTATAACTCTGCACATACGGATCGTAGCCGAAGGCGCCCAGCAGCGTCTGCAGACTGTCGCCGCTTGAAGGATCGCCAAACGCCGGGATGCGGGTTTGCAGAATGTCGTAGGCGGCGGGGGCGGATGGCACCAGCGTTTCCGGCAGGAGCGAGCCATAGTCCGACTGCTCCAGCGTACCCGCATAGGCACAGAGAGGCGCGCTCACGCCTTCCGCCGTCTTTTCCCATACCGCTTCGTTCACCGGCATCCGCTCCTGGGTCCGGTAGAGCCGTCCATTGGATCCGTCACGGACAAACAGCATGCCGCTGCGCGTAAGCACCAGTGCGTTCACGTCATATTCCGCCACGCGGGATCCGTCCGCGCCCATCCAGCCTGCAAGCAGACTTAGCGGCAGACTGCCGTTATAAGAGAGCAGGAGCGTGTCCTCCCCCGAAAGCGCGGCGCGCAGGTCGTCCACGGCCGCGCTTTCAAAGCCGCGCGCCTCAACAAGCGCGGCGGCCCAGAGCGGGCGCACCATGTCGTACAGCCCGCCTTCGGCCGCCTCGTTATAAAATGCGCCGCGCAGGCCGTCCGCCGCCGTCATCGCGATGCCGGACGGATAGGCTGCCGGGGTGTCTCCCGCGCGCTGCACGTAACCGCTGTCGGCGAACGGCAGCAGCGCATAGAGCCGCGCGAAAGGAGAATCCAGCGGGATATCGTCGCGGCTCAACCCGGTGCTCCAGGTAAGCGAGATCAGAACGGCGAGTAACAGTGTCAATACAACCAGTGCAGCGTTTTTAAGTGTATTTTTGAATGACTTTTGCTTTTTCATACGTTTTTCTCTCCGCCGAGGGGCAGATCGACCGGCAGGACAATCGTGACCGTCGTCCCGACGTCCAGTTCGCTCTCCAGATGGATCGTGCCCTTGTGCGCCTCGACCATTTCTCTGGCGATTGCAAGTCCGAGTCCGGTGCCGCCCTTTTCACGCGAGCGCGCCTTATCCACGCGGTAAAAGCGTTCAAACAGCCGCGGGATATCCTCCTTCGGGATACCCATGCCATTGTCCCGCACCTGTATCGTGACATGACTGTCGTCACGCATGGCAGCGGATAAATAAATCGTGCCGCCCCGCGGCGTATATTTGACCGCGTTGGACAGCAGATTGACCACCACCTGCTCCAGCCGCTCACGGTCGCCGACCATATCGGGCAGACGGCCCGTAAGCCTGAGCAGCAACTCGTGCCCGTTGTCCTTGGCCGCGAGCGACATGGCTGCATGCACGCTGTCCAGCATTTCGCGCAGCGAAAACCGCGTGAAGTGCAGATCCATACGCCCGTAGTCGAGCTTGGACAGGGTCAGGAGATCCTTGACAATGCGCGTCATGCGGTCGGCCTCGTTTGAGATGACGCCGAGGAATTTGACCTCGGTCTCAGGCGGCAGCTCACCCGCCGCGTCCACCAGCGTTTCGGTATAGCTCTTGATGTTGGTCAGCGGCGTGCGCAGCTCATGCGACACGTTCGCAACAAACTCGCGCCGTGCGTCGTCCAGCTTGCGCTGCTCGGTGATGTCGTGGATGACCGCCATGATGCCGCCGTCATTCGTGCCGCCATAAGGCGCAAACAGCACGTTCAGCGTGCGGCTATGGCGGTGGATTTCGGTCTGGACATAGCCTTGCTTGGCGGCATCCTCTCCGTTCGGCAGCGCGATGCCGCGAAACATTTCGTTAAACGTCATGTCCTCGCGGAAAGTCACGCCGAGCAGGCGTTCCGTGGCCGGATTGACGTGGATAATCCGGCCGTCGGTCGTGAAGGCCGCGACGCCGTCCGTCATGTGCAGGAACAGGGTATTGAGCTTGTCGCGCTCGCCCTGCACCTCTTCAAGCGTGGTTTTGAGTACCTGCGACATGTTATTGAACGTGCGCGTCAGCTCACCGATTTCGTCGCTCGACTGGATCGGGATCATCTGCCCGAAATCGCCGGCCGCAACGTGCTGCGCGCTTTTCGTGATATTCTCAATCGGCGTGGTGATGGTTTTGGACAGCAGAAAACTAAGCAGGATCGCAACCAGCAGACCGAACAGCATCGCCTGCATGACAATGGCGAAAAAGCGCCAGGTCAGCGACTGGATATCCTCCTTGGTGTCACGGATATAAATAATATAGGGCTTGTCCCCCTGGATGGGGATGGCGACGTCCATATAACTGTCCGCCATGGAGCCGTTGGCCCCGACGCGTCCGGCCATCGCCGCAATAATGTTCGGGTTGGCCCGCAGCTCGCTGCCGACCGCCTGGTTGGAGCCAGCGACGAAGCGGCCCTCACCGTCCAGGATATAGTAGTTGCGGTAGTTGTCCAGCCCGAGCGGCCCGGCATAATAGGACAGCTTTTCATAGAGCTTTTCCGCGCCGTCGTCCCCCTGTGCGGTCTGCCCAAGCTCAGTCAGCAGATCGCGTGTGAAAACCTCACTGACCTGCTGGCGGAAATCTTCAAAATAAAAGTTGCTGATGCTGTTGATCAGAAAGGTGCCGACCACCGCCATGACCGAAACAATGAGCAGTATCAGGATGAGCACCAGCTTCATATGCAGGCTGCGAAACATATCTTTTTCGTCCCCTTCCGGCGAAATCTCTGTCAGTTGCCGGAGGACAAATAGTAGCCCAACCCGCGTTTGGTGATGATGTACTGCGGCTGCGCCGGGTTGTCCTCAATTTTCTCCCGCAGGCGGCGGATGGCGACATCCACCGCGCGCAGATCGCCGTAGTATTCATACCCCCACACCTTTTCCATCAGCTCCTCGCGGGAAAAGACCTTATCCGGCGCGGACGCCAGAAAGGTGATAATTTCGTACTCGCGCACGGAGAGATCCAACGGCTTGCCGTTTTTGCAGATCTCGTTCTTTTCCTCGCAGATGGTCAGCGCGCCCGTAAGGCAGCGCTCCGGCCCGTCCGCGGCCTCTTTGACCGTCTGCCGGCGCATATTCGCGCGCACGCGCGCGATCAGCTCGCGCATGGAAAACGGCTTCGTGATGTAATCGTCCGCGCCCAGCTCGAGTCCGGCGATTTTGTCCGTCTCCTCTTCGCGCGCGGTCAGCATAAGAATGGGTACCTCGGATTGCTCGCGCACGCGGCGGCAGACCTCAAATCCGTCCAGACCGGGCAGCATGACGTCAAGCAGGATCAGGGCGGGGTCGCCCTCCAGCGCCTTTCTCAGGCCGTCCGTGCCGTCATACGCCGTTTCGGTGCAGTAACCCTCCCGCTCCAGATTGAAGGCGAGAATATCCGCGATCGCCGTTTCATCCTCGACAATCAGAATTTTGCTCTTTTTCACTGAGAACCTCCCCACGCTTAAACCAGGCCCATAAGCCGCGCCCTGCACACCGCCGCAATGGTCTTGCCGTCGCGAATGGAGCCGTTGGCCACCAGCCTTTCCAGCTCGGCAAACGGCATGCGCACCGTCTCCACAAACTCATCCTCGTCCGGGTCGCATGCGCCGCTTTGCAGATCCAGCGCGCAGTAAAGGTGCAGAACCTCCGTCAAAAAGCCGGGGGACGGATATACCTCCCCCATGTAGATCATGCGGCCCGCCGTATAGCCGGTTTCCTCCCGCAGCTCGCGGATGCCGCAGGCCAGGTGCCCTTCCGGCCCCTGGTCAATTTTACCCGCGGGAATCTCAAGCAGCACCTCGCCATAAGGATACCGGAACTGCCGCACCAGAACGGCGTTCCCCTCCGCGTCAATCGGCAGCACGCCGACGCCGCCGACGTGCTCGCAGACCTCGCGGTACGCCTCCCGGCCGTTTGGAAGGAGCACGGTATCCACGCGCGCCTTCATGATGCGGCCCTCAAACTGATATGCACTCGTCAATGTCTTTTCCGTAAAATTCATCGCTGTTTTCTCCTCTGTTTTTCTATGAAAGATACGCGCAGTTTTCGCACAGCAGCCCCTCGCACCGCAGGAGCATGGCGCTTTCCGGTTCCAGAATGACCGGCGTGCCGCGCTCCTCGTCCCCGATTGTGTACGCGCTGCCGCCGCGCAGCAGATCCTCTGCGGCGAGGCAGGGCAGGTACACCGTGCGGGTATCCCGCTCCCGGTTTACCGTGACCGCGACGCACTCCTCGCCGACACATCTTGCGTATACCAGCACGCCCTTCTCAGTCTCCAGAAAGTGCAGCTCTCCGGAGCGTAGCGCCTCGCTTTCATCCCGCGCCTGACACAGCATGCGGTAGAACGACAGGATTTCCGGATCCTCATGTCCCCACGGATAGGTGCGGCGGTTGAAGGGGTCTTCATACCCCTGCAGTCCGGCTTCGTCGCCATAGTAAATGCAGGGCGAGCCCGGCATGGTGAATTGCAGGATCGCCGCGATACGCAGGCGGCGGCGCGCGCCCTCCAGCACGCCGGGCGGCAGCTGATGGGCCGCGCGGTAATCGCGGTCCTTTTGCCAGATATCCGGCTCGCCGCCGAGCATGGAGAGGATGCGTGCGGTGTCGTGCGTGCCGATAATGTTCATCAGGTTGTAGAAAATATCGCGCGGGTAGTTTTCGCGCAGCGTCTCGATGTGCTCGGCAAAGTGCTCCGCCGAATCGCCCGCCAGAAAGCCCAGGATAGCGTCGCGCAGCGGATAGTTCATGACGCTGTCCAGCTCGCCGCCCTGAAAATAACGGCGGCGCTCGTCGTACGCGATTTTGTTGGACGCGTCCTCCCAGACCTCGCCGAGCACCAGTCCGTCCGGCTTTTCCTGCTTGACGGCGGCGTTCAGCTTCCGGATAAACCAGTCCGGAAGCTCGTCGGCCACGTCCAGCCGCCACCCTGACGCACCCAGCCGCAGCCAGTGCCGGATGACGCTGTCCTCGTCTTCGATGATATAATTGACATAGTCCGGGCTGTTTTCCCGCACCTGCGGCAGCGTATAAATGCCCCACCAGGATGAATATTTGTCCGGCCACCGCTGAAAATCAAACCAGTCGAAATACGGCGAATCCTTGGACTGGTACGCGCCCAGCCCGTCATAATGGCCGCGGCCGTTAAAATACCGGCTGTCAAAACCCGTGTGATTGAATACGCCGTCCAGCACGACGCGCATGCCGCGCGCACCGGCTTCCTCGCACAGCCTGGAAAAATCGTCTTCGGTGCCCAGCATCGGATCAATCTTCATGTAATCACCCGTATCGTAGCGGTGATTCGAGAATGCTTCAAAGACCGGGTTGAGGTACAGTGTGCTGACCCGCAGGCTTTCCAGATAGTCCAGCTTTTCCGTGATGCCCGCAAGACTGCCGCCGAAAAAGTCGTTGTTCAGGATTTCGCCGCGCTTATCCGGCCGGTAATCCGGCACGTCGTTCCAGTTTTTGTGCACATGCCGCTCGGCGCGGTAACCGCTCTCGGGCGGGATCGCGGTGCGGCGGAAACGGTCCGGGAAAATGTTGTAGGTGATGCCCTCGCCGAACCAGCGCGGAACGGCATAGGCGCCGTCATAAGCCGTCAGCTGGAAACGGCCCATCAACTCTGCGCCCAGCTCGCCCTTGCTGCCATACCCCCGGCTGACATAGAATACCCCGTGCGCGGTGGAAATGCGGAAATAGTACCAGTACAGCCCGGGCCGGGGCATACGGTACGAAACCTCATAGCGATCCCGGCTGCCTTCCATCCCGCACCAGCGCAGAGGAATCCGGCGCTGTTCCCGCTCGTTGCCATCCTCCGCGATAAAAACACTGGCCTCGTATACGCCATGATAACGCTCAGGGTACAGGCAAAAAGCAACCGTTTCGCCGGCCTTGACCGCGCCGTACGGTTTTTTGTACGCCTCATCCCGCGCATTGTAAATCAGGTCTTTCATTCTATGGCCTTCTCCCCCTACGAACGCTTCTGAGAATTCCGCGCGCCATCGTAGGCGGCGCTCTCAGCAGGGTTCCTACTCCCAAATATAAAAAGCAGTACGCCTTTTCCGCCGCCACGGCCGGGCCATGCGCCTGCGGACAAGGTCTCTCCTACTTCCTCATGAACCGCGCAAGGGACTGCCCGCGCAAAACAGGCAGTCCCATTGTGTTTCCTTCATCCCATCAGAACGCGAAATCCGTGTGCACCTTCCAGATATTTTTCGCATATTCCGCGATTGAGCGGTCGGAGGCGAACCGCCCGCTGTTGGCAATATTCATGAGCGACATATAGTTCCAGTTCTCAGGCCGCAGATACATCTGCGAAACGCGCTCCTGCGCCTTGACATAGGAATCAAAGTCGGCCAGGGACATAAACTTGTCGGCGGGACCGCCCTTGCCCTGCAGCAGCATGGTAACCAGGCCGTCATATTTCTTTCCGTCGCCGAATCCGATGCGCATCTGATCCAGCACGCGGCGGAGCCCGGCGTGATTGTTGTAAATGGTCATCGGCGAATAGGTACCGCTTTCCGCGAGGTTTTCCGCCTCCTTGGCGTTCATGCCGAAGATAAAGATATTCTCCTCACCGACCGCCTGACAGATTTCAACGTTTGCCCCATCCATCGTGCCGATGGTCAGCGCGCCGTTCATCATAAACTTCATGTTGCCGGTGCCGGACGCTTCCTTGCCCGCGATGGAGATCTGCTCGGAGACCTCGGCCGCCGGCATGATCATCTCGGCCAGCGAGACCTTGTAGTCCTCCAGGAATACCACGCGGAGCTTATCGCCGACCGCAGGATCGTTGTTGATGAGGCTCGCAATCGAGTTGATCAGGCTGACCGTGCGCTTGGCCACGGCATAGCCCGGCGCAGCCTTGGAGCCGAAGATATAAGTGCGCGGCACAAACGGCGCCGACGGATCATCCTTCAGCTTGTTGTAGAGGTACAGGATATGCAGGATATTGAGCATCTGGCGCTTGTATTCGTGCAGGCGTTTGACCTGAACATCGAAAATAGAATCCAGATTTACCTGAATGCCATTGTGCTCCCCGATGTATGCCGCGAGCTTTTCCTTGTTGTGACGTTTGATCTCGGCCAGACGTTCCAGCACCTTTTTGTCCCCGCCGAAATTGCGCAGCACCTGCAGCTCGGAGGGGTGGGTGATAAAGCCGTCGCCGATCAGGCCGGTGATGAACGCGGTCAGTTCGGGGTTGGCCTCGCACAGCCAGCGGCGGTGCGCGATACCGTTCGTCACGTTGCGGAACTTGGCCGGAGAGACATGGTAAAAATCGTGGAAAACCCGTTCGCGCAGAATATCCGAGTGCAGCTCGGAAACGCCGTTGACCGAGAAGCTGCCCGCGATTGCAAGGTGCGCCATGCGCACGATGCTGTCCGACACGATCGCCATTTTGGAGATGCGGCCGAAATCGCCGGGATAATAGTTCCACAGCTCACGGCAGAAACGCTCGTTGATCTCGTTGATGATCATCATCACGCGCGGCATCAGCGATTCCACAAGCTCGACCGGCCAGCATTCGAGCGCCTCGGGCATCACCGTATGGTTGGTGTACGCCACGGACTGCCGGACGATGTTCCACGCCTTATCCCATCCCATATTCTCTTCGTCCATCAGGATGCGCATCAGCTCCGGAATCACCAGCACCGGGTGTGTGTCATTGATGTGCAGCACGTGCTTCCGCGCGAAGTTCTCCAGCGTGCCGTACTGCGCCTTATGCTTGGCGCAGATATCCTGAATGGTCGCGGAGACCAGGAAATACTGCTGCTTCAGACGCAGGGACTGCCCCTCCCGGTGGTTATCCTCAGGATAGAGCACCATGGAGATGGTCTCCGCCATGGCGTGCTTTTCCACCGCTTTGAGGTACTCGCCGCGGGAAAACAGGCTCATATCAAGCGGAATCGGACTGCTGGCCTCCCAAAGGCGCAGGACGGAGGCGTTGTCGGTATGGTAGCCGGAGATAGGCATATCATGCGGGGTTGCAAGCACGGGGGTGTAGTCGGTGTGCTCGACAACCAGCCGCCCCTCGCTGCTCCAGTAGGTTTTGACCGTGCCGCCGATGCGCACCTCGCGCACGTCGTCAATCGCCGGAATCTGCCAGACCGCACCGGTCTCCAGCCAGCTGTCCGGCAGCTCAACCTGCTCGCCGTCTACGATTTTCTGTTTGAAGATGCCGTGTTCATAGCGGATGGAATAGCCGGTGGCGTGTACGCCGATGGTTGCCATGCCGTCCATGTAGCACGCCGCCAGACGTCCCAGACCGCCGTTGCCGAGGCCGGGATCGGCCTCTTCCTCAAAAATGTCGGACAGATTGACTTTCATGTCTGCGAGCGCTTCCCGCATCGGCCCGAGCAGGCTGAGGTTGTAAGCATTGTTGCGCAAAGAACGGCCGACCAAAAACTCCATGCACAGGTAGTGGACCTGCCTCTCCCTGTTCTCCTCTACCCGGTTTTGCGTTTCGATCATGTGGTCCGCGAGCGTATCGCGAATGACCAACGCACAAGCCTCGTAAATCTGCTCCATCGAAGCCTCGCCGGGCTCACGGCTGAAATGGCGTCGGAGCTTGCCTTCAATGGCCTGCTTCATGGTATTCTTTGTGTACGTCTTTGGCATGGTGAATCTAACCCCTTATCATTCTTCGCCGGGTCCTCTTGTGGCACTTTGCGAAGAAGCGCACCCAAACCCGTGTGTCTTTATCCCAATCAGAGGGATTTGTATACCTCAATATATTTATCTGCGGAGACGTTCCAGCTGAAGTCGGATGTCATGCCAAGCTTCATCAGATGCTGCCATGCCTCCCTGTTCTGCTGGTAAACATTGCAGGCCTCGCGGATGACGTGCAGCATGTCATGCGCGTTATAGCTTGCGAAGGTAAAGCCGTTGCCCGTGCCGAGATAGTCCACAAAGGCCTGCACCGTATCCCGGAGGCCGCCGGTCTCCCGGACAATCGGAACCGTGCCGTAGCGCATCGCGATCATCTGTGCCAGGCCGCACGGCTCGGTGCGGGACGGCATGAGGAGCATATCCGCACCCGCATAAATCTTATCCGCAAGGTCGCCCGAGAACATGATGGATGCGGAGATCTTGGCCGGGTACAGGCGCTTGGCTTCCAGGAACATCTGCTCGTAGCGCCAGTCGCCCTTGCCCAAAACGATCAGGCGGACGTCGTCCTCCAGAATATCATGCAGCACGGCCTCAACCAGATCCATTCCCTTCTGACTGACAAAGCGGCTGATGATGCCGATCACCGGCGTATCATCTTCGCCCTCCAGCCCGCACAGCTGCAGCAGCTCCCGCTTGTTCTGCACCTTGTCTTCGAGTGTTTTGGGCCCGTAATTCTTGTAAAGGTGCGGATTGGTCATCGGGTCAAAGGCCGTCATGTCGATGCCGTTCAGGATGCCGTGCAGCTTCCAGCTGTTCTGCCGCAGAACGGCATCGAGCCGGTGTCCGTAATAGGGCGTCTGGATTTCCTCCGCATAGGTCGGGCTGACCGTGGTCACCGCGCTCGCCGCGAGAATCGCGGCCTTCATCAGGTTCACGTCGCCGTCCATCGCCATAAAGCCGGAACGGTAGTGCGAATCGTCGATGCCGAGCACATATTCCAGAATCTCGCGGCCGTACTGCCCCTGATACTGAATGTTGTGGATCGTAAACACCGTCTTGATGCCCTGATAGAAGGGACGCGCGCCGAAGAGCATGTTGTAATACACCGGTACCAGTGAAGTCTCCCAGTCGTTGCAGTGGATGATATCCGGCTTCCAGTCGAGATCGGGCAGAATCTCCAGAACCGCCTTGGAAAAAAAGGCGAACCGTTCGGCGTCGTCATACTCGCCATATATCTGCATGCGGGAGAAATAATATTCGTTGTCGATAAAATAATACGTTACTTTGTCTTTTTTCAGGCTGAAAACGCCGCAATACTGGTTGCGCCACGCGAGTTGGACATAGGCATTCTTTACGAAGTTCATTTTTGTCCGCCAGCTGGCGGCGATTGTACTGTAAAGCGGACAGAACACCGCCACGTCGTGCCCTTTCTCCGCAAGCGCTTTTGGGAGGGACCCCGCAACATCGCCCAAGCCGCCGGTTTTCACAAACGGTGCGACTTCGCTCGCCACAAACATGATTTTCATTTTCCTGACCTCCCGTTCTGTCCTTGTAACGCTGCCCTGATTGAGCAAAATCCACAACTTTTTGTTCTGTTTTTCTCTATTCTACTAGACAATAGAGCTTTTTGCAATAACCACCGGATAATTTTCGTGCCCCATCATGGTGCGGCCCTCACGTATTGTTACGCCGCGGTCCGTGATAATATGCGCCAGCGACGCGCCGGCAAGCACGCGGCCGGACTGCATGATAATGCTGTTTACAATCTTGGCATCCCGCTCAATATGTACGTCACGGAACAGAATCGAACCGGAAACCTCGCCTTCAATATAGCAGCCGTCCGCGATCAGGCTGTCATCCACTACGGCCTTATCGCCGTAATACGCCGGCGCCTCGTCGTGGATTTTCGTATAGACCGGGCGGTTCCTCAGGAACAGGTCGTCGCGCACCTCCTTTTCCAGCATATCCATATTGGCCCGGAAGTAATCCTTCGTATCCTCAATTTTCACCGCGTAGCGATCGAAAATATAAGCGCCGATCGTGCCCTCTTCCAGCGCGCGCTGCAACAGTTCCCGTTCAAAATGGATGCAGTTATGGGTGACACAGTCGGCAATCAGATGGATCAGGTACTCGCGCCGCATGACATAAACGCCGAGCGCAATGTATTTGCACTTGCCCTCGCTGCAGTCCCCTACGCGGATGTCCGTGACATCTTTTTTGCGGTTGATGTCAACATAGGTCGTAAACGGGCTTTCTTTCACCTTTTTGGTGCAAACGAGCGTCACGTTGTTGCCGCTGTCCTTGTGCGCCTGAACGATTTCATCCAGTGGCAGATTGGCGACGATGTCGCCGTCCGTCACCACCACATAATCCGAACGGTTCTTCTGCAGGTAATCGACCGCGCCCGCGAGCGCATCGATCTTGCCGCGGTATTCGCCGTTGACCAGGGGCGAGGCGCGCTTGGAGTAAGAATACGGGGGCAGCAAGGTGACGCCGCCGTTTTTGCGGGATAAATCCCAGTCCTTCGCCGAACCGATATGGTCGATCAGCGACTGGTATCTGTCGCGCATCAGCACGCCCACCCGGTAAATACCCGAATTCACCATATTCGAAAGCATAAAATCAATGACACGGTACCGGCAGCCGAACGGGACGGCAGCTACCGTACGATGGTCGGTCAGTTCACGCAGATCATTGTCGTTATCGAAGGCGATAATAATACCCAGTACGTTTTTCATAGCTCCTGTCCCCCCTTAAATCCTGTCCGGCACATCCTCGGCCGCCATCTCCTTTGCGGCCATTTTCACGCCGCGGCCGACCCGAACGCCGCCTGCGACAACTGCCACGCCCCATTTTTCAATATCGCTTTCGTTAGGGCTCTGTCCCACCTCGGCCCCCGCCGCGATGGTTGCGCCCTCCGCCACAATCGCGTACCGCACGACCGCGCCTTCCTCAATCACCGCGCCGGGCATCAGGATGGAATATTCCACCTGTGCGCCGCGCGCAACCGTCACGTCGGAAAACAGCACGGATTCGGAAACGTCGCCGTAGATTTCGCAGCCTTCGGATACGAGCGAATGCGTGATGTGCGCATCGACGCTCGCAAAGTGCGGAGGCGCGCCAGTGTTGCGGCCATAGATTTTCCAGTTATCGTCGTCAAGGTTCAGGCCGGACTTGGGGGACAGCAGATCCATGTTGGCTTCCCACAGGCTTTCGATCGTGCCGACGTCCTTCCAGTAGCCTTCAAAGCGGTAGGCCTGCATTTTCTCGCCCGCCGCGAGCATCGCCGGAATGATGTCCTTGCCAAAATCGTTGGACGAGCCCTTTTTCTGCTCATCCTCCATCAGGTATTTGCGCAGTTTTTTCCATGTGAATATGTAGATGCCCATGGAGGCAAGGGTAGATTTTGGCTGCTTGGGCTTTTCCTCGAACTCATAAACGCTGCCGTCCTCGTGGCAGTTCATGATGCCGAAGCGGGAAGCTTCCGCCAGCGGCACGTCGATGACCGCGATGGTTGCGTCCGCCTTTTGAGTCTTGTGCTCGGCCAGCATTCTGGAGTAATCCATCTTGTAAATATGGTCGCCCGACAGGATCACGACGTATTCCGGATCGTATTCATCCACAAAGCCGATATTCTGATAAATGGCGTTGGCCGTGCCCTTGTACCACTCGGCGTTCTTGCCTTTCTGGTATGGGGGCAGGATGTAAACGCCGCCGCTCACACGGTCAAGATCCCAGGGCTGGCCCGAGCCGACATAGGCGTTGAGCGCGTGCGGTTCGTATTGGGTAAGCACCCCAACCGTGTCAATGCCGGAATTGATGCAGTTTGACAGCGGAAAATCAATAATCTTATACTTTCCGCCAAACGGAACCGCAGGCTTGGCGACCTTGGTCGTCAGCACATACAGTCTGCTGCCCTGACCGCCAGCCAACAGCATTGCAACACATTCTTTTTTTCGATACATTTGTATTCTCCATCCTCCGCTTTTACGAGTTTGTTGGAATCAGAATTAATTTTGTCCTGCGGCCGGGAGCCCTACGGGCTCCTCCCGGTTGTTCCCGTGCAAACGGTCACTCTTCCGCAGCGCCGTCCTTATCGGGCGTCTTGGTCAGCGCCTTTTCCGATTGCTTCGTAACGGCTTTTTCCCCTCTTTTTGCGACGGCGCGCTCTCCCAGAGGCGCAACCGCCTTTGACCCAGGTTTCACGACCGCCTTCTCCCCCCTTACCGCAAGTTCTGTCGTCTCGGCTGCTTTTCTTCTGGTTCTCACGGTTTTGACAGCGCCGGATTTCGCGCGCGGCGCGCGTTTGGCCGTTTTCTTCTCCGCCGCCTTTTTCGCGGCCTCAATCTCGGCCTTGGTGCGGCGGTGGCGTTTGGGCGTGCCCCGCAGGAAGATGACGCCCAGCGGCGGCAGCTGGATCTGCACCGACTGCTCGCGTCCGTGGAAGGGCACCGCTTCGCTCTTCACCTTGCCGTTATCAATGCCCGTACCGCCGAACTCCGCCCGGTCAGACGAGAAAACCTCCTCATAGGTGCCGGCGAACGGCACGCCGACGCGGTACTGCTCGTGATAAACCGGCGCGAAATTGACCACGACCACAAGGTCGGAGCCGTCCTTTGCCACGCGGCGGAACGAGATCACGTTGTTGCGGTTATCCTCATGGTCGATCCACTGGAAGCCCTGCCAGTCGACGTCGTTCTCCCACAGCTGCTTGTTTGCAAGATAAAAGTGGTTCAGCCCGCTGACGTAGGTCTTGAGCTGCCGGTGCGCATCGTAATCGAGCAGCATCCAGTCCAGCCCGCGGTAGTACGCCCATTCGGCGAACTGGCCGAACTCGCCGCCCATGAACAGCATTTTCTTGCCCGGGTGCGCGATCATGTAGCCGTACAGTGCGCGGAGTCCGGCGAATTTTTCCTTGTATTCGCCGGGCATTTTATCAATCAGCGAACGCTTCCCGTGCACCACTTCGTCGTGCGACAGCGGCAGGATGTAATTTTCCGAAAACGCGTACATGAACGAAAAGGTGATTTTCTCATGCATGTCCTTCCGGAAGAATGGGTTCGCCTGACAGTAGCAGAGCATGTCGTTCATCCAGCCCATGTTCCACTTGAAGTTGAAGCCAAGCCCCCCGTCGTAACCGGGCTTTGTGACCATCGGCCACGCGGTGGACTCTTCGGCGATCATGAGCACGTCGGGGTGATCGGTCAGGATATTTTCATTGAGCAGGCGGATAAAATCCACCGCCTCAAGGTTCTCACGCCCGCCGTGGATATTGGGCGTCCAGCCCTGATCCTGACGGTTGTAATCGAGGTACAGCATGGAGGCGACCGCGTCCACACGCAGGCCGTCCATGTGGAACTGCTCAATCCAGAACATCGCCGAGGACATGAGGAGATTGCGCACGGAAACCTTGCCGTAGTCAAAAACCCGGGTGCCCCACTCCTTGTGCTCCATTTTACGCGGATCGGCGTACTCGTAGAGATAGGAGCCGTCGAACTCAACCAGGCCATGCCCGTCCTTCGGGAAGTGCGCCGGCACCCAGTCCATGATGACGCCTACGCCCGCCTGATGGCACTTGTCGACAAAGTACATCAGATCATGCGGCGTGCCATACCGCGAAGTGGCAGCAAAATAGCCCGTGACCTGATATCCCCATGAACCATCATATGGGTATTCGGTCAGCGGCATGACCTCAATATGCGTATAGCCCATTTCCTTGACATAAGGCACCAGCACGTCCACCATGTCCCGATAGGAATAAAAGTTGCCGTCCTCATGCAAGCGCCAAGAACCGAAATGCATTTCATAGATGTTGAGCGGCTTGTCAAACGCCGGGTTCTCCGCGCGCCATTTCATCCAGTCCGCGTCGTTCCACTGGTACCCTTCCAGATCGTAATACTTCGACGCGTTGGCGGGGCGGGTTTCGCTGTGGAAACTGTAAGGGTCAGCCTTGTCCAGAATGTCGCCGCTCTCTGTTTCTATGCTGTACTTGTACGAATCATACTGCCGTACGCCCGGGATAAACCGTTCCCAGATGCCTTGCTCATCACGATCCATGGGATCTGCCGCGCGCTCCCATTCGTTAAATGAGCCAATGACCGAAACACTCTTTGCATGAGGCGCATATACGCAGAAAGTAACCCCCTCCTGCCCGTCCTGTTTTGCAGGATGCGCACCCATAAATTCATATGCGCGACAGTCTTGTCCCGAATAAAATAATTTTTCACGCTCGCCGCGCAAGAGCCCTTTTGCCTCCAAAGCCATTTTGCTCATCTCCTCCTAAACTGCATTACAATAAGCACGGTGGTTCTCTATAATAAGTCATTTTTTTACAATTTTTTTGTGGTTATAGCACAGTTTTTTTGAAAATACCTCCGCATTTACTAGAAGTAGTATACAACATCCGCAAAAAAAAGTCCAGTAAATTTCAAATTTACCGGACTTTTCTGCCTTTATTTTTCCTTTAGATTGTCGGCCAAAACCTGGCGGCGCACCAGATCCAGGGCAGTGGATGCGGCCTGGTTGCGCACACGGTCACGGCCAAGTCTGGACTGCATTTTACGCGTCACAACTTTTCCGTTATGATACACGCTGATATAGACGAGGCCGACCGGTTTTTCCTCCGTTCCGCCATCCGGCCCGGCGATGCCCGTAATGCCGACGCCCACATCGGTGCCGAGCGCCTTTGCAACGCCGGCCGCCATCTGCTCCGCCACCTCGGGGGACACCGCGCCCACCGTGTCGAGCGTTTCTTTCCGTACGCCGAGAATGTTCATTTTAACCGCGTTGGAGTACGAGCACACGCCGCCCAGATAATACGCGGAGCAGCCCGGCACATCGGTGATACGCTTTGACAGCAGGCCGCCCGTGCAGCTTTCCGCGACGGACAGCGTCATCCCGCGGGCTTTCAGCCCGTCGCCGACCACCTGCTCCAGCGAATCGACGTCCACGCCGTATACGTCGTCACCCAAAATATCGCACACCTCGCGGACCACAGGCGCGAGCATCGCTTCCGCTTCTTCCACCGTATCCGCCTTTGCGGTAATGCGCGCAAAGCACTCGGAAATCTTGGCGTACGGCGCAATCGTCGGATTGGTCATACGCTCCATCATGTCGTGCAGTTTGTCTTCCATCGCGGATTCGCCCAGACCGATCACGCGTACATTGTGGGAAACGATGACGCCGCCCGCCAGCTTGTACAGATACGGCATGGCGCATTCACGCCACATCGGGTCGCACTCGCGCGGGGGGCCGGGCAGCATGAGCACATGCTTGCCGTCCGCTTCAAAAGCGCAGCCCGGCGCGGTGCCCCACTCGTTGACGAATACCGTGCAGCCCTCGGGCAGCCACGCCTGTTTTTCGTTGTTTTTGGTCATTTCTCTGCCGATATCGCGGAAAAACCCGACGATGCGGTCGAGCGAGGGCTGGTGCAGCGCCATTTTCTTGCCAAAAACCGTGGCGAGCGTCTCCTTGGTCAGGTCGTCAAGCGTCGGCCCGAGACCGCCGGTCGTGATGATGATGTCCGCGCGCGCCTTGGCGTTCTCGACCACATCGCGCAGGCGGTCCGGGTTATCACCCACAACCGTCTGGTAAAAAACGTTGATGCCCAGTTCAGAAAGGCCCTGGGAAATAGCCTGCGCGTCCGTGTTTACAATTTCGCCCAGCAGGATTTCCGTGCCGACGGCGATGAGTTCTGCGTTCATATGAAATAACCTCCGGTTATCGTTTAAAATTACAAAAATCAGCCGAGCACGATGCGCTCCGCGCCCGCGGCGGCTTCCTCGACCAGCGCCTCCACATCCAGATGCTGCTCGGCCTCCAGTATTTTCTGCAGCTTGGGCCGGGTGTTCGGGTGCTTGGGCGTAAAGACCGTGCAGCAGTCCTCATACGGCAGGATCGAGGTGTCAAAGGTGCCGATTTTCCGCGCGATGCGGACGATTTCCTCTTTGTCCATGCCGATGACCGGACGGAAAACCGGCAGCTCGCACACCGCCCCGGTCACCGCCATGGCGGGCATGGTCTGGCTTGCCACCTGCCCCAGGCTTTCTCCCGTAATCAGACCGCCGCACTCGTACTGCACGGCGAGCCGCTCTGCAATGCGCATCATAAAGCGGCGCATGATGATGGTGAACAGCTCCTCATGGCAGTGCGCGCGGATTTCCTCCTGAATCTTGGTGAACGGCACAACGAGCAGCGGCAGACGGCCGGTGTAGCGGGTCAGGATCTGCCCCAGCTCGATCACTTTTTCCTTCGCGCGTTCCGAGGTATAGGGATAGCTGAAAAAGTGCACGCCGACCAGCTCCAGGCCGCGCTTTGCCATCATATAGCCTGCGACGGGCGAATCGATGCCGCCGGAGAGCAAAAACGCCGCGCGCCCGTTCGCGCCGACCGGCATGCCGCCCGCGCCCGGCTCCGGCCCGGCGTGGACAAAGGCATGCGCCGTGCGGATTTCAAAATGGATCGTCAGCTCCGGCGTGTGCATATCGGGCTTCAGGTGCGTATATTTTTCCGCCAGCTCGCCGCCAAGCGCCTGCGAGACCTGCACCGAGGTCATCGGGAACTTCTTGTCGCCGCGTTTTGTCTCCACTTTAAAGCTGCGCGCGTCGGCGATACGGTCGGCAAGATAGCTTTCCGCGGTCTCCTGCATGCTTTCGAGCGTCTTTTCGCAGACCGCCGCACGGCAGATCGTCGCCACGCCGAACACGCAGCGCACCGCGTCCAGAACCGCGTCGCCGTCCGCCTCCTCCGGGATCCAGACATAGATGACCGACTGGTGAATCTCAATCGGGCAGGGCGCGACGGCGCGCACGCGGCGGCGCAGGTTGGCCAGCAGCCTGTCCTCAAATTTTTTACGGTTGAGACCCTTGAGGACAATCTCTCCGCACTTCAGCAGCAATACTTCCTTCATTATAAACCTTTCCAAATCCGTTTTCTATCTTCTGAGCATCGCCGCGCCCTTTTTTAAGGCGGCGAGCAGCGCGTCCACATCCTCTTTGGTGTTGAACGGCGCGAAAGATACGCGCAGCGCGCTGTCAATGCGTTCCTTCGGCAGCCCCATCGCGCGGAGCACATGGCTTTCGTGCCCCTTGGCGCAGGCGGAACCGGCCGAGACATAGACCCCGTCCTGCTCCAGTACGCGCAGCATCACCTCGCTTTTGCAGCCCGGGAGCGACAGGTTCACGACATGCGGCACGTCGTTTTCCCCGTTCTGCACAGCCCACGGAAGCTGCGCCGCCACCTGTTCCCTTAGATAGGCGGCAAGCGCCTGCACATGCGCGGTATCCTCATCAAACGTTTGCGCGCGCCGGTCGCACGCGGCGGCGAAAGCCGCGATGTTCGGCATCGGCTCGGTGCCCGGACGGAAGCCGTTTTCCTGTCCGCCGCCGTACAGCAGCGGCGGCAGCCTGACGCCGCTTTTGACATACAGCGCGCCGATGCCCTTGGGCGCGCCTATTTTGTGCCCGCTGACGCTCATCAGATCGCAGCCCCACCTCGCCGGGGTCAGCGGCACGCGAAACAGCCCCTGCACCGCGTCGATATGGAACAGGGCCTGCGGACACTTGCGCTTGAGCCTTCTCCCCATTTCGGCAACCGGCATCCGGGTGCCGACCTCGTTGTTGACCAGCAGGACGGTTAGCAGAATGGTATCCTCGCGCAGCGCATTCTCAAAATCATCGAGCGAAATATGCCCCGTCGCGTCCGGCTGGAGATCAGTCACCGCAAAACCCTCGCCCTCCAGCTTTTTGAGGCTGGCAAGCGTCGCGGAGTGCTCCGCCGCGGTGGTTATAATATGCCTGCCACGCCGGAAATGCTTGCGGCAGACGCCGAAAATCGCCGTGTTGATGCTCTCGGTGCCGCCCGAGGTGAAAATGATTTCCCCCGGCTGCGCTCCCAAGGCGCGGGCGACGGACGCGCGCGACGCCTTCAGAAGCCCCGCCGCATGGATGCCGAGCGTATGCTGGGAGGAGGGATTGCCAAAATCCTCCCGCATGACCCGCAGCGCCGCCTCCGCCGCTTCCGGCAGCACGGGCGTCGTCGCGGAATTGTCCAAATAGTGCATGGTTCCTTCCCTTCATCCGAATTCTGGTACCTTTCTATTATACATCCGTCATTTCCCCCTGCCAACCACTATTTTGTACCTTTCTCTATTGAAAAAATCGCTTTTGCGTGCTATAATGATGAAGCATGCGGCCGGGATGCCGCAAAACAGGAGCGCATCCGTTTGAAAGGGGCTATTATTCAATATGCCGGGTAAAGTAATTTTAGGCGCCCAGTGGGGCGACGAGGGCAAGGGCAAGTTTATTGATATTTTCGCGGGAGAAGCCGATCTGGTCGTGCGCAGCCAGGGCGGCAACAACGCGGGGCATACCGTCGTCGTCGACGGCGAAACCTACAAACTGCAGCTCATCCCCTCCGGTATTCTTTATAAAGACTGCGTCAACATCATCGGTCCGGGCGTGGTCGTCGACCCGCGCGCCATCCTGAAGGAGATCGACGGGCTGACCGCAAAGGGCGTGTCCGCGGAAAAGCTGTACATCGATGCGCGCTGCCACTGCATCCTGCCGTGGCACCTTACGCTGGACGCGCTCTCCGAAAAAGCGCGCGGCGGCGACGACATCGGCACCACCAAAAAGGGCATCGGTCCCACCTATATGGACAAGGCCGAGCGCATCGGCGTGCGTATGCACGACTTTGTCGGCGAACGCTTTGAGGAAGTCATGCGCGAAGCCTGCGCACGCAAGAACAAGGTCATTACCGGGGTATACGGCGGCGAGCCGATCGACATCGAGGCCGTCCTTGCGGAGTACAGAACCTATGCCGCGCGCCTGCGCGAGCATGTGCGCGACACCAGCATCCTAACCTATGAGGCCGTCAAAGCGGGCAAAAACGTGCTGTTCGAGGGCGCGCAGGGCACCCTGCTCGATCTTGATATGGGCACCTACCCCTATGTCACCTCGTCCCATCCGGTCTCGGGCGGCTGCTGCATCGGCTCGGGCGTCGGCCCTACTGCCATCACCGGGATCATGGGCATCTGCAAGAGCTACACCACACGCGTCGGCAAGGGTCCCTTCCCGACTGAGCTGTTCGACGAAACCGGCGATTATATCCGCAAGGCCGGCGGCGAATTCGGCACCGTAACCGGCCGCCCGCGCCGCACCGGCTGGTTTGACGCGGTCATCGCGCGCTACGCCGTACGCGTCAACGGCCTGACCGAGCTGGTTATCAACAAGATCGACCCGCTGCGCGGCCTGCCGAAGCTCCGCGTCTGCGTCGCTTATCGGTTCAAGGGCGAGACCATCACCGAGTTCCCGGCGAATTTTGCCGACCTCGAGCACTGCGAGCCGGTTTATGAGGAGTTCGACGGCTTCACCGAGGATATCTCGGGCTGCCGCTCATTTGACGACCTTCCCTCAAACGTACAGCGCTATATTGAAGCGCTGGAGAAAATCTGCGGCTGCCCGGTCTCGATGCTCGGCGTCGGTCCGGCACGCGATCAGGTCATTAAAATCAAGGCGTAAGCATATAAAAAAGAGCAGGCAGAATTGCCTGCTCTTTGCTTTTACGGAGGGAACAAACCATGTCTTTCATCCCAACTGCCCGCCTGCTGCTGCGCCCTATGACGGAGGCCGACGCGCCGGCGGTCTATGCCTACGCCAAGAATCCCGCTGTCGGCCCGAACGCGGGCTGGAAACCGCACCAGAGCCTGCTGGAAACCGAGTCGCTGATGCAGTCCATCTTTCTGAGCCGGCGCACCGTCTGGGGCATTGTCCTGCGGGAGGGCAACCACCTGATCGGCTCGATCGGGCTGACGCCGGATCCTGCGCGGAAAAACAACCGCATCCGCATGCTGGGCTATTCGCTCGCGGCCGAGCGCTGGGGACGCGGCTACATGACGGAGGCCGCCCGCGCCGTGCTCGCGCACGGCTTCGGCACGCTTTCACTTGATCTGATCTCCGCCACCTGTTTTCCAAATAACGCCCGTTCGCGGCGCGTGCTGGAAAAGTGCGGCTTTGTCTATGAGGGACGCCTGCGCCGTGCCGAGCGTCTGTGGAATGACGAAGTCCGCGACCTGCTGTGCTTTTCCATCGCGCGCGAGGAGTTCCGCGTGCGCTGAAAAAAGGACGAAAGCAGTAGTTTCCGTCCTTTTTATGCCGGGATGTGCTGACAGATGCGGCGCACGGCCGTGCACCGTCCGCTCCCTGTGTCGATCTCAAACAGCGCGCCCGAAAGGATGCATTCTCCCTCAGCGGACTGAAAATACTCGGTCAGGTCGCCGCGGAACATCGCGACGGACTGTTCAATCTTCACTCCGAGCACCGACCACCACGGGCCGGTCATACCGATGTCGGTAATATAGCCCGTTCCCTTGGGGTTCACGCGCTCGTCCGCCGTCTGCACGTGGGTGTGCGTGCCCCAGACCGCGGCGCAGCGCCCGTCCAGGTAATAGCCCATCGCGAGCTTCTCACTCGTTGCGTTCGCATGGATTTCGCAAACCGCAATATCGTATCTGCCTTCCTGCTCGCGGAGCAGCCTGTCCGCCAGCAGGAACGGATTGTCCGGGCCGAAGGCCATGTCGCAGCGCCCGATCAGGTTCATGACCAGCAGGCGGTATCCGCACGCGTCGAATATGCCGCAGCCCTCGCCCGGCAGCTGCGGAGCGAAATTGGCCGGGCGCAGGATGTAGCGGTTTTCTTCGAGATACGGGACGATTTGCCGCTTATTCCACACATGGTTGCCCAGCGTGACGACGTCCGCGCCTGCGGCAAAAATATCGTCCGCCTGCTGCGGCGTGATGCCCACGCCGGAGGCGTTCTCCCCGTTGACAATGGTGAAATCCGCACGGCACTCCTTCTTGAGCGCGCGCAGATGGTTTTGCAGGGCCTGCAGGCCGGGCTTGCCGACTACGTCCCCAATGCAGAGCAAATTCATAAACCCTTTTTCCTGTTCCAAAAAGCGGCGCACCCCAAAAAGGGTCGCCGCTTTTTATTGATTGTTTCCGCCGCTGCAACGAACTCAGTCGAAAAGCGGAGATACCGAAACCTCTTCGTAGATGCGTGCGATCGCTTCGGTGAACACCGGGGCGACCGGCAGGACGTTGATCTTGTCGATTTGTTTGGACTGCGGCAGCGCGATGGTGTCGAGCAGGGTCAGCTCAACAATGGGGCTGTTTTGGATGCGCTCAATCGCCGGGCCGGACAGCACGCCGTGCGTCGCGCAGGCGTAGATCTCGGTCGCGCCGCCCTTTTCGACAAGCGCGTTGGCCGCATGGACGAGCGTGCCCGCGGTATCGATCAGGTCGTCCACCAGAATGACCTTTTTGCCGCGCACGTCGCCAATGATGTTCATGACCTCGGAGACGTTGGCCTTGGGACGGCGCTTGTCAATAATGGCGAGCGGCAGATCCAGCTTTTCCGTGAACTTGCGCGCGCGGCTGACCGAACCGAGGTCGGGGGATACGATGACGACGTCGTCGCGGCCGCAGCCGAATTTGCCCGCAATGTGCGGAATGAGCGCCGAGGTGCCCAGCATGTTGTCGACCGGGATGTTGAAGAAGCCCTGAATCTGCGAAGCGTGCAGATCCATCGTCAGCACGCGGTCCGCGCCCGCGGTGGTGATGAGGTCGGCCACCAGCTTGGCGGAAATGGGGTCGCGCGCCTTGTTCTTGCGATCCTGGCGGGCGTAGCCGAAATACGGGATGACTGCGGTGATGCGCCCGGCGGAGGCACGCTTGCAGGCGTCGATCATAATCAGCAGTTCCATCAGGTTGTTGTTCACCGGGTCACAGGTGGACTGGACCAGGAACACATCCGAGCCGCGCACGCTTTCCGCGATCGAGACGGAAATTTCGCCGTCCGAAAAGGTATTGACCGTCGCCTTGCCAAGCGTCAGGCCGAGCGCGGAGGCAATCTGCATCGCGAGCGCCGGATGTGAATTGCCTGAAAAGATTTTGATATTCTTGCCGTGAGAAATCATGTTTTTTTCGTACCCCCTGCAGTCATTGCAATCGTTCTTATTGTGCGTCCTATCTCATTCATTTATCTATAAAAACCAAAAGTTTAGTCATTGGTCTGGCCGTGAGCCTCACGGCGGCGGTCGTTCCAGCCCTCCAGAACCTTCTGACGCGCGCGGCCGACCACCAGCGCGCCGTCCGGCACATCGCTTGTGACCGTGGTACCCGCCGCAGTGAACGCGCGGTCTCCCAGCGCGACGGGCGCGACCAGATTGGTGTTGCAGCCGATGAAACAGTCGTCGCCGATGACAGTCTTGCTCTTGACGTAGCCGTCATAGTTGACCACGACGGTGCCGCAGCCGAAGTTGACCCGCTCGCCGACCTCGGCGTCGCCGATATAAGTGAGGTGCGAAACCTTCGTGCCGTCGCCGATACGCGCCTTCTTCAGCTCGACAAAGTCGCCGACGCGCGTATGGTCGCCGATCCGGCAGCCCGGACGGATATACGCAAAGGGGCCGACCGTGGCGTCCGCGCCGACAGTCGATTCGTAGACCTGGGAGCTGTTGACGCTCGTGCCTTCGCCGATTTCGGCCTGCTCCAGAATGGTATTCGGGCCAATGCTGGCGTTCTCGCCGATTTTGCAGCCGGTTTTGATCATGGTGCCGGGCAGGATGGACGTGCCCGCGCCGATGACCGCATCGGGGGAGATATAGGTGGCCTCGGGGGCAAAGATCATAACGCCCCGCGAAATGTGGAAAAAGTTGATGCGCTCCATCAGGCGCTTCTGCACATGGTAGGCGTCCAGCCCGGTAACGATCTCGGTCACCGTGCCGACATGCGCCACGCCCATCTTGGCGCCTGCCCTGCCCGCGGCGTTGATGACGCCGTAGAGCCAGTCCGCCCCGCTTTCCAGCGCCTTCTTCAGCACCGGGGCGCGGAACACCGCCGCGTGCAGCGCACGCTCGCCCTCACCCTGGGCGATGGTGACAAATTCGTCGCTTCCGTCGCGTACGATGGCGTACGGCTCGCTGACGCCGCCGTCACAGCAAAGGACGGTCACGTCGTTGCCGGCGGTCTGGTGCGTGCCGATCAGGCGGAGGTAGTCACGCCTCGTCAGCTCCGGCATGGGCGCGGCAAGCACCAGCACATCCCGCGCGCGAAACACAGCCTCCTGCGCCGCCAGCGTATGGTAGCGCTTTTCGGTCTCACAGGGGATGGAAACCGCACCGGGCACCTCCGGCGCGTCGTCGGTGCACAGGTAATAGGTTTCGCCGCAGGTTTCGTGCGGCAGGGTGTCCGCCACCCACGCGCCCGCAGTGCGGAACAGAATCTCACGGGAGAACGCAAAGATCCCGTCGTCGCCACGGCAGTTCCCTAAAAGTACCGTTGTCATACTGTCCATCAAAAAAATCCTTTCGATTTCGCTATGAATCATTCTTTTGTATTATACTATATATTGTGTAAAAAATCATCTGCTAAATTAAGAAAATTTCTCCCCTCTTGCGCGAACTCTTTTGACAGGATATAATAGTTTTATACGACTTGAGACCGGTTTACCGGGCGCGCGGGACGCGCGCCCGCTTTTCATTTGTCCCTGTCCAAAACCGCGCAAGGAGGCTTCCCATGTCATTACCCGCCCTGCTCCTTACAGGGGGCGAATTCTGTGTTCTGCGCGCCGAGGTGGCCGACAGGCTCATCAAATGCGGCGACGCCGACGGCGCGCTGCTCTATCTTTACCTGGTGCGCCGGGGCGCGGCCTTCGATGAAAAAACCGCGATGCGTGAACTTGGCTTTTCCCGGGAGCGGTATGACCGCGCAGCCTTCACACTGACCAGCCTGGAACTGGCCGCAAATCCCTCCGCCCCCGTTCCGTCCGAAACGCCCGCCGTCCCGGCCTACCGCCCCGCCGAGCTGCGGCAGGCCAGGCAGGGCGACCGCCGCTTTGCCGCGGTATGCGACACGGCGGAGTCCGTCCTCGGCCGCACGCTGACGGAGGGACAGCTGCGCACCCTGTTTATGGTGTATGATCACCTCGGCCTGCCCGCCGACGTCATCATTGAGCTGTTGGCCTACCTGAAGCGCGAAAAAGGGACCGTCCGGCGCCGTGACATTGAGCAGGAGGCCTGCCTCTGGGCCGACATGGGCCTGTTCACCGCGCAGGATGCGGCGACCTATCTTTCCCGGCGCGATGCGGAGCGCCCGCTCATTGCCGCCATGCTCGAAACGGTCGGCATTACGGGCCGCGAGCCGACCGCGAACGAGCAGCGCTGCCTGTCCGAATTTATCGCGCGGGGCTTCCCCGCCGACGCGGTCGCGCTTGCCGCGCACCGCATGGAACAGGCGATCGGCAAATTCAGCTGGCAGTACCTGCGCAAGATTCTGGCCTCCTGGGATCAAAAGGGCATCCATACCGTTGCGGAAATCACCGCGCTGGAGCCGGAGAAATCGCGTCCCGCCGCGCCGCCTGCCAGCCATACTCCATCCGCCAAGCTGGAGGCCTGGGAGCAGGAGTGGCTCCAGGAAGTCAAAAACCGCAAACGGCAGCAGGAGGAATAGCCCATGGCATACGACAAGGAAATTTTATCAGAGACCCTGCGCGAGCTGGAAACCGAACGCGCGGAACGTGAGCGCGAGCTTTCGGAGCGCCGCGCCGAGGTCTATGAGCAGGTGCCCCGCATCCGCGTCATCGACGACACGCTGCGCGGCGCGGCGGCTTCCGTGGTGCGCGCCGCGCTCGAATCCGGCGACGACCCGACCGAGGCGGTCGCCCGCCTGCGCGACCGCAATCTCTCGCTCCAGCGGGAGCGCACCTCGCTGCTGATCCAAAACGGCTTTGCCGCGGACTATCTCTCTCTGCGCCCTTCCTGCCCGGTATGCGCCGATCTCGGTTATATCGGCACCCGTCCCTGCGAATGCCTCAAGGCGCGCTACGCCCGCCGCTTAACCGAGCGGCTATCCACCATCCTGCCCATTGCCGACCAGAACTTTGAATCCTTTCGCTTCGACTGCTATTCCGAAATGCCGGATGCGCGCATGGGCATTTCCCCGCGCGAGAACATGGACTACAATTTTGACCAGTGCTCCGAATACGCGCGCCATTTCAACGAGCATTCCGGCAACCTGCTGCTTTACGGCTCGGCCGGCCTCGGCAAAACCTTTTTGTCCACCTGCATCGCGAAAGTAGTCGCGGAGCGCGGTTTTTCCGTCGCGTACGATACGGCGATCGCCATTCTGGGACACTTTGAGACCGAAAAATTCGGCGGTTTCAACGCGGAAAACGCCGCGCGGCAGATCCACAAGTATAAAAACGCCGACCTGCTGATCATCGACGACCTTGGCGCGGAGCTGACCACGGCCTTCACCGTTTCCGCACTCTACGGTCTGCTCAACCACCGCCTCATGGTGCGCCGCCCGATGATCGTAAACACCAACCTGCTGCCCGGAGAACTGGAAAAGCGGTACTCCCCGGCCATCGCCTCGCGCATCCTCGGAGAATTCACCCAGCTGCGCTTTTTTGGCGAGGATATCCGCCTGCTCAAGCGCCGCAAAGGCGGCCTTTAAGCCCTTCACGATTTCGTTGCAAATCTGTAGCAAAAGCTTTACAACTCGTTCACGGACTATTCACACATTTTTCCTGTGCCTACGCTATACTTAGACCATCAGCCAGGGACGTTCCCCCTACGGACCTCACTGAAGTATCAAAATGCCAACCTATCTTTATTTCTCTTTTACCCCCTTTTTATTTTGTGAAGAATACGCATGACAAAAGCCCGTTCTCCCCCGAACGGGCTTTTGTCATGCGTATTCTTCCTTTCAGGCGCGCTTGTACGCCCCGGCGCGCCGTGGTATACTGTATGGTAACAACCACCGACATCCAAAGGAGGCTCTTTCCGTGCCCATGCTGCTGCACCTCGCCGACCTGCACCTCGGCGCATCGTACGATTTTCTGCCGGATAAGGCTGCCACCGCCTGCCGCGCTGCCCAGCTGACCGCGCTCACGGACGCGCTGCACTACGCAAACGACCGGCGTGCGGACGCCGTCCTCATCGCGGGAGACCTGTTCGACGCGCCCGTCCCCCCCGCGCCGCTTGTGACTCAGGTGCTGTCGCTGCTGTCGCGGGCGCACTGTCCGGTGCTCATCTCTCCCGGCAATCACGACTATCTGTGCCCGGAAAGCCCTTACGAAAGCCCGGAACTGCCCGCAAACGTCCATGTGTTCCGCAGTGCGCAGCTTGAGCCGTTCGCACTGGACGAGGAGACGCTTATCTGGGGCGCGGCCTTTTGCGGCACGTCGGCCGCCATCCCGCTGGGCGCGCCGCTGCCGGAAGATCAGTGTAACCTACTTCTCGTGCACGCCGACCTGCTCGCGTCCAGCGGTTACAATCCGCTTTCACCCGACAGACTCGCAGACAGCGGCTTTTCCTATGCCGCTCTCGGGCACAACCACGATTTTTCCGGCCTGCTGCGGGCAGGCGGCACGGTCTACGCCTGTCCCGGCTGTCTGATGGCGCGCGCGGGGAACGAGACGGGTACGCGCGGCTTCCTCGCGGGCAGCGTGACGCGGGAGGACGCGGCGCTGCAGTTTATCCCCGGCAGCGGCGTTGTCTTTGCCGAGCTGATCCAGAGCCTGACCGGCATCGTGGACGACCGTGCGCTGGGCAAAGCTATCGCCGCGCAGATTCCCGAAAACCATCACCGCGTGTGCGCCACGCTCACACTGACCGGCGAGCGGCGCTACGAGCCTGATCTTGCCGCGCTGCAAAACGCGCTTGGCCGGGTGTTCCTGTCGGCGGCGCTGCGCGACCAGTCGGCGCTGTGGCGCGACCCTTGGCGCTACGCCGGGGACGACGACCTGCGCGGCGCGGTCACGCGCCGTTTCCGCGCGCAGCATGACGGCACGGCGGACAGCGCCGTCCGGAAACAGACGCTTTACGCGCTGCGCGTCGCGCTCGCCGCGCTCGACGGCGAGGACTTCCCGCAGCCCACCGTTTCAGACCAGGTATAAGGAGGAATCACCCCATGAAAAGCGCATTTCACGAGGCGGTCTACTACTACGCCCCCGCACCCAAGGTCATGCCGCAGCCGCTGAAGCTTCTGCTCGCGCAGCTCGGCATGCGGTTCCACATCATCGACCCCGGCCAGACCGGTCAGCTTCTCGGCTATCTGGTCGGAATGGAGGGCTTTGCGCCGCAGCCCGAAGGCACGCCGGCTCCTGTTGTGCCCGAGGAAGTGCTGCTCCTGAAAAACTTTGCGGGGCCGGGCATCGACGCGCTGCTCTCCGGGATGCGCCGCGCCGGGGTGCCGCCGATCCCGCTCAAGGCGGTCGTCACCGAACACAACATCGGCTGGACCTTCGCGGCGCTGGCCGAGGAGCTGCGTCAGGAAAACGAGGCCATGACCCGCCGCGCGCAGGAGCAGCAAAAATAAACGCAAAAAAGGGACAGACCGCTTTGTCTGTCCCTTTTTATATTTCCGCGTTATCCGGTTCAGTTGAAGATTTCGCCCTGCGCCGCGGCGCGGAACATGCGTGCGACCCGTTCGCGCAGCAGCGGATATTCCCCGAGCGACGGGCTGCGTGCGAGCAGGGCGGCCGCTTCCTCCTGCGCGCTTTGCAGCAGCGCCATGTCGCCCGCAAGATCGGCCACATGCAGCGGCGGGAGGCCATGCTGCCGCGACCCGAAAAAATCGCCGGGGCCGCGCTGCGCCAGATCGGCGCGGGCGATCTCAAAGCCGTCCGCCGTGCCGCTGAGTAGCGCAAGGCGCGCGCGGGCGTTTTCGCCCTTGTCCGCGCCGAACAGGATACAGTAGGACTGCCGCTTGCCGCGCCCGACGCGCCCTCGCAGCTGGTGCAGCTGTGACAGGCCGAACCGGTCGGCGTCTTCCACGACCATAAGCGTCGCGTTCGGCACGTTGACCCCGACCTCGATGACCGTCGTCGCCACCAGTACGTCAAGCTGACCCGCCGCGAAGGCGGCCATCACTGCGTCTTTATCCGCCGGGCGCATCCGGCCGTGCAGCAGGCCGATGCGCCGCCCGGGCAGCTGCCGCCGCAGGGTTTCGGCGTGCTGCTCCGCACTCTTGAGGGCGGTTTCCCCCTCCTCAACCAGCGGGCACACCACATACGCCTGCCCGCCGAGCGCGCATTGCCTTTCAATAAAATTGCAGATGCGCGCGCGCATGCTCTCCCCGACCGCGTAGGTCTCCACCGGACGGCGGCCGGGCGGCAGCTCGTCGAGCACGGAGACGTCCAGATCGCCGTAGAGGATGAGCGCGAGCGTGCGCGGAATCGGCGTGGCAGACATGACAAGCACGTGCGGCGTCTCTCCCTTGCCGGAGAGCGCCGCGCGCTGCCCCACGCCGAAGCGGTGCTGCTCGTCCACAATGATCGCGCCGAGGCGGTGGAACGTCACGCGCCTCTGAATCAGCGCGTGCGTGCCGATGATAACCTGCGCCGTGCCGCTTTCGATGCGGGCGAGGGCTTCCCGCCGCGCGGGCGCGCCCATCGACCCGGTCAGCAGCACGCAGCGGAAGCCGAACCGGTCAAGCAGGGGCGACAGCGTTCCGAAGTGCTGCGCCGCAAGGATTTCAGTCGGCGCCATCAGCGCGGCCTGGTAGCCGTTCTGCGCCGCAAGCACGCAAAGCGCCGCGGCGACCGCGGTCTTGCCCGAGCCGACGTCGCCCTGCACCAGCCGGTTCATCGGCCGTCCGGCGGCCACATCCCGCGCCGTTTCCCCCACCGCGCGGCGCTGTGCCCCGGTCGGCGGGAAGCCGAGAGCTTCCCAGAAGGCTTCCAGATCGGTGTTCGCGAACACTGCGCCCACCTCGTCCCGCCGGCGCTCGCGCAGGCGCGCCAGTCCGCAGCAAAGCAGGAACAGCTCCTCAAAGATCAGCCTTCGGCGCGAGACGCGCACATCCTCCAGCGTTTTGGGGCGGTGGATGCGCTGCAGGCACATGTCCAGCGCGGGCAACGTGTACTTTTCGCGCAGATATTCCGGCAGAAAATCCGGCAGCTCCGCGCCCCCAAGCGCCGAAAGCGCTTCCCCGGTCACGCGTTCCAGATCGCGCCGGGTTAGGCCCGCCGCCAGCGGATAGACCGGCACAATGCGGCCCTGCGGGCGCTCGTCCGGGCAGCGTTCAAACTCGGGGGAAATCATGGTACGGTTCCGCCCCTCGCCCTGCACGCGGCCGTAGAAAAGATACGTCTCCCCCTGCCGCAGCTGGGCGGCGGCATATTTGTTGTTAAAGTAAGTGACGGGCAGCGCGCCGCTTTCATCAAACACAGTCAGCTTGGTGAGATCCATGCCGCGGCGAATGTGACGCAGCACGGGCGCGGTGCCCACAACAGCGCAGACGCATGCCTTATCCCCTTCGCACAGAGACGCGACGGGGACGATGTGCGTGCGGTCCTCATAGTCGCGCGGATAGGTGTGCAGGGCGTCCTCCAGCGTTTCGACGCCCATTCCGGCGAGCAGAGCGGCTTTGCGCGGCCCGACCCCATGCACCGACTGCACGCCGTCCGACAGGCGCGCCATGCTTACGCCTGATACTGCCGGTGGAGCGCGACGACCACGCCCAGAATCTTGCAGCCCGTACCGTCGATCGGCTGGAAGGCCGGATTTTCAGGCAGCAGCCAGATTTCGTCGTTCTCCAGCTTCAGCCGCTTACAGGTCGCCTCGTCCTCCAGCAGGGCGACGACGATCTGCCCGCTGCGCGCGGTCTCCTGCTTGCGCACAACAATGAGGTCGCCGTCCAGGATGCCCGCGCCGGTCATGGATTCGCCCTTGATGTGCAGAGCGAAGTGCTCGCCGTATTTGCCGGACAGATCCATGGGGATATAGCCCTCGATCTGCTCGACGGCCAGAATGGGCATGCCGGCCGTAACCTGACCGAGGATGGGCACCTTGCTGACAATGCCTGTCGTGCCGCGCAGGGAGAGCGCGCGGGTCTTGTTGTCGCCCTTATCCAGGTAGCCGAGATCGCGCAGCGTCTTGAGGTGCGCATGCACGGTGCTGGGGGAGCGCAGGCCGACCTCCGCGCCGATTTCGCGCACCGAAGGCGGATACCCGTTCTGCGCCGTAAATTCCGCAATATATTCCAGGATTGTCTGCTGCTTCGCCGAAATTTTTTTCATGTAAGCGGCCTCCTTCATAAAAACGCATGTTTGTTTTTGTCCATTATACACCAGATATGCGCAAAATGCAAACAAATGTTTTGAATCTTTTATAACCGGGCTGCTGTTCCGCAATTTCCCCTTGTACTATCCCCATAAGTATTATAAAATAGAAAAAAGCACATACTGGAAAAGGATCGCGAACGCGTTTGGGAGGTAGTATTTATGACGATCAAAACCGATCTTGGATATATTGAAATCGCTCCTGAGGTCATGGCCGGCATCGCGGGCTATGTCGCCTCCGGCTGCTTCGGCGTCAAAGGCATGACAATCCGGTCGGTGTCGGACGGCCTGGCCCACCTGCTGCGCCGCGAAAACCAGAGCCGCGGCGTGCGCATCCTCGAAGCGCCGGACGGCGGCATCAATATCGACCTGCACATCGCGGTCGAGCACGGCGTCAACATTGCGACCGTCTGCCGATCGATCATCGGAGAGGTGCGTTATTACGTTGAGCGCCTGACCGGCGTTGACGTGAAAAATGTCGACATCTTTGTCGACAGCATCAAGGCCGATTAAATAAGGAGTTATGTAGAAATGTCAAACAACGTAGACGGAAAGACAATTGACGGGCAGCTTTGGCGCGCCATGGTAATCGAGGGCGCGCTCGCCATCCGCGATAAAAAAGACCAGGCCAACGAGCTGAACGTTTTCCCGGTACCGGACGGCGACACGGGCACCAACATGTCTCTGACCATGGCGGCGGCCATGGACGAGATGGCAAGGCTCCCCGCCCCCACCCTTGCCAAGGCGGTCGACGCGACGGCCTCCGCCCTGCTGCGCGGCGCGCGCGGCAACTCGGGCGTCATCCTGTCGCTGCTGTTCCGCGGGCTCTCCAGAAAGCTGCGCGAAAAGGACACGGCGGACGGCCGCGATCTGGCCATCGCGCTGCGCGAGGGCGTGGACACCGCTTATAAAGCCGTCATGAAGCCCGCCGAGGGCACCATCCTCACCGTGTCGCGCGTCGCGGCGCAGTACGCGCTGGAGCAGTGCCAGGCCGACCCCTCCCTGTCCGTCGCGGCCGTGCTGGACGCCCTGCTGACGCGCGGCGAAACCGCGCTCGCCGAAACCACGGGCCAGAATCCCGTTCTTGCCAAAGCCGGCGTGGTGGACGCGGGCGGCTTCGGCTTTATCACCATTCTGGGCGGCATGCGGGACGCTTTTCTCGGCATCCAGCGTGAGCATGCGTCCGCAGAGACCGAAACCCGCGCCGCCGCGGACTTCGGCGCGATCAGCGACGAGGACATCACCTATACTTACTGCACGGAATTCATCGCGGAGCGCCGCGACAAGTCGCGCAACGTCGCGCGTATGCGCACCCTGCTCGGCGAAATCGGCGACAGTCTGGTCGTCGTGGAGGATGACGACATCGTCAAGGTGCACATCCACACCGACGCGCCCGACCGCGCGCTCGCCGAGGCGCTCAAATTCGGTCCGCTGCTGACGGTTAAAATTGAGAACATGCGCGAGCAGCATACCGCCAAGGTGCTTGAGGAGACCGCGCCCGCGCCCGCAGAGCGCGTCATCGCCGCGCCGGAAAAGAAATACGGCTTTGTGGCGGTTGCCGCAGGCGAAGGCTTAAAGGGCGTATTCACCGACCTTGCGGTCGACCAGATCGTACAGGGCGGCCAGACCATGAACCCCTCCACGAACGATATTCTGCGCGCGGTGGACGCAACCCCCGCCGAGATCGTCTACGTGCTGCCGAACAACAAAAACATTATTATGGCCGCGGATCAGGCCGCGCACCTGTCGGACAAAACGGTCATCGTCATCCCCACGGCGAACATTCCGCAGGGCATCTCCGCGCTTCTGGTCTTTGACCCGGAGGCCGAAGAGGGCCGGAACACCGTCGGCATGACTGAGGCGATTGCGGGCGTGCGCGCCGGACAGGTCACCTATGCCGCGCGCGACAGCGACTTTGATGGCAAGAAAATCAAAGAAGGCGAGTATCTCGCGCTGTGCGAGGGCAAGCTGTGCGCCAACAGCAAAAAGATCTACGACGCGATCAAAAGGCTGGCACGCGAAATGATCCGTCCGGACAGCGCCTTCGCCACCATCATTTACGGCGAGGGCGTGACCGCAGAGGACGCCGCCCGCGTCGAAGAGCTGTTCCGCAAGGAAAACAAAAATCTTGAGATTACGCTCATCGGCGGCGGCCAGCCCGTTTATTATTACATCATTTCGGTGGAATAACGCGGGAACGCAAAAAACCAGCCTCCCCTTTCACAAGGGGAGGCTTTTTAAGGAGAAAACCATGTCTGTTTTTGATATATTTGCAAAGCTCGAAGCCGACAGGACGCGCCGTCAGGACGCCGCCGGCCCCATCGAATGGCTTGTCGTCGGCCTTGGAAACCCGGGCGATAAATACGCCCTGACCCGCCACAACGCGGGTTTCCGCGCGCTGGACGCCTATTGCGCCAAAACCGGCCAGAAAATCGACCGCCTGAAATTCAAGGCGTTGACCGGCGAGGGCGCGTTCGGCGGCCGCCGCGTGCTGTTTATGAAGCCGCAGACCTTTATGAACCTGTCCGGCGAAGCCGTACGGGAGGCCGCGGCCTTCTACAAAATCCCGCCCGAACGCATCGTCGTGCTGTTTGACGACATTTCGCTCGACGTGGGCCGTCTGCGCGTGCGCCCCAAAGGCTCCGCCGGTGGCCAGAACGGCATCAAGAGCATCATTGCGCGGCTCGGCACCGACGCGTTTCCACGCGTCAAGATCGGTGTGGGCGCAAAGCCGCATCCGGACTACGACCTCGCCGACTGGGTGCTGTCCCGTATGACGGACGACGAGGAGAAGGTCTTCGCCTCCGCGCTCGCACGCGCCGCCGAGGCCGCGGAGGACATCGTGCGCAACGGCGCGGCGCATGCGGCGCAGTCCTTCAACGGGCAGGCTTAGTCGATAAACCCGCCCCCGATGACGACGTCGCCGTCGTAAAACACGGCGGCCTGTCCTGCAGCCGGCGCGCGCACAGGCGACC
Organism: Intestinibacillus sp.; assembly: GCA_050255995.1. Lineage (GTDB taxonomy): Bacteria > Bacillota > Clostridia > Oscillospirales > Butyricicoccaceae > Intestinibacillus. The sequence goes on from JBFWIM010000002.1 coordinate 50,851, forward strand.
GAAACACCACGCGCGCGCTGTCGCCCTTGGGGTACACGGTCGCCTCCGCCGCAGTTTTGGAATACCGCACGCGTGCCGCACAGGCAAACGGCCCGTCCGCCGCGTACTCCGGCGCGCACCAGTTGATGCGCCGCACCGTGATCTCCTCCCGGCAGGGGTCCCGGAGCGAAAGCACGACGCGGTTGCCCGGCACGTCGATGGCGTGCACAAACAGCCGTCCCTCGGCGGCGATTCCGAGTCCGCGCCGCTGCCCCACCGTGTAATGGTGGATGCCGCGGTGCCGCCCGAGCACATTGCCGTCTTCGTCGACAAAATCGCCCGCCGGCAGGTTCACGCCGCGCCGTTCCAGCCAGCCCGCGAAGTCGCCGTCCGGCACGAAGCAGATATCCATGCTGTCCGGCTTGTCCGCAATGGGCAGCGCCTGCCCCCGCGCTTCGGCGCGCACCTCGTCCTTGCCCTGCGCGTCGCCCAGCGGGAAGATGCAGCGCGCGAGCACCTCGCGCGGCAGGCGGCACAGCATATAGCTCTGATCCTTCGGGGACTGCGCGCGCAGCAGCAGCGCCCGTCCCTCGCCGTCCCAGCCGATGCGGGCATAGTGCCCAGTCGCGATATGGCGCGCGCCGAGCGCGTCGGCGCAGTCGGCCAGCGCCCGGAACTTGACCGTGGGGTTACAGACCACGCAGGGGTTCGGCGTACGTCCCTGGCAGTATTCGCGTTCGAAATAGGAGCAGACGTTCCGCTCCAGCTCACGCGCGCGGTGCGCGACATGCAGCGGGATACCGAGACTGTCCGCGACGCGGCGCGCATCGGCCTCGCCGCCCAGCCCGACCTCCAGGAACAAGCCGTGCACCTCGTAGCCCCCGTCCCGCAGGCGCGCGGCCGCGACCGCAGAGTCCACACCGCCGGACAGCCCCAAAACCACCTTTTCCATCGTTATCCCGCTTTCCACTCCTTGACATTGATAAACATCTGGTACGGTGCGGACTCGTAATTCTCGATCAGGCCGCCGCGCGCGATCACCTGCCCGCGCGTGAACGCGATCGGCAGAATCGGCATCGTATTCAGAAACTGCTGATAAAAATTCTGCTGCGCCGAAACCCTGCTGTCGCCGCCCGCCGCCCGCATCTGGTCGATCAGCGTATCGGTCATGCTGTTCGCGCTGCCGCCATAGTTCAGCGCGCCGCCCGTGCCGATGAGCGGCCGGACGTCGAAGTCGGGAGAGAGCAGGGTCTCGCCGTAGTAAAAGTCATACTCCCCCTTGGTAAGCGCGGTCTGGTAATCCTCAAAGGAAACAGATTTCAGCGTCGCGCGGATGCCGAGCTGCTCCAGATCGGAAATGATCTGCTGCGCTACGGCGACCTTGAAGGTATTTTCCGAATTCACCAGAATCACCGGCGCGAGCGGCACGCGTTTGCCGTCCGCGGCCGTGTAGTCCAGCACGCCGTCCCGGTTCGTGTCGCTCACGCCGACGCTTGCGAGCAGCGTCAGTGCCTTCTCCTGATCCTGATCCAGCGAGTATGCGAACGAGCCGCTCTGCGCGGGCTGCGGGTTGACCGGCAGCACCGCGGGATCGGCGAAGGACTGCAGCTGCGTCGTACACAGCCGTACGCGATCCATCGCGAGGCTGAGCGCCTGCCGCACCGCCGTGACCTGATAAGGCGCGCGGGCGAAGTTCGGCGCCAGATAATGCAGGTCGGCCGTCGGGGTCTGGTAGACCTCTACAGCGCCCTTGAAGGTCGCCGGGGTCGCGCTGATCCGGTCGGCGCGGGTCAGGGATATGTCGCCGGTTTCAAAGCTGTAAACCACTGCGTCCGCACGCACGGTTGAAATCAGCTCAATTTTAGAAAATGCTCCCGGCGCGCCCTCCCGCCAGCTTTTGAACGGTACCAGCCAGCGGATGGAGCCGTCGGACTGCGGCTGGTAAGGCCCGGTGCCCTCGGAAAAGTCGTTTGTCTCCGTACCCTCGCGAAAAATCGGCACGTCGAGCAGCGCGGGCAGCAACGTGTTCGGACTTTTCAGGACAATGCGCACCTCGCTGTCAGACACCGCCTCGACCGACTGGATCTGCGACAGGCGGCTGTAATAGGGCGAGGTCTCGGTCTTCATCGCAGTCTTGTAGGTGTAGACCACATCGGAGGCGCGCAGCGGTTCGCCCGACCAGAAGGTCACGCCGTCCTGCAGAGTAAACGTCCAGGTTATGCCGTCGCCCGAATAGGTTTTGCACAGCACCGGCTGGGGCTGGAACTGGTCGTCCAGCACAAACAGGCCCTCATAAAGCGCCTCTACGAGAATGCGGTTGATCTGCGACTGGCTGAGCACCGGATTGACCTTTTCACTCGCGTAGTACGCCAGGCCGAAATAGCCCGGCTCCCTGTCCGCGGATGCGGTCTGCCCGCTGTCCGGCGTCTCATCCCCGCCGCCGATGCGTTCGGTGATGGTGCAGCCGGCCAGCAGCACGGTGATCATCAAAAGCGCAAGCGCGCGTTTTATCATTGCTTTCATGCCGTCCCCCCTTACAGGCAAATGACGGCCGCCTGCACGCCGCGCCGCCCGTTCGTCGCGCGGTGCGACCAGAACTCGCCGCTGTGACAGCGGGTGCAAAGGCCGCTGTCCACAACGTTCTCCGCGCGCACGCCGGCCTCGGCCAGCGCCTGCGCATTGACGCCCTGCAGGTCGATGTGGAACTTGGGGCCGCGCTCCTCGATAAACGGGCGCACGCGCGCGCCCAGTTCGGCCTCCATCGCGGCGGGCACGTCCGCGTCGGTTTCAAAGCAGCACTGCCGGATGGAGGGCCCGATCACCGCGATCAGGCTGTCCCGTTTGGCGCCCAGCTCGCGCGCCATCGCGTCCACGGTCTTGCCGAGGATGTGCTTCGCCGTCCCGCGCCAGCCCGCGTGGCACACGCCGGCCGCGCGGCTCGCAGGATCGTACAGCAGCGTGACAACGCAGTCCGCATAGAAGCCCGCGAGCGGCACATCGGGCAGGTCTGTGATGATCGCGTCGGATTCCCATGCCATCGGCTTCGTCAGCCCCATGCCGGCGGTGTCCTCGGTTACAGCCGAAATCTCGTCCCGGTGCACCTGACAGGTCATGGTCAGCCGCTCATACGGCATTTCCAGCGCGCGCGTCAGAATCCGGTAATTTTCCCGCACGTTTTCGGGCGCGTCGCCGCGGTTAAACCCCAGATTGAGGCTTTCGCAGTCGCCCTCCGACACGCCGCCCCGCCTGGTTGTGAACGCATGGCGCACGCCGTCCAGCCGCGCGCAGGTATAATAAATCAAATCGCCGCGCTGGACGCGGCGGAAGTCCTGATGCATATTTGGTGCCTCCTGCAGAATTGGTGAAAACTGATTTCGTACTATTATACCTCACCGACCCGCTCAGATACAACCGCCCGCCGCGATTTCCTTTCGCAGAAAAACCGCGTCCTTTCCGAAGTTACAAGTCCAGGCGGTTTTTCCTTGACAGACTAAGTAAAAGGCTATAAAATTATATTTATAATTGCCTATCAGGATGGACATGTCATTCCGCATGAAAATCTTTCAGGGATTATAACAAAATTCAGATTCTTGAACAAAAATCAGAAACAGGAGGTGTTCCACAGTCAGATGCACATTATAATACCAATCATTACAGCCGTTGTCGGCATAATCGTCGGCGCGGTTATCGGTTTTCTTTATAGAAAAACGGTTGCAGAGAAAGAGATCGGCAGTGCCGAACAGGAAGCCACCCGCATTATCAACGACGCGATTAAGGCGGGCGAGACCAAAAAGCGCGAAGCCATTTTGGAAGCGAAAGACGAAATTCACAAGACACGTACCGAAGCGGAGCGTGAAATCAAGGAACGCCGCAACGAGACACAAAAGCTGGAACGCCGGCTGATCCAGCGCGAGGAAGCGCTGGACAAAAAGAGCGACGCGGTGGAGCAGAAGGCCGAAGAGCTGGAGCGCCGCCTCGCCAAAGCCCAAAAGACGCAGGAAGAGAGCGAGGAAATCCGCGCCAAGCAGCTCGCCGAGCTGGAGCGCATCTCCGGCTTCTCCCGCGAGGAAGCCAAAGAATATCTGGTCAGCACGATCGAGCGCGAGGCGCAGCACGACGCGGCTGTCAAGCTGCGTGAAATTCAGCAGCGCACCAAGGATGAGGCCGACACCAACGCGCGCGAACTGATTTCCATCGCCATCCAGCGTTGCGCCGCGGATCACGTTGCGGAAGCAACCGTTTCGGTCGTACCGCTTCCCAATGATGAAATGAAGGGCCGCATCATCGGCCGCGAGGGCCGCAACATCCGCACTCTCGAAACGCTGACCGGCGTCGATCTGATCATTGACGACACGCCGGAAGCGATCACCCTGTCATCCTTCGACCCGGTTCGCCGCGAGGTGGCGCGCATGACGCTGGAAAAGCTGATTGTGGACGGCCGCATCCATCCGGCCCGCATCGAGGAGATGGTCGAGAAGTCCCGTAAGGAAATCGACCAGATCATGAAGGACGAGGGCGAGCGCGCCACCTTTGAGGTCGGCATCCACAACCTGCACCCTGAGCTGATCAAGCTGCTCGGCCGCCTGCGTTACCGCACGAGCTACGGCCAGAACGTGCTGCAGCACTCCATCGAGGTCGCGCACGTCTCCGGCATCCTGGCCGCCGAGCTGGGCATCGATCCGGTTCCCGCCCGCCGCGCCGGTCTGCTGCATGACATCGGCAAGGCCGTCGACCACGAGGTGGAGGGCAGCCACGTTTCCATCGGCGTAGACCTCGCCAAACGCTATAAAGAGCATCCGGCGATCATCCACGCCATTGCCGCGCACCACGGCGACGTGGAGCCGGAAAGCATCATCGCCTGCCTCGTACAGGCCGCGGACGCGATTTCTGCCGCACGGCCGGGCGCGCGCCGCGAGAATCTGGAAAACTACATCAAGCGACTGGAAAAGCTCGAGGAAATCGCTAACACGACCTCCGGCGTTGCCAGCTCTTATGCGATCCAGGCCGGCCGCGAAATCCGCATCATTGTCAAGCCCGAGCAGGTTTCAGACGACGCGATGATCCTGCTCTCCCGCGATATTGCTAAGCATATTGAGGACGAGCTGGATTATCCGGGCCAGATTAAAATCAACATGATCCGCGAAACCCGCGTAATTGAATACGCAAAGTAGTCATAGCTCAAAAAAATCCCATCCGTAGAATACGGATGGGATTTTTTCTGTTTCGACATCAGTTTTCAGCATACGACACGCGCGGACGTCATCTCCTCAAGCAGCTCGAAAATCTCAGGATAGGAGATGAGCTCTCCGCGCCGCACCATTTCCCGGAAGGTTTCGGGGGAAACCCAGCGGACGTCGGAAACCTCTTCCGGCTGCAGCCGCAGCGACGCGGGATCAATATCGCGGTCGGCCCGGTAAATTTCCCAGAGCATGGATTCGCCCTCGCGCAGGATGCGCCGGACAAGGCGCGGCTCCGACGGATGCAGCGCAAGCCCGAGCTCCTCCGCGGCCTCGCGCAGGCAGCCGGACAAGCCGTCCTCGCCCGCGCGCATGCGCCCGGTGGTCAGCGCCCACATGCCGGGCAGAATCTCGACGGTGTCCGCGCGCTTTTGCAGCAGCACCTCTCCCCGGCTGTTCCAGATCCAGAGCTCCATGGCAAGATGCCGCTCACCCGGCGCAAAGGTGTCGCCCTTGGGCCGCACCCGGCCGGTTTTGTTGCCCTGCACATCATACACGTCCCAATATTCCATGTCTTTTATGCCCCTTCCTTCTGCGGGACCGCGCGGCAGGTCAGGACGATGATCTGCCGCTCCGCCGCAAGCCGCCGCAGCAGCTCCATCGCGCGGGCGGCGCGCCTGTCGTCAAACGTGACGAAAGGATCATCCAGAATGAGCGGCGCGGGCTCGCCCTCCCCCTGCAGCACCTCGCAGGCCGCCAGACGCAGCGCGAGATAAAGCTGATCCCGCGTGCCTGCGGACAGCCGCAGACCGTCGAGCAGCAGACCGTCCGCCCCCGCGCAGCGCGCGTTCAGCGCAGTATCAAGCGGTACCTCAGTCTACATCCCGTCTGTCATATTGTTCAGATAGTCCCGGGTTTTTTGTGCGATGAGCGGAGATACCCGCGCGCTGAGCAATGCGTGCTCCTCCCGCACCGCATCTGTCGCGCTGCGCACCGCCGCCTGCCGCATTTCGGCCCCGGCCTTCTGCCGCAGCAGCGCTTCCTGCTCGGCGCGGAGTGCTCCCCCGCCGGACGCCTGTGCCCGGCCCTGCAGCCGGGACAACGCCTGCCGTCCAGCCTCGAGCCGGACGCGCGCGTCTTCCATGGCGCTGCGCGCACGGTCGGCCGCCTGTTTGGCGTTCCCGATGGAAAGATCGCGCGGCAAAAGCTTCTTCTGCCGGAGCAGCAGCTCCTGCAGCGCGGATTCCTCACGGCGCAGCGCCTGCAGGTTCTCCTGCGCACGCAGCACCGCCTGCTCGGCCTGTTCGATGCTGCGCGCATCGGGGTCTATCGCCCTTGCCGCCGCCATCAGCTCGTCGAAGGCGTCCCGCAGCACCGAGGCCGCCGTGCTCTGCGCGGCCTCGTCCTCCGCGCGGGCTCGCAGCAGCTTTTCCCGTTCCGCGGCAAAGTCCCGCGCGGGCGGCTGCGGCTTCGGCACGCTTCCGGCGAATGCCAGAACCACGGAAATGACCGCGAGCGCCGACAGCGCCGGAGCGGCGTAGGCGGTGAACCGCCCCCATTCAATATGGAACAGGATGGTCGCCGCCGACGCGATGGCGAACAGCAGCGCCATGAGCAGCGCCCACCAGCGGATGCGCGGCCTGCCCGCCTCGTTCCGGGCGATTTCGTCCTCGCGGCGCTCCCGCTCCAGCCGCTCGAGCGCCTCCTCATGCCGGGTCACGCCCTGCGGCAGCGCCTCGCGTTTTTCCCGCTCCAGCCGCACCGCGCCCTGATAGCCGTAAAGCGCCTCCGCCGCCCGCCGGATGACCGTTTCGGGCGGGGTCTGCGCGTCAAGCTGGCCGACCATGCGCTCGCTCTCGGCGATCAGTACGGAAAGCCGCCCTTCCTCACTCGCCATTTCGCCCGCGTAATCGCGGTAGGCCTTGTCGTAGGCGGCGCGCGCCGCCGCGGCCTCCTGCTCCAGCACCGCAACCTGTTCTTCCTGCGCGCGGATCTCGGCTTCCAGCCCCTGCAACTGCGCAGCCTGCCCGTCGAGCGCGGACAGCCGCGCCGCAATGCGCGGCAGCTCGCCGTGCCCGTTGCCGGAATCCAGATCGAGCCGCCACCGATCCAGCGTGCGCAGCGCCTCCACCGCGCGGCCGCGCGTGTCGCCTGCCTGCGCCATGGAGAGCATGCGCTCGCGCAGCTCCTCGGAGGGACGCTGCAGCTCCGCGCCGTCGATAAACGCGCTCGACAGAAAAGCGTCCTCGCCCATGCCGAGCAGCTGCTCGCCGCAGTTCTTCGCGTTTAAAAAGGCGCATTTTTCCCCGGTGTCTACATAAAACGCGTCAAACTCCTGCATCGGTCCGCCCTTGCCCGTCGAACGTGTGACGACGATTTCACGCCCGCCGTACCGCACGGTCATGCGCCCGTACATGGGCTTCCCATCCTGCGGCAGGTAGTGCGTCTTGTCGGACAGTGCGGCGGCTGTGTCGCGCTTTGCGGTATTCAGGCCGTACAGCATGACGCGCAGAAACGCGCACAGCGTGCTTTTCCCCCAGCCGTTCGGCAGAACGCTGTGGCAAAGTCCGCCGCTGAAAGTAAACTTCTTTCCGCTTAAATTCCCAAAATTCCCCTGTATCGCTACTATTTCCATGATTGCCTCGCTCCAAGTCGTGCTCTGCACTCCGCAGTAGGTATTAGTATACCACATTTTCCCGCGCATCGCGCCCTCTCCACTTTATTTCACAAAATTTTTATTGATTTTCTTAAATAAAGTGGTACAATAGTAAAGAACTTTTCGATTGAAACTCAGGAGGACACCACGCATGAAATTAACGCGTTTTCTCGGGCTTGCCATGGCCGGCGCGCTTTCCCTTTCCCTGTTGGCCGGCTGCGGCGGAGACAAAGGCGGCGCCGCTGCAAGCGATCTGGACAAGGTACAGAAGGCGGGCAAGCTGAACATCGGCTATACGGTCTACGAGCCCATGAACTATACCGACGCTGACGGCAAATTCACCGGCTTTGATACGGAGTTCGCCGAGGCGGTCTGCGAAAAGCTTGGCGTTGAGCCCAACTTTGTAGAGATCAACTGGGACACCAAGGTCGTCGAGCTCGATTCCGGCAACATTGACTGCATCTGGAACGGCATGACCATTACGGACGACCTCAAGCAGAACATTTCCATTTCAAATCCCTACGTGCAGAACAAGCAGGTGCTGGTCACCCTGTCGAAGAACAAGGATACATACGCGGACACCGCGAACCTCAAGGGCAAGACAGTCGCTGTTGAGACGGGCTCCGCCGGCCAGTCGGTCGCAGAGGAGGACGAAAACCTCAAGGACAATCTACTGACCGTGGGCAAGCAGACCGACGCGCTGCTGGAGATCCAGTCCGGCTCCGCGGATGCGGCCGTATTCGACTGGACGCTGGCGCAGAACATGATCGGCGAGGGCACCGACTTCTCCGATCTCGTCATCGCCGCAACGCTGATGGACGAGCAGTACGGCATCGGCTTCCGCAAGGACAGCGACCTGTGCGACAAGGTCAACGAGATCATGGCCGGGCTTCAAGAGGACGGTACGCTCTCCAAACTGGCGGAGAAGTACAGCCTGCAGCTCGCTTAAGGAATACCGCACTGATTTCGGGCGGGTCAGCAACACTGCTGCCCCGCTCGGTTTTGTTTGGGAGGGAAATTTGACATGAGCGTGTCGGTTGTTTTTGCGAAGCTGATGCAAGGCTTCGGCATCAACTGCACCATTTTTTTCGTGACGCTGCTGCTCGCGCTGCCGCTTGGCCTTGTTATCTCGTTCGGCTCCATGAGCCGTATTCGTCCTCTGGCCTCGGTAGTCAAAACTTTTGTCTGGATCATCCGCGGCACGCCGCTGATGCTGCAAATTCTTTTTATTTTTTACGGCCCCCCTCTGCTGGGTCTCGGCAACCCCTGGACCGGCTTCGGCACCGCGGGTCGTATTCTGGCGACCTGTTTGGCGTTTGTCGTCAACTACGCCTGCTATTTCTCCGAGATATACCGCGGCGGCATCCAATCGGTCTCGCGCGGGCAGTATGAGGCCGGGCAGGTGCTCGGCATGACCCGCAGCCAGATCTTCTTCAAGGTCACGCTGCTGCAGGTCGTCAAGCGCGTGCTGCCGCCAATGGGCAATGAATTTATGACGCTGATCAAGGACACCGCGCTCGCGAACTTCATCGCCAACAAGGAAATCATCCAGATGTCTAAGGAATTTATCGCAAACAAGGGGCTGATCTGGCCGCTGTTTTCGACCGCGCTTTTCTTCCTGGTTTTCTGCGGCGTGCTGACGCTGCTGTTCGGCTGGCTGGAAAAGAAAATGGACTATTTCCGCGTGTAAAGGAGGGACATTTATGCCGATTTTAGAAGTAGAGCATATCCGCAAGAGCTTCGGTTCGACCGAGGTGCTGCAGGATATCGGTTTTTCGCTTGAGCGGGGTCAGGCCCTGGCCATCATCGGCTCGTCCGGCTCCGGCAAGACCACGCTGCTGCGCTGCCTCAACTTCCTGGAGCGTCCGGATGAGGGCCGCATTGCCGTCGGCGGCGAGATTCTGTTTGACGCGGGCGACCCCACGACACAGCGCGAGGCCGATATCCGTAAAAAACGTCTGCATTTTGGAATGGTATTCCAGTCGTTCCACCTGTTTCCGCAGTATACGGCTCTGCAGAATGTTATGCTGGCAAGTCAGCTGCTTGCGCAGGAGCGTCCGGATTTTAAGCAGCGGCGCCGCGAAATTCTGGACGAAATTGAACGCGACGCCGCCGACCTTCTCGGGCAGATGAGCCTGACCGGGCGCATGCACCACTATCCGCACCAGCTCTCCGGCGGGCAGCAGCAGCGCGTGGCCATCGCGCGCGCCCTCGCCCTCCGGCCCGACATCCTGTGCTTCGACGAACCGACCTCGGCGCTTGACCCCGAGCTGACCGGCGAAGTGCTGCGCGTCATCCGCGGTCTGGCCGATCAGCACACCACCATGATCATCGTCACCCACGAGATGGCCTTCGCCCGCGACGTGGCCGATCATGTCATTTTCATGGACGGCGGCGTGATCGTCGAACAGGGCACGCCCGAACAGGTATTCTCGGACACGCAAAACGAGCGCACGCGCTCCTTCCTGAGCCGGTACGCACAAAACGGCTGAATTCCCCTTTTGAGCAAAATGTTATATGGAATTTCAATAAATCGCCGATTTACAAACCCGAAAAGGTATGTTAAAATAATGACATGAAGCAGAACGCCTCATGTCGTTATTTTTTTGCGCATTTTCCGTCAGCTTTACCGGATTTCATCAAAAGTTGTTGCCAGCTTTTTGGTTCTTTTTTTGGTTCTTGTTTGTGAAATTTTTGTTGATGTTTGATGCAGTCTTTGATACAATAGGTGTGCGGGGGTCGGGTTGTCCCCGCCATAAGCTGCGCCCGCATGCATCCCGCATTCATATACGGTCTGATAAAAAGCCGGACGGCCTTTTATACAAGCAAAATTTTAAAAATGGAGATGTTCAATATGAGAGAAATTCTGATCAAACCGAGCCTGTACAAGTTTAAGAACTTCGGCGAGTTCGCCAAGGAGTTCAACGTCGGCAAGGGCGATCTCGTTTTCACCAACGAGTTCATCTATACTCCTTTTATGAAGGACTACAACCTCGACGCAAACTTTGTTTTCCAGGAGAAGTTCGGCGCGGGCGAGCCGTCCGAGGAAATGATCGAAGCGATTTTTGAAGCCATCCCGTTTGACAGCTACGACCGCGTCATCTGCATCGGCGGCGGCGCGATCATGGATCTGGGCAAGCTGCTCGGTCTGGGCCGTCCGGACTCCGTTCACAACCTGTACTTCAAGAAGTTCCCGGCTGAGAAGAAGAAGTCCGTCATCGCCATCCCGACGACCTGCGGCACCGGCTCCGAGGTCACCGAAATCTCGGTTGCCATTGTTAAGGACGAAGCCGGTCAGACCACCAAACTCGGCCTCGTTACCGAGGAACTGATCCCGAACACCGTTTGCCTGATTCCGGATCTGCTCAAGACCCTGCCGTACAAGCCCTTCGCATCCTCTGCGATCGACGCGCTGATCCATGCGGTTGAGTCCTACCTGTCCCCGTCCCGTGCGACCATGACCTCCGAGCTGTTCGGCGTCAAGGCCATGGAGCTGATCCTCGAAGGCTTCCGCCGCATCGGCGAGAACGGCCCCGAGGCGCGCCTCGATTTCCTGGAAGAGTTCGTCACCGCGTCTCTGTACGCCGGCGTCGCCTTCCTGCAGGCCGGCTGCGCGACCGTGCATGCGATGAGCTTCCCGCTCGGCGGCACCTATCATGTCCCGCACGGCGAGTCCAACTATGCGCTGTTCCCGAAGGTTCTTGAGAAGTACGACGCCATCAAGCCGGACGGCAAGATCGCCGAGTTCAAGAAGACCGTTGCGCGCATTCTGGGCTGCTCCGAAGAGGAGTCCCTCAAGAAGCTGGCTGAGCTGGAGAACAAGATCCTGCCGCTCAAGCCGCTGCACGAGTACGGCTTCACCCAGGACGATATCGAGACCTTTGCGGATTCCGTTCTGGCGAATCAGCAGCGTCTGGTCGTCAACTCCTATGTGCCGCTGACCCGCGACCTGATCGTCGAGATCTACAGCGAGTGCTATTAATCGAATTCCCCTTTGTTTTGTGACCTCAACGGGGCGGTCTGTACCGCCCCGTCTGATCCCGGGGCATTTCTGACACAGGCCCCACACATATGAGAAGGTTCTAGAAAGGAAGACTGATTCACTATGATGACCAAAGAACAGTACATTGAAAGCCTGAAGAAGCTTAACCTTGACCTGTATATGTTTGGCAAGAAGGTAGAGGATCCGATCAACAACGAGATCATCCGTCCCTCGCTGAACTCTTTTG
>JBFWIM010000003.1:0-7502 GCA_050255995.1 Intestinibacillus sp.
TTTCTTCCCTTTTCCTATGATATCTATTCAGTATTAAGTATACGCTAAGACTGCGCAAAAGACAAAACCTTTTTTGCGGAAATGTCCGCCCATATCCGCCGCATTTCTGTGCAAACAGACCAAAACAGCAGAAAAAAACTCCCCTGTCGGGGAGCAGATCGGCCGCTGGGCGTCCGCGCTCAAAGGCACTGCGTGTCAAGATGCTGGATACCGGGCACGCCGGAGAGCGCGGCGAGCAGTTCAGCGCTTTCACGCCCACGGTCACGTCCGGGGGCCAGCCGCAGTTTAAAGGTCAGTTTATAGCCCTCGTCTGTGCGGTCCACCGAAAAGTCGTTGATCTCCGCACGGTATTGCGTGGCAAGGCCGGTGACTTCGACGAGTATCTGCGAAGTATCCCGGCAGCTCACAACGATAGAGAGCAGCGAAGGGCGGTTGCGCATCACGCGCTCCTGAATGCGCTCCAGCACATAGAGCGTCACCAGAATCATCAGTGTTCCGAGCGCCGCGCCCTGATAAAAACCCGCGCCCGCAGCTAGACCCACGCAGGCCACCGCCCACAGGCTGGCCGCCGTGGTGAGCCCCCGGATCGTCAGCCCCTCGCGCATGATGGTGCCCGCACCGAGAAAACCGATGCCGGAAACAACCTGCGCGCCCAGGCGGGTCGGATCGACCGAAGCGCGGCCCTGATAAACCGTGAAGGCGTAATCGCCGAGCATCATGACAAGCGCGGCGCCCAGCGCGACCAGCATATGGGTGCGCAGACCGGCGGGACGGTGCGTGGCCTCACGCTCCGCGCCGATGATGCCGCCCGCCACCAGAGCCATGCCAATGCGGCAAACCATATCAAGCAGCCCCATATGCGCCCTCCTTACCTCTTACAAAGTCCTTACATTTATTATACCTGCGCCGGACAACGCGGTAATATAGGCAGTCTGCTATAAATTCTTCCGTCCTATTCGTGCAGAACGCAGAAAATCGCCGCGGGACGCAGCCCGCTGCGATTTTCTGCATGGATCAGTTGAAATACACCAGATCGGGGTCCGGCTTTTCCGCGGGCTGAATCGCGGTCGCGTACAGCACCGGCGCATCCGCCCGGAACTGGGCGTAATATTCCGTACGCATGGTCGCGGTCACCCGCACCCACGCCTCTTCCCGCAGCGCGGCGGCGGCAGGAGTCTTGCACAGAAAACCGATGAAGGTCACGTCGTCGGCGCAGCAGACCATGCCGAAACGCCCCGGCACAAAGGTGTCCTTCGGGAATTCCTTGCCGCGGTGCACCATGCCGGTTATGCGAACGGTCTTTCCCTCATACTTCTGCGGGTTGTTCATCGCGTCGATATACCACAGGCCGTAGTCCTCGTCGCGGATCTCTATGACCGGCGCGTCCAGATCAAAGGGCAAATCCATGCCCTCCATGTAATCCTCGGGGTTGCCGTCCTCATCCTCGAAGAAGATGGTCGCGCGCGGATTCATCGCGCGGATGTTTTTGGCGCGGATTTTCTCCTTGTCCTCTTCGGAGCTGCGGTTAAAGACCACAAGGTCGGCGTTGGCAATATGGCTGAGCATCTGCGCGCCCATATTGGCGGAGTACAGCTCCCAGGTCGCCCCGCAGATCGTTGTGACAATCTGATAAATCGGCATCTCCTCGGGCAGCAGTTCCACCAGATCCGTAAGCGGCCACATGCCGTTCCATTCAATCATCACGCGGTCGGGCCTGTGTTCCTTCAGCAGCGCCTCGAGCACAGCCGGATTCATGTCCTCCCGAGACCCGATCACGACGGGAACGGTCCTGGCCTGACGCAGGAAGGCTTCGTCGTATTCCTCTATGCCCTCCTCGCAGACCAGCAGCAGCGTGACTTCATCCTCGGTGAAATTTTCGTCGCCCAGCACCTCGCAGATAAAGCGGGTTTTGCCGCTCTCCAGAAAGCCGGCGAACACATAAACAGGGATTTCCATGCACATCCTCCCCTTATGACAAACGGAACAGACCGGCAATACGCGGCTCGTTGAGCTGCGCGCCGATCACGCACAGGCGGCCCGTATAGTCCGCGCCGCCTTCGCGCACGTCGGGCGCGCCGGGCACATAGTCAAAGTGCAGCCAGCCGCCGTCCGCGTTCGGTACGATCCCCTTGGCGCGCAGCACCGCGCCGCACGCCTCATCCTCCAGGCCGTGCAGGGCTTCAAACAGCTCGCCGGAAGTGTAGGCGCGCGGGGTTTCAACGCCCCAGGCGGTGAACACCTCATTCGCGTCGTGCCCATGGTCATGACAGCCGCAAGTGCAGGCTTCGCCGTGCTCGTGGTGGTGCTCGTGCTCATGATCGTGGTCATGGCAGCCGCAGCCGCAGGCCTCGCCGTGCTCGTGGTGGTGCTCGTGCTCATGATCGTGGTCATGGCAGCCGCAGCCGCAGGCCTCGCCGTGCTCGTGGTGATGCTCGTGCTCGTGAGCGTGGTCGTGGCAGCCGCAGCCGCAGGCCTCGCCGTGCTCGTGGTGGTGCTCGTGCTCATGATCGTGGTCATGGCAGCCGCAGCCGCAGGCCTCGCCGTACTCGTGGTGGTGCTCATGATCGTGGTCATGGCAGCCGCAGCCGCAGGCCTCGCCGTGCTCGTGGTGATGCTCGTGCTCGTGAGCGTGGTCATGGTGCTCATGACGATGCTCCGCACTGGCGGCCTCGGCCAGCATCTCGTCAGCCAGACCGTGCGCGCCCTCCATGACGTCCAGCACCTGACTGCCACTCAGCTCGCCCCACGGCGTGGTGACGATCCGCGCCTTGGGATTATATCCGTGCAGCAGCGTGACCGCCGCATCCAGCTTGTCCGCCCCAAGGTCGCCCGTGCGCGACAGAAAAATGGCGCAGGCGCTCTCCACCTGGTTGAGATAAAACTCGCCAAAATTGCGAATATACATCTTGCACTTGGTCGCATCCGCGACGGTGATAAAGCTGTTCAGGCGCACGCGCGCGTCATCCCTGGCCACATCCTCGACCGCGCGGATGACGTCGGACAGCTTGCCGACGCCGGAAGGCTCAATCAGCACACGGTCGGGCGTAAAGCGGTCAAGCACCTCGCGGAGAGCCTTGCCGAAGTCGCCGACCAGAGAACAGCAGATGCAGCCGGAGTTCATTTCGGTCACCTGAATGCCCGCGTCCTTGAGGAAGCCACCGTCAATGCCGATTTCACCGAACTCGTTTTCGATCAGAACAACCTTCTCGCCGGTGAGCGCCTCTCTCAACAGCTTTTTGATCAGCGTGGTCTTGCCCGCACCGAGAAATCCCGAGATAATGTCAATTTTGGTCATGGTTTTCGCTCCTTTTACCCATTCCAGGGCCAATCACATACTAATACATAGTGTAACTCCAATGCCGGATAAAAGCAAGAGTTTCCTATGGCAAACTTTTTTTCCCCACTGTCTGGTCTGCCCGCGCCGTGCCGCCGCCGGGGCGTCCCATTGTTTTTTGTAATCTTGTGTCAGACCCGTCCCCGCACTTGTATGGAGCCCATCAATCTGTTATACTATATATAGTAGCTGGGGAACGCAAGGAGGCGTTGAGGCGTGAACCAACGATCCCCTGCACATAGAATTCTTTTGTAAAGGGGAAACTGCCTATGGTTCATTTAACAACGATGTCCGTTGTGGCCGCGCTGCTCCTTCTCTGCGTGGCGTCCAGCAAACTGCTTTATCGTTTCGGCGTGCCGACCCTGCTCATCTTTCTGATGCTTGGCATGCTGTTCGGCAGCGACGGGCTGGGACTGATCGACTTCGGAGATTTCGCTCTGGCGCGCGAAATCTGTTCCGCAGTCCTGATTTTCATTATGTTCTACGGTGGTTTCGGCACCAGCTGGAAGGCCGCGCGCCCGGTCGCGGCGCCCGCCATCCTGATGAGCTCACTCGGCACCGTCATCACCGCCGTTATCACGGGCCTTCTGTGCCATTTTGTGCTGCACACCTCCTTGCTGGAGGGTCTGCTCATCGGCTCCGTGCTCGGCTCGACCGATGCGGCAAGCGTCTTCTCTATCTTGCGTTCGCGCAAGCTCAATCTGCGCGGCGGCCTGGCGTCTCTGCTTGAGATCGAGAGCGGCTCGAACGACCCGTTCGCGTACATGATGACCATCACCATACTGACGCTGATGCAGTCGTCCGGCGGCGCAGGCACCATTGTGTCCACGCTGCTGCGGCAGCTCCTGTTCGGCCTGCTGATCGGCGCGGCGCTCGGCCTGCTCGTCGCGTATTTCATGCGCCGTTTCCGCGTGGAGGTCGACGGGCTGTACTCCCTCTTTATCATGGCCATCGCCATCCTGTCTTATACCCTGGCGGAGCGCGTGGGCGGCAACGGCTATCTGAGCGTTTATATCGCGGGCATCCTGCTCGGCAACAGCAAAATGCTGCACAAACGCAATCTGGTGCACTTTTTCGACGGCATCTCCTGGCTGTCGCAGATCATCCTGTTCTTCGCCATCGGCTTGCTGTCCTTCCCCTCGCGTTTTGCGCATATCCTTGTACCGGGTATCCTGATCTTCCTGTTTTTGCTGCTGGTGGCGCGCCCCATTGCGACTGCGCTCGTGCTGACGCCCTTCCGGGTGCCGTTTCGGCATCAGATTTTTGTTTCCTGGGTCGGCCTGCGCGGCGCGGCTTCTATTGTCTTTGCGATTTACGCGGTTTCGGAGGGCGTGCCTCTGCAATTTGACATCTTCCACATCGTCTTCATTGTCGCGCTGCTGTCAGTCGGCGTACAGGGCAGCCTGTTGCCGCCGCTCGCGCGTAAGATCAACCTTGTGGACGACAGCGCGCAGGTCCTCAAGACATTTACAGACTATCAGGAGGAATTCGGCGCAAAGCTGCTGGAGTTTGAGATTACGCCGGACTCCAAGTGGGCAGGCAAGAGCATTATGGAGGCAAATATCCCGGAGGAAATTCTGGTGGTAATGATCCGCCGCGGAATGGATACAATTGTACCAAAGGGGTCGACAGTTTTGCAGGAAAATGATACACTTGTTTTAAGTTCCAACGATTTCAGCAATCTCCTGCAAACATAAACAAGAAGGAAGGATCAAGATATGACGACGGATTTACTGGTCATCGGCAGCGGCCCGGCGGGCGTGTCCGCCGCGGTTTATGCGCTGCGCTCCGGGCTTACGGTCATCATGCTGGCCAAGGACGGCGGCGCGCTGGGCAAGTCCGACAAGATTGAAAACTACTATGGCTTTGAAAATCCGGTTACGGGTGCCGAACTGCTTGAAACGGGCGAAAAGCAGGCGGTCCGCCTGGGGGCGGCGCTGGTGCGGGACGAAGTGGTCGGCCTCGGCTTCGACGGCGAGCTGATCGCAATCGGCCTGCACGGGGAATACCGCGCAAAAGCCGCCATTCTGGCGACAGGCGCAAGCCGCCTCGCGCCGCCGGTACCCGGACTGCGCGAGCTGGAGGGTGCGGGCGTGAGTTACTGCGCGGTGTGCGACGCGTTCTTCTATCGCGGCAAGGATGTAGCCGTGCTCGGCAACGGGCAGTACGCCCTGCATGAGGCGGCCGAGCTGTTGCCGGTGGCCGGTTCGGTCACGCTGCTGACGAACGGCCTGCCCATCCCGGCAGACCTGCCGGAAGGCCTCCGCGCGGACGGCCGCAAGCTCCGCGCTGTCGAGGGCGACAAGGCGGTTGCGGCCGTGCGGTTTGAGGACGGCGGGGTCCTGCCCGTCGCGGGTATCTTCATCGCCATCGGCGTGGCGGGCAGCGATGCGCTCGCGCGCAAGCTGGGTGCGCTGACCGAGGGCAGCCGCATTATTGTGGACGAAGAAATGGCGACCAACATTCCCGGACTTTTCGCCGCGGGCGACTGTACGGGCGGCCTCAAGCAGATTGTCAAGGCCGCGCACGAGGGCGCGGTTGCGGGCATGAGCGCGGCCAAGTATATCCGTTCGCTGAAAGGTTAACGGACAACGGTTCTTCTTTGGTAAAAAGAGCGGAACGGGCTTTTAACAGTCCGTTCCGCTCTTTTTACTGCTCCGGATGGCGCTCCGCCACCCCGGCAAACACCCGGTCAATCTCCGGATAGACGCGCGACAGGCGCAGCGGGTGGAAGGTCTCGCCCGAAACGAAGCAGTGCTGCGTTTCGCCGGTGGCGCAGACCTCGCCGGTTTCCGCGCGCTCCAGACGGTAGTGCAGCGTCACACGCAGGCTGTTATATCTGTGGATCCCGACATGAATGCGGATGCGCTCGTTGAATTTGACCGATTTTTTGTACTCGCAGTGGCTGGAAATGACGGGCATCTGCACGCCAAGCTCCTCCAGCCGCGCGTAGGACAGGCCGAGCTGCTCGAACAGGTCGATGCGTGCCTCCTCGAAAAAGCGTAGATAGTTGGAATGGTGGATGACGTCCATGCGGTCGGTTTCGTAGTAATGCGTCGTGCGCTCGTAAGGACGGATGATCATTCCCTCGCCTCCAGGGCGTTCGCCCACTCCGCTTCCTTGAAGCCGACCAGTACGGTGTCCCCATCCGTCAGGATCGGACGCTTGACCAGCATGCCGTCGGTCGCGAGCAGGGCAAACTGCTCGTCCTCGTTCATGCCCGGCAGCTTGGCCGACAGCTCCATGCCCCGGTAAAGCTGGCCCGAGGTGTTAAAAAACCTCCTGACAGGCAGGCCGCTCGCCTGCTGCCAGGCGCGCAGCTCGTCCGCGCCCGGATTCTGCTCCTTAATATGCCGCACAGTGTACGAAATACCATGCGCATCGAGCCATTTTTGCGCCTTCTGACAGGTTGTGCATTTGGGGTAGCAAACAAAGATATACACAGCGTATTCACACCTTTCCAAACATCTCATTAATAATACATTCCGTATTTTCTATTCCCAGATTTCCCAGATCTCCGGGCAAAAGCCGACCGTCGCCTGCCGTCCGTTTCGCACCACGGGCGTGCGCATCAGCCTGGGGTCTTCCAGCAGCTTTTCGGCCTTGTCCTCCTCAAAGGCAAGATAGGCGAGCGAGGCTGCATCCCCGGCCTTTGGGTCAATGAGGGCGTCCAGCCCGCCGACGGCACGGCGCACCGCGTCAAATTCGCCGCGGCTCATGCCCTTCTGCGTCAGGTCGATCAACTGGAATTTGATGCTGCGCTCCTTGAACCAGCGCTCCGCCTTTTTGGTGTCAAAGCATTTGGTTTTTCCAAAGATCTGGATATTCATAGCAGGATTCCTTTCTGATCATGGCGTTACGGCCGGCAGTGCATCCGGGCGGGCGCTTCGTCCCACCGGACGGGGTACCCTGCGCCGTGGCTGCAAAAGACCGAATCGGGCGTGTGGGCAAGGTCGCGCGTCGGCTCATACCCGGCGCGGCCGATGACTGCCTGCGCGTTGTGGCAGGGCGTCCAGTCCCCCGGCGCAAGCGACAGGCTCCCGCGCCCGTGGGTGAAAGCCGCAAACGCAGCCGGATAGTCGAGCAGCTCGCTCATGGGAACCAGGGCGCGCACAATGCTGCGGCCGCCCGCGGCTTCGGGCGGCGCGGTCTCCGCGCTCATGCGCTG
>JBFWIM010000003.1:7602-8859 GCA_050255995.1 Intestinibacillus sp.
GTCATCCCACGAGGCCTTTGCCGCGAGGAGCGGCTGCAGCGCACAGCCTGGCAGGGGTGCGGCTGCGCCCAGCCCATCTCCAATTTTTACGTCTGGTAAACCAGCCGCCGCGCAGAGCTGCCCCGCCGCGGCGTGCGGAAGGCTGCCCGATTTTGCGCCGCGCAGCGCGCGGAGTTCTCCCACGGTCATTTCTCCGATGCGGCCGCGCGGAGAGAGCGTGCCGCCCGTTATTTTGAGGAGCGCGAGCCGCGCCCCGCGCGCGTCGCGCCGGACGCCGTATACCTGCGCGCCGAACGGCGCGGCGGGATCATACCGCGTTTCCAGTAAAGCGTCCAGACCGTTCAGCAGGGCTTCCACGCCCTCGTCCTGCAGTGCGGAACCCCGGAACACCGGAAACAACCGCCGCCGGGCAACCATGCGCCGCGCGGCGGTGCGAAACGCTGTTTCGTCAAAACTATCCGCCAGATAGGTTTCCAGCAGCGCTTCGTCCCGTTCCGCAAGCGCCTCGGCGGCGGCTTGCAGCCCGTCCGTCAGGTCGATGCAGTCGTCCGAAAGCCGCGCGCGGAGTTCGCAGAGCGCAGGAGCAGGGTCGCAGCGGTCGCATTTGTTGAGGAAAAGGAAGGTCGGCACGCCGAGCGCTTCCAGCCGCCTCCAGATGGTCTCGGTGTGCCCCTGCACGCCATCCGGCGCGGAGATAACCAGCACCGCCGCATCCAGAATGGCGAGTGAGCGCTCCATCTCCGCCGCGAAATCGACGTGTCCGGGCGTATCCATCAGCTGATAAACACTGTTTCGGTGCGAAAAGACCGCCTGCCCGGAAAAAATCGTAATGCCACGGGCACGCTCCTGCGGGTCGGCGTCCAGAAAGGCGTCTCCTTGGTCCACGCGTCCGCGCGTGCGCAGCGCGCCGCCATGGTACAAAAGCTGCTCGGACAGCGTGGTTTTTCCCGCGTCCACGTGCGCCAGCACGCCGATGGTTTTGAACAAACAGGCCGCCTCCCTTCCCACATTTACTGTTTTCCAGTATAGCATTGCCATTGCGGAAAGTCCAGAAGAGAGAGATTTACTCTATACCATGCTTATCAAAGTTATATATATCCCATTGACATTTTTGCAAGTCTGGTATATTCTTGAAGCATAGATGATCATCGAAAATTTATGTGAGGTGTTTTTATGAAAAAAAGATTGCTTGCGCTTCTTCTGTTAGCGGCGGCGACCTGTACAACCATCGCCAGCGCAGCCGCCCCGGCCACCCCG
>JBFWIM010000003.1:8959-43085 GCA_050255995.1 Intestinibacillus sp.
CCCCGGCCACCCCGCAGGATTTGCCGGCTGAGACGTCTTCCGTCGGCGCCGCCAAGGTCGGCATCATCACCAACATGAACACAGGCGAAACGATCTGGGAGGCGGATTCCAGCACCGGCACACCGCAGGATTCGCCCGCAGGACCCTCGGAGGTACTGGACCGCACCGAGCCGATTGAATGGGATATACTTACAGAATCCAGAACGCGTAGCGCCAACCCGCCAGGTGCTGCCGATACCTTTAATCTTGCCGCCCAACCATATGACGGCAGCATAAATGGCTTAAGAGGGACGCTATATACCAATTATTGTTTCTATCCCAATGCCAGCGGTTACCTGTACTACCGTTTTTACGGATACACCTCCAGTAGCTCATCTTCTACAACAGCAACTGTCCGCGTGTATGATATGACGGCTGGTATGTATGTGACGACCTATAAGTCCCAGTCCTTCAACAACCAAGGGTACTCCTTTACACGGGCGGTAAGCGGACTCAATACGCAGCATAAGTATTATCTCGCTATTATCAATTCCGGCAACGATAGTGGTCTTTATCCCGCATTTTCTGGTACTATTCAGGTCAATCATCAGAACGCATTTTAACCGTTAAAACGCGGAGTGCCTTAAAGCACTCCGCGTTTTTTTGATTTATTATAAATAAACAAAAAATGTATGCAGAATTGAATTGGAGTTGACATTTTGGGAAATATATGACATGATAAATCTATTATACCGGCATTCCCTTTACAGAATAAATGTGCCCGCAACGTGCCATGCTATCCATATCCGACCGGAAATGGACAACATGCACCCGCCTGCTACAAACAGCATGTTTCCGACATGATTTCATAAAGAATTCGCATGGACCGATTTGTGTAAGGAGGAATTTGAAAATGGCAATGATGACCGGCAAAGAGTATGTGAAAAGCCTGAGGAAGCTGCATCTGAACGTCTATATGTTCGGCGAAAAGATCGAATCCCCTGTTGACCACCCGATCATTATCCCGTCGATGAACGCGGTTGCGATGACCTATGACCTCGCGCTCGACCCGATGTACGAGGAATTCGCGGCGGCGGTGTCGCACCTCTCCGGCGAGAAGATCAACCGCTTCAACCACATTTTCCAGAGCACGGACGACCTGGTCCGCAAGGTCAAGCGCGCGCGTGTTCTGGGCCAGAAAACCGCATGCTGCTTCCAGCGCTGCGTCGGCCAGGACGCGATGAACGCGGTATACAGCACGGCCTATGAAGTCGACAAAGAGCACGGCACGCAGTATTTCGAAAATTTTGTAAAGTTCCTCAAGTATGTGCAGGCCGAGGATCTGGTAGTGGACGGCGCGATGACCGACGTCAAGGGCAACCGCGGCCTCCCCCCCAGCAAGCAGGCGGATCCGGATCTGTATCTGCGCGTCGTCGAGCGCCGCAAGGACGGCATCGTCGTCAACGGCTGCAAGGCGCACCAGACCGGCATCGTCAACTCCCATGAGGTTCTGTGCATGCCGACCATCAACATGACGCCCGAGGACAAGGACTATGCGGTCGCCTTCTCCGTACCCTCCGACACGGACGGCATCACCATCATCTATGGCCGGCAGTCCTGTGACACGCGCAAGCTGGAGGGCACTGAGATCGACGTGGGCAACAGCCAGTTCGGCGGACACGAGGCGCTTGTTGTGTTCGACCATGTCTTTGTCCCGAACGACCGTATTTTCCTGGACGGCGAGACCGAGTTTGTCAGCACGCTGGTCGAGCGTTTCGCCGGACACCACCGCCCCAGCTACGCCTGCAAGGTCGGCGTGGGCGATGTGCTGATCGGCGCGGCGGGGCTTGCGGCGGATTACAACGGCGTGCCCAAGGCTTCCCATGTGCGGGACAAGCTGATCGAAATGACCCACCTGAACGAAACCATCTATTCCTCCGCACTGGCCTGCTCCTACGAGGGCGTCAAAACCGAGTCAGGCGCATACCTGATTGATCTGCTGCTGGCCAACGTGTGCAAGCAGAACGTCACCCGCTTCCCATATGAAATAACGCGTCTGGCCGAGGATATCGCGGGCGGCATCATGGTCACCCAGCCCTCCGAAAAGGACTTCCGCAGCCCCGAGATCGGGCACTATGTGGACAAATACCTGCGCGGCGTGGACGAGGTGCCGACAGAGAACCGGCTGCGCATTATGCGCCTGATCGAAAACCTGTCCCTGGGCACGGGCGCGGTCGGCTACCGCACCGAGTCGATGCACGGCGCAGGTTCCCCGCAGGCGCAGCGCATCATGATTGCGCGGCTTGGCAACCTGGAGCAGAAGAAGAAGCTGGCCAAGGCGATCGCGAAGATCAAGGACTGAACCGTCTCCGCAGGCGTGCGAAAAAGAACCCCCGCTTTGCATTTGCAAAGCGGGGGTTCTTTGCTCGCTCATAATTTTTCCGAAAGCATGATTGCCGTGCCCGTTTTCATTATTTTAGGGCTTCTCTGCCTTCCGCGCCGTTGCTGATGCGGATCACATTGGAGACGTCGTAAACAAAAATCTTGCCATCGCCCGCATTCCCCGTATGCAGCACGCCTTTTATCGTATCAATCAGCGTTTCCAGCGGCACCTCACAGATTATGATTTCCACTTTAATCTTCGGCAGCAGCTTTACATCCACAGCCATCCCACGATAGTAATGCTTATGCCCCTTTTGGACACCGCATCCCGATACATTGGAAACCGTCATCCCGGTCACGCCGATTTTATCCAGGGCATTCATCAAATCATCCAGCTTATCTGAAGATGTAAGGACGTCCACTTTCGTTATTTTATCCTGCATACGCATACCCTCCTTCTTGTGAGGGTAATTATATCATAAATTGTCGCCCGCTCCAACCGAAAATAAAGACTACATGAAAATATTATAGGCGCATTCCCCATGCAGGCATTCGTCGAGACCTGTTTTCTCTTCCGCTTCTTCCGTGCGAAGCTGCACCACAGCCTGAATCACCTTCAGAATCACGCCGGTCACCACTGCGGCATACAGAGTGACGGCGCAGATCCCGATCAAATGATTTCTCAGCAATATGGCGTTTCCGTGCAGCAATCCGTCCATTCCCGCCGGATTTACCGCCTTTGTGGAGAAGATCGCCGTTGCAATCGCACCCCAGAAACCTGCCACGCCGTGACACCCGAACGCGTCAAGCGCGTCGTCATATCCCAGCTTCGCTTTCAGGACAACGATTGCAAAGAAGCTGAACACGCCGCCGAAAAAGCCAATGAAAAGCGCGGCGTGCGGCGTGACATAGCCCGCGCCCTGCGTAATCGCGACGAGGCCCGCAATGGCGCCGCTCAACGTCCCCAGCGCCGTCGGCTTCTTGTTATAAAGCCATTCACAGGCCACAAACGCGATGGCTCCGGCAGCGGCGGAGGTATTGGTCGTTAAAAATGCATTGACTGCAACGCCGTTGGCGGCAAGCGCGCTCCCCGCGTTAAACCCAAACCAGCCAAACCAAAGCAGTCCTGCGCCCAAAATGGCCATTGGGACATGGTGCGGCTCCGGTTTGGTCTTGATTCTCTTGCCGATCATAATCGCTGCGACAAGCCCGGAGACGCCGGAATTAATTTCGACAACAAAGCCCCCTGCAAAGTCTTGGACGCCGAGTTGTTTCAACCAGCCGCCATCTCCCCACACCCAGTGCGCAATCGGCGCGTAAACAAGGGCGCTCCACAGCAAAACAAAAAGAATGAAGGCTGGAAATCTCATGCGTTCCGCAAAGGCTCCGGAGATAACGGCTGCGGTAATAATCGCAAACATCATCTGAAAAGCAACAAACAGCAGATGCGGAATGGTTGACGCGTATGTAACATTGGGGAGCATATCCACATGGCGCAGAAACGCCCAGTCTAAACTACCAATAAACCCGCCGATATCCGGGCCAAAGGCGAGAGAATATCCGATTAAGATCCACTCGACAGAGATCAGCACCAGCGCGGCGTAGCTGTGCAGTGTTGTGCTCAGAACGTTTCTGCTCTTTACCATGCCGCCGTAGAACAGGGCTAATCCCGGAACCATTAACATCACCAGTGCCGCAGAGATGATTACAAATACCATATCCGCCCCATTTAGTCCTTCCACAAATAAACCTCCTTAATAAATCAACGGCAAACTTAATAAAAAAAGACGTCAGAATATGAGAATATGGCAAAATATTCTCATAATAATGACGTCTTTGTCTTCTATTAAATTGACTCGAGCCCTATTATACTAAACCTCTGCTCAAATTTCAATACATTTTATCGATTATTGCGATCATTATTTTTATAAAGGATTTATTTTTCACTTTTAAAATATGCTGTTTCTACTGTAAATTTATAGAACTTTGCTTTTTAAAACTGCCAATAGCAGCTTTTATTCATGTGGTTTGAGCGAATCATGACGAATCACATGATCCCGCCGCCCACAGAAAAAGAAAACCTCTTCCGGTTCCGCTACAATATAAAAAACCCTTTCCGCACGCCTCTTACTGCATGCGGAAAGGGTTTTTATCGTATCTTATGCCTGTAGCCCGGCGCACGCCGTTCGTTGATCCGCCGCCAAATGAAACGGCATCCCGCGCCCACAGGAGTTGTCATCCCTCGTATTCGTCCTCGTTCTCCCAGTTGTGCCAGACCGATTGGACATCGTCGTTGTCCTCAAGATTATCGAGCAGCTTGCGCATCTTTTCCATGTCCTCAGGCACCGTCAGTGTGACATAATTCTGGGGCACCATCTCAATTTCGGCCTCTACAAACTCCAGACCGGCCTTCTCCAGCGCCTCGCGCACCCGGCCGAAATCCTCCGGGGCGGTGTAGATCTCAAAGGTATCCTCGTCCGCCTGAAAATCCTCCGCGCCGGCATCCAGCGCGAGCATCATGGTCTCGTCCTCGTTCAGCTCGCCGCGCTCCAGGATGATAACGCCCTTGCGGTCAAACTGCCAGCCGACGCAACCCGTCGCGCCCATACCCGCGCCGTATTTGTCGAGCAGGTGGCGCACATCGGACGCGGTGCGGTTGCGGTTATCCGTCAGGGTCTCGACGATGACGGCGACGCCGCCCATGCCGTAGCCCTCATAGGTGATTGCCTCATACTCCACCTGGCCGTTCGCGCCGGAATACTTGTCCAGCGTACGTTTGATATTGTCGTTCGGCATATTGTTCGCCTTCGCTTTGGCAACCACATCGCGCAGGCGGGAGTTGTTTTCCGGATTGGCGGAACCGCCCTCTTTGATGGCAATCGCCATCTCACGGCCGATCTTGGTGAAAATCTTGGCTTTTTTCGCGTCGTTGGCGCCCTTGCGCTTGGCAATATTATGCCATTTGGAATGTCCGGACATCTATTGCATTCTCCTTTTTAAAACAGTTTATCCTGTATAGCATTTTATCAAAGTTTGTGTAAGGCTGCAAGTATGGGCCTCAAAAAAATTGTATAAAGCCGCCCAACCGTGTAAATACTAGTTGCAAACAAGAAAAAGCGAGGTGAAATCCTATGTCTAAAAATAATATGAAGGACACCCAGCGCGGCGGCCAGCAGAGCGGCGGTCAGCAGGGTCAGCAGAGCCAGCAGGGTCAGCAGAAGAGCCAGCAGAGCACCCAGCAGAGCACCCAGCAGAAGGGGCAGACACAGGACTGCCGCTAACAGCCATCACTGAGAGCACACAAGGAAACGGGACTGCAGCGGGAAATATTCTTTCACGCGCAGCCCCGTTTTCATTCATCATCGAAATGTGCGGCGATGTGACCGAACAGCTCGTTGACGCGCGCATACTGTCCGCTGAGGTAAAGCCAGCCAAAAAGCGCCTCAAGCGCAGTCGCCTGAGAATAGTCGCGCGGCGAGCAGGATCGCGGCACGCTGCCCGGCTTGGCGTTGCGTCCATGGCGAAAGACCGCGGCTTCCTCCTCCGTCAGCAGGGGCAGGATCACCTGTGCCGCTTTCGCCTGCGCTGGCGCGCACACAAGTGTCACCGTCTTGCGGTGCAGGAAACGTGCGGTCTGCGCGCCCGAAGCCGCCAGGTGCGCGCGTGTCAGCAGTTCATAAACGCTGTCCCCAATATGCGCTAACGCGAGTGAACCCAGGCGGTCAAGCGCGGGCTTGTCCAAAACCGGGTGTAAAAAATCCTGCAAAATGGAAGCCTCATTTCGTTATGAATTTGAGTAAATTGTTAAATTTCCCCGTCGGCATTGAATGCTGCGCCGGAATATGCTAAAATTATACCGCACAGAGACGGCGCCTGTAAAGCCCGCCTCGCAAAGAAGGAAATATTTCAACCTAAAATAGAGAGGAGCGGAAAAATGGCAATCCTACATCTTACCGAGGCGGATTTTGATAACGAGATCAAAAATTCTACCGTACCCGTACTGGTGGATTTCTGGGCAAGCTGGTGCGGCCCCTGCAAGATGCTCGCACCCGTACTGGAGGAGATTGACCAGGAGGTTGCAGGCAGCGCACGGATCTGCAAGGTCAATGTCGACGAGCAGCCCCAGCTCGCTGCCAAATTCGGCATTATGAGCATCCCCACCCTGATTTTCTTCAACAACGGCGAGGAGAAAAACAAAATGGTCGGCGTGCGTTCCAAGGCGGATATCCTGGACGCGCTGCAGGCATAAAACCATTGAAAACACCTGGGCGGCATGGCTTTTGTCATGCCGCTGTTTTTTGGCCCGCCGGCAGGAATAAAGCGCAAGGGAAGCCCTATCAGGGCTTCCCTTGCGCTGCTTACTGTTTCAGATAGGCTGACAGATCGCCGCCCGTTTCCGATGGTGAAAAATACATGGCGTGACTGTCGGCAAACAAATCCTCCGCCAGTTCCTTGCTGGAATAGATCGGCACAAGGCGCGATACGTCCGTGCCGGGCACGCGCCCGACGATGGTACGGATACTGTCGCCGCTTGTCGCAGTCTGCACGACCATGGGCACATAGATGCGCGCGGCCGCCTGCGCAAGCGCTCCCAGATCCTGCCCGGAGCCTTCGTTCACGCCGTTTTCAGCCGCCGGGTCATCCACACAGACCGAGACCTCCATCTCGCCCGCAGCGGTTTTCCATGCGCCCAGCGTCTCAACCAGTCTGGCCGAACGGGCCGCCGCGTCCTTGTAGCTGCCGTAGGACACGCGGTCGAGCCGTCCGGTACCCTCAGCCGGCCAGCCGAAGCCCCTCAGCACCACTTCGTTAAAGCCCATTTCGGAAAGCTCCTGCACCAGCGCCGTGAGATAGGCGTTCGCCGCATCCGAGGCGGGGTCAAGGCGGCGCGCGCCCTCCGGCGTGCGCCATGCGTTGCCGCTCGTTCCGACGCGCTTCAGCGCGGCGCTTGCATCCTGTGCGGCGTAGAGATCGTCCTCATAGGCATACAGAACGGCTGTGACCGACAGCCCATCGGCCTGAAGGGTCTTGACTGCGGCGGGCAGCGCGTCGTCCGCGCCACTTACCACTGAGGTATCCTGCACTCCCGGGAACGCGCTCTTCCATGCCAGCGCACCGGCGGGATCCTTAACCACAATGGCCGCGCCGTTGATCGCGCCCTGCGCGTGCAGCGCCTGCACCTGTGCGAGATAGGCGGCGTCACCCAGCTTATCGGCCGGGATCTCCAGTAGTCTGGGCGTGGCGGAAACCGCAAGAGCTGGCTCCTGCGCGGCGGTATCGGGCGTCACGGCTCCGTCTGCCTTCCCTGCGCCGCCTTCCGGCTGCGCGGCATCCTCCGAAGGGGTCTCCGGGGCCTGATCCTGCGTGGCGGCGGGCTTGCTCCACGGCAACTCAAAGCGGACACCGTCTGAGGAGTAAACCATGCGTTCCTGGAAAAAAAGAAGGAAAACAGCGCCGCCGATGACAAGCAACGCGAGCAGAACCAGAATTAAATTCAAGATGCGGCGGCGTCTCTGCGCCCGTTGGCCGCGGTATGGCCGATACATCGGCATTCATCTCCTTTTTTACTTCTTTTTTGCCAGGATAAGGCAGGGGGACAGGGCTACGCCCCGCCCCCTGTGTCCGCTTTCTGGGCGGTTTTACTTGACTTCCGCGCTCTCGGCAGCTTCCACCTTTGCAGCGGCAGCCTTTTCCGCAGCGGCGGCCTTGGCCTTTTCAGCCTGCGCCTTCTGCATCGCCTTGAACTTTTCCTTTTCCTCAGCGGTCGGCACCGGCTCGATGGTGTTCTTCGGGCAGACCTTGGTGCACATCTTGCAGTTGGTGCACTTGTTGTAGTCAATGACGGCCACGTTGTTGATCACATGGATCGCGTCGAACTTACAGGTTTTCTCGCACAGGCCGCAGGCAATACAGCCGACCGAGCACACCTTGGTGACGACCGGGCCCTTGTCCCTGGAGGAGCAGTTGACGTGCACCTTCTTCTTGGCGGGCGTCAGGTCAATGATGTGCTGCGGGCAGGCCGCGACGCACTTTTTGCAGGCGGTGCACTTCTCGTTGTCTACGACCGCGACGCCGTCAATGACGTGGATCGCGTCAAACGGGCAGGCGCGCTCGCAGGTGCCAAGACCGACGCAGGCATACTGGCAGGCCTTGGGGCCGCCCGCGACGCGAAGCGCCGCCTGACAATCTTGCAGGCCTTCGTACTTCGCCTTATCGACCGCGTTGCAGCCGCCGTTGCAATGCACATGGGCGACCATTCTGTCCGCAGAGCCGGCCTCCACGCCCATGACGGCGGCAACCTTTGCCGCGCAGTCGGCGCCGCCGACGGGGCAGCCGTTGACCGGGGCTCTGCCCTCGACAATGGCTGAGGCAAGGCCGTCGCAGCCCGGGAAGCCGCAGCCGCCGCAGTTCGCGCCCGGCAAGCAGTCACGAACCAGCGGTACGCGCTCGTCTACTTCAACGGCGAAGATGCGTGCCGCAATGCCAAGCAGCACCGCAAACAGGACGCCCATGACGAAGAGGACGACAACCGCCGCGATTACATTACTCATATCCATTTTATAAATTCACTCCTTCTACCGTGGGTTACCAGATTTTGAGACCGGAGAAGCCCATGAAGGACATCGCAAGCAGCGCCGCGGAAACCAGCGCGATGGGGAAGCCCTCAAAGCACTTGGGGCACTTGGAGGTCGCGTCGAGGCGCTCGCGGATGCTGGCAAAGAGGACGATAGCCAGCGTGTAGCCGACACCGGCCGCAATACCGAAGATTACAGAGCCGATGAAGGAGTAGCCGTTGTTGATGTTGGTGATCGCCGCGCCGAGAACCGCGCAGTTGGTGGTGATCAGGGGCAGGAAGATGCCGAGCGCCTGATACAGGGCAGGCATCGACTTCTTCATGAACATTTCAACAAACTGCACCAGCGTCGCGATAACCAGGATGAACGCGATGGTCTGCATGTACTCCAGATGGAGCGGGTTGAGGATGAAATACTGCACCGCCCACGAGACCGCGGACGCCAGCGCCATAACGAAGATAACCGCCATGCCCATGCCGACCGCGGTATCGGTCTTCTTGGAAACGCCGAAGAACGAGCAGCAGCCCAGGAACTGGACCAGAATGTAGTTGTTTACGAGGATCGCGGCAATCGCAAGCGACAGCAGCTCAGTGATCCCCATAGAGGCAGGCAAAACAAACATTTACTTGTCCTCCTTTCCGGACATGATCTTCTGGATCGCAGCCAGAATGAAGCCCATGGCGAGGAAGCCGCCGGCCGGCAGGATCATCATAACCGCCGGATCGCCGAAGACCTGAATCCCCTTGCCGGCGTTGACATAGCCGGACAGGATGGTGCCCGCGCCCAGCAGTTCGCGGAAGAAGCCCATCAGAACCAGAGCGAAGGTGAAACCGAGACCCATGACCACGCCGTCAATGACAGAGGGCAGGGGCTTGTTTTTGGACGCATACGCCTCGGCGCGGCCGAGAATGATGCAGTTAACAACGATCAGCGGCAGGAAAATGCCGAGGGACGCCGCGAGCGCCGGAACATACGCGTTCAGCAGCATCTGGATCGCGGTAACGAAGGTTGCGATGATTGCAATGAAAGCCGCAATACGAACCTTATCGGGGATAAACTTGCGCAGCAGGGAAATAACGAGGTTGGAGCCGATGAGAACGACTGTGGCTGCCAGACCCATGCCGATTGCGTTCGAGAGCGAGGTGGTCGTCGCGAGCGCCGGGCAAAGGCCGATCGTCTGGATAAAAACCGGGTTGTCGAGGATGACGCCCGATTTGAGCTGATCTGAAAATTTCATAATCTGGTCTCCTCCTTAACCCAAAGTCGCGACGTATTGCGCGGCCGTGTTGACGCCGTCGGTGACCGCGCGGGAGGTGATCGTCGCGCCGGTAATGGCGTTGATCGTACCGCCGTCCTTGGCGACCTTCAGCTGGCCGTCAGCCTGCTGGCCGACATACTGGCCGATCCAGTCCGCGTCGGCCTGCGCCTTCGCGCCGAGGCCCGGCGTTTCGCTGTGCGCGGTGACCTTGATGCCCGCAACCGTGCCGTCTGCGTTAATGCCGACGATCATGGTCAGCACGCCGCTGAAGCCCTTGGGCTGCACCTGCAGGCAGTAGCCGGCAGCCTGGCCGTCCTTGGTGGCCTTATATACGCCGTTGATGGCGGACGCGGTGCGGCCTGCCGGCAGGGTAACGCCCGCCGCCGCAACCTCCTCGGCGCTCAGGTTGACGTTCAAGTCTTCAAAATCCGCGTCCGGGATAATCTCGGACATCGCTGCGTTGCGGGTATTGACACCGTTCTCTTCAATCAGGGGAGCGGTGATCTGGTTGATCACACCGAGCAGCAGGGCGCAGATCAGGGTGATGAGACCCAGCACAACGATCAGGCGGACGATCTCGCTGCCGCCGCTCTTCTTAGCAGTTTCGTTCATTATGCTTTCGCCTCCTTCTTCTTATCGGCCTTGGCCGCATAGCCAAAGATGCGCGGACGGGTCTTCTTATCAATCGCCCAGACCAGAGTATTCATGATGAGGATCGAGTAGGAGACGCCCTCCGGCAGGCCGCCGAAGTAGCGGATGAATACAGTCAGCAGGCCGCAGCCGATGCCGAAGACGATCTGCCCCTTGGGGGTGACCGGGCTGGTGGTATAGTCGGTGGCCATAAAGATTGCGCCGAGGAACAGGCCGCCGGACAGAACTTCGTACAGCATCCACTGCACGCGGTCAGCGCCGTTCAGCGGGAAAATGAACGTGAGAACCGCGACGGTCAGAATATAGGCCGCCGGGATATTGATGGTGATCACCTTGCGGTACAGCAGGTACAGGCCGCCGGCCAGCAGCGCGAGCGCGGAGGTCTCGCCGAGGCAGCCGCCGATCTGGCCGAGCAGCGCGTCGATCAGGCTGGCGTCCGGCAGCGTGGCGCCGCCCTGCGTCGCCACCTTCATGACGGACAGGGGCGTCGCGGAGGAAATCGCCTTGATGTCGTCGCCCGACAGGGTGCCGAACAGCGGCAGCTTCGCGCCCACCGCCGTCCAGGTGGTCATCAGGCCGGGCCATGACGCCATCAGGAAGGCGCGGCCGGCGAGCGCCGGGTTCATGAAGTTTCTGCCCAGGCCGCCGAACAGCATCTTAGTGATGACGATGGCGAACAGAGAGCCGAATACCGGCAGCCACCAGGGCGCGGAAACCGGAATATTATACGCCAGCAGCATACCGGTGACCACGGCGGACAGGTCGCCGACCGTGACCTCCTGATGCAGCAGCTTATTGTAGGCAAACTCGAATACGATGCAGGAGATGACCGCGATGCAGGTCAACACAAGCGCGCGCGGGCCAAAGGTAAAAATACCGACCGCCAGCGCCGGGATCATCGCGATGATCACGTCCAGCATAATGCTGCGGGTATCCTCATCGGACTTGATGTGGGGCGAGGAGGTTACCACTACTTTACTCAAATCATACATAGTCTTAAAAACCCCCTTATTCACTTCGCCTGGGCAGCCCGGCGGGCTTCCTGGATTTTGGCCTTTGTCAGGCGGAACTGCTGCACCAGCGGGATGCGGGCCGGGCACTCATAGGAGCACGAGCCGCACTCGATGCAGTCCAGCGCGCCGAGTTTGGCGCATTCGTCCAGATCGCCCATTCTGCCGTAGATATTCATATAAATCGGCAGCAGGCTCATCGGACAGGCATTGATGCACTTGCCGCAGCGGATGCACTGCGGGTCGGCGACACGCTTGTCCTCTTCTCCGGCGAACGCCAGGAAGGCATTGGTGCCCTTGACGACCGGGATGTCCAGCGAGAACTGGGCGTTGCCCATCATGGGGCCGCCGGCAATCAGTTTGTTGGGGGCTTCCTTGAAGCCGCCGCAGGCGTCGATCAGCTTTTCGATCGGCGTACCGATGCGCGCCTCAAGGTTCTTGGGATTCGCGACCGCGGAACCCGCGATCGTAACGATGCGGCGGATGACCGGCATGCCGGCCGCAAAGCGGCGGTATACCGCCGCGGTGGTGTCCACGTTGAAAACCGCGCAGCCCGCGTCCGCCGGCAGCTTGCCGGAGGGTACTTCGCGGCCGGTGAGGGCGTTGATGAGCTGCTTTTCCGCGCCCTGCGGGTATTTGCACTTGAGCGGGCACAGCTTGAGCACCGGGTCGCCGGCAATCAGCTTTTCGATGCCTGCGAAGGTGTCTTCCTTATTGAGCTCAATGCCGATCAGCGCCTGCTTGACGCCCAGGATCTTGACCAGCATGCGGAGACCCTCAACAACCTCCTCCGGATGCTCGAGCAGGATGCGGTGGTCGGACGTTATGTACGGCTCGCATTCCGCGCCGTTGACAATGACCGTGTCTACCTTACCGATACCGGACTGGATCTTGATGTGTGTCGGGAAGGTCGCGCCGCCGTGGCCGACGATGCCGCCGGTACGGATATGTTCAATGCGCTCCTCGTTCGTCATCGCGTCAAAATCGTACGGATGAACCGACTCGTGCAGGCGGTCCTCGCCGTCGTTCTCAATCACAACGGACATAACCTTCGCGCCGTTCGGGTGCAGCCGGGGCTCCACCGCCACAACTTTGCCGGAAACGGTCGCATGAACCGGGGAGGACATCGGGGCCGGAGCCTCGGCGACCATCTGGCCCAGATCCACAATGTCACCAACCTTGACAATAGGGGAAGCGGGCGCGCCGATGTGCATGGAGACCGGCAGGATGACCTGTTCCGGCGCCTTCATGACCTCAATCGGCTTGGTGTTTGTCGCGGACTTGTATCCGGGGTCTGCGTGCGTACCCGGATGAATGCCGCCACGAAACGTGTACACCATTAAGATTCACCTCTCAATTTATTTTGTGTGTGCACATAAATAAGCTCTGCGCCGCGTGTTTGCCCGAATGCCGCGGGCCGGCGCACAGCTTATTTGGTCAATTATATGGAATGCCGCTTCAGGGCGCACTTCACCCTGAGCAATACATGACACCATAGATTATAATAACAATCGGGGCAAAGAATCAACACTCTGATGCAAAAAACTTATAAATTACCGAAAATATTTTTGACACTGTACCATGTTGCTGTATATTTTTCTGTTTTATGGATGATTTTTGGTAACCCTGACCATTGATAAGCTTTTCGCCCAGGCGTTGTGGTGCAAAATACCGAAAAGCCCCCGGCTTCGGTTTGCTATATTTCATAGCGTGTACGGAAGCGTGGAGAGCTCCACCTCGGCGGGGTCGAACCCGTCCTCAATCCGGATCGGCGGCTGCCCAAACGTCATGAGCGGCCGGAGATCGTCCGGAAAAGTCAGCGTGAAGACCGTGCCCTGCGGTTCTCGCGACTGCATGAGCAGCACGCCGCTGTGAAGTCCGGCGATGCGGCGCGCAAGCGGCAGCCCCAGTCCCCACCGGATGCCCGCCGCCGCGTCGGACAGCAGCTTCTCGGCTGTCTGCGTGCTTTGCCAGCCGTCATAAAGGTGGGCAAGCGCTTCCGGCGGCAAGCCGGCACCGTCGTCAATAACGCTGAGTGAGACATTTCCCGGCGTATGGGTCAGGCGCAGCGTAACCGTGCTGACGCCGCCGGCGGCCATGGCGTTGGCCAGCAGGTTATAGACCGCCTGCAGCAGCAGGCGGCGGTCGAAGACCACAGGGCATTCCGCAGGAATCTCCGCGCGGATCGAAAGGCCGTCCCGCAGCCGCATGGACGCTTTTTCAATCGCCTCGCGGCACAGCGCGGCCACGTCACCCGGCTGCAGGTCGGCCAGGATGGAGCCGGGCGGGGAGGCAAGCGTCTGGGCGTGCAACAGCATCCGGTGAATGCGCAGGCTGCAGGTGCGGATGGCGTCCGTCAGCGTATGCGCCATCTTCTCGGGAGGATTGGCCGCAAGCTTGCGCGTGGCAAGCAAAATGGTGGCCAGAGCTGCATCCGTCCGTTCAGAGAGGAGCTGGTGCAGCGCGCCCTCCGAGGCACGCGACTCCCCTTCGTGGAAATAAAGCAGGGCGCCATCGCCGGTGGGCCGCACCTCAATATTAAAATACCGGTCGTCGATCTCCTCCGTGAGGGTCGCGCCGGTTTGTGTACGCATGCAAAGATCAATTGCTGAAACGGTGTCTCTCGTGAGCAGCTGGGACAAAGGACTCAAAACCCCCTGACCCAGTAGAAGCTGCGCAGCGTCGGTCAGGTCGGTGATGCGCAAATCTCTGGAGATCAGAACTAAAATCCGGCTTTCCGCCCCCAAAACCGTGAGGAGTTGGCGTAGAAGCTCGCTGTCACCGCTTCGGAAAAACAGATCGCTCATACACACCCCATTTCTCTTAATCAGGCGGCGTCAGGCAGCCTGTAAAATCATATCATCCAAATCGAGCAATCATAGCGTATTTGATATTATAACACCGATCCTGTAAAGTTTGCAAAAAAACTTCATTAAAAAAAGCAGTAATACTGACATATTTTTAACAAATAACACTTGCGAAATTTGCCAAGTATAGTGTATAATTGTTTCGGCAATGATAAAAGTGTAACGTTAAGAGGAGGAATTCTTCGCAATGGCTATCAAAGTAGGTATTAATGGCTTTGGCCGTATTGGCCGCATGGTTTTTCGTGCCGGTCTCAAGAATCCGAACATTGAGTTCGTCGCGGTAAACGACCCCTTCATGTCCCCCGATTATATGGCGTACATGCTCAAGTATGACACCATCCATGGTCGTTACGACGGCACCATCGAATACACCGACGACGCAATCGTCGTGGATGGCAAGACCATCAAGTTCTTTGACAAGATGAACCCGGCTGAAATTCCGTGGGGCGAATCCGGCGCGGATTACGTTGTAGAGTCCACCGGCGTATTTACAACCACCGACAAGTGCCAGGCACACCTGGACGGCGGCGCTAAGAAGGTCATCATCTCCGCACCGTCCGCGGACGCTCCGATGTTCGTTATGGGTGTAAACAACGACACCTACACCAAGGATATGACGGTTGTTTCCAACGCTTCCTGCACCACCAACTGCCTGGCGCCCATCGCCAAAGTTCTGGACGAGGCGTTCGGCATCACCGACGGCCTGATGACCACCGTTCACTCCGCTACCGGCACCCAGAAGGTTGTTGACGGCCCCTCCAAGAAGGACTGGCGCGGCGGCCGTGCGGCCTGCGGCAACATCATCCCGTCTTCCACAGGCGCCGCAAAGGCTGTGGGCAAGGTTTATCCCAAGCTCAACGGCAAGCTGACCGGTATGTCCATGCGCGTTCCGACTCTGGACGTGTCCGTTGTTGACCTGACCGTCAACCTGGCGAAGCCGGCGACCTATGATGAAATCTGCGCTGCGATGAAGGCTGCTTCCGAGGGCGCGCTCAAGGGTATTCTGGGCTACACCGAGGAGGACGTTGTTTCCTCCGATTTCATCGGCGATCCCCGCACCTCTATTTTCGACAAGAAGGCCGGTATCGCGCTGACCGATACCTTTGTCAAGGTTGTGTCCTGGTATGACAACGAATGGGGCTATTCCAACAAGCTCCTGAACCTCGTTGAGCACATGGCGAAGGTTGACGCGGAGTAATTTCACTCCGATCCCATCAGGAAAGTCTTTGCAGGACAAGTGATTATGCCGGCTGAACCGGGATCATCCGTGTCCTGAAAATAGAATACTCCTTTTCAGACGGCTGTTTGAAAAGGAGTATTTTTTTATATTGTGTTATACCACCTCAACGAAGTGGGCGACCTCCATGGGGCCGTCAAACAGATCCGCGAACTGCGGGCAGATCGTGGTGAAGTGCGCGGTCGCGTTATGAAAATCAATTGCGGCCTGATCCTTCCAGACTTCTATGAACGCCATGACGTTCGGATCTTCCAGGCTTTCGTGCAGATTATAGGACACATTGCCCTCCTCCGCCTGGGACGCAGCGACGAGCGGCTTTGCAAGCTCGATGAACTTTGCCTTGTTTTCAGGCTTTACCTTGGCTTTTGCAACAATCTTAATCATAATGGGATGCCGTCCTTTCGGTGTTTTTTTCCAGTATGGCACAGTGCGGAAAACTTGTCAACGGCGTTTTCCCCGTCAGCCGCTTCCCCGCGTACGGCTCCGGCCGGATCCTTCACGTTTCCAAAAGCACGGCTAAAACTTAAAATTATTAATATGTACACAGACTATTATTTATATTATTAAGTTTTCTATTTGATATATTAAATTTATTAATTATATGCTTAACTAAATAAATATTCAGACCAATATCTCTCATTTTCATTTATTGTCATTCCCAAAGCTCCAAATCTTTCATAAACGTTAAAATGTAAATAATTTAGTGAATATTTTATATATATTATGTGTATTTACTTATTGTTATTTCGTTTTAACCGTGCTAGAATAAATTCCAGAACGCCGTCCCAGTGCGGTGAGTTTAAAAACAAGGAGAGATCCAGAATGGAGATCAAAAATCAGTACTTGCAGTCCATCTACGACGGCCTTGCCGCGCGCAACGCGCATGAGCCCGAGTTCCTGCAAGCCGTCGCTGAAGTGTTTACTTCCCTGGTTCCGGTTATTGAAAAGCGCCCCGAAATTCAGGAAAACGGTATCATGGAGCGCATTGTAGAGCCTGAGCGCATTGTCAACTTCCGTGTTTCCTGGGTGGATGACAACGGCAAGGTACAGGTTAACCGTGGCTGGCGCATTCAGTTTAACTCCGCCATCGGCCCGTACAAGGGCGGCCTCCGCCTGCACCCCTCAGTAAACCAGTCCATCATCAAGTTCCTGGGCTTTGAGCAGATCTTCAAGAACAGCCTGACCGGCCTGCCCATGGGCGGCGGCAAGGGCGGCTCCGACTTTGACCCCAAGGGCAAGTCCGACCGCGAGATCATGAGCTTCTGCCAGTCCTTCATGACAGAGCTGTCCCGCCACATCGGCCCGGACACCGACGTCCCGGCAGGCGACATCGGCACCGGCTCCCGTGAGATCGGTTACATGTTTGGCCAGTACAAGCGTCTGCGCAACGAGTTCACCGGCGTGCTGACCGGCAAGAGCCTGGTTTCCGGCGGCTCTCTGGCGCGCACCGAGGCGACCGGCTACGGCGTATGCTACTTCACCGACGAGATGCTCAAGGCGACCGGCAAGTCCTTCGCGGGCAAGACTGTCGTCATCTCCGGCTCCGGCAACGTTGCAATTTACGCGAACCAGAAGGCTGTTGAGCTGGGCGCGAAGGTTGTTGCGATGAGCGACTCGAACGGCTTTATTTATGATCCCAACGGCATTGACTACAAGGTGATTCAGGAAATCAAGGAAGTCCGCCGCGACCGCATCGAGACCTATCTCAACTATGTCCCGACTGCGACCTACACCGCGGACACCAACGGCTCCAAGGGCATCTGGAACATCAAGTGCGACATCGCGCTGCCCTGCGCCACCCAGAACGAGCTTTCCGGCGCTGCCGCGCAGGCGCTTGTTGACAACGGCGTTATCGCAGTTGCCGAGGGTGCGAACATGCCCTCCACCCCCGAGGCCGTCGAGATCTTCCAGAAGAACGGCGTACTGTTTGGGCCTGCAAAGGCTGCCAACGCAGGCGGCGTTGCAACCTCCGGCCTGGAAATGTGCCAGAACAGCGGCCGCTGCTCGTGGACCTTCGAAGAGGTGGATTCCAAGCTGCACGATATCATGAAGAACATCTATGCGAACTCTGCGGCAGCCGCCAAGGAGTACGGCATGGAGGGCGACCTGGTCGCCGGCGCGAACATCGCGGGCTTCACCAAGGTCTGCGACGCAATGCTCTGGCAGGGCGTTGCCTACTGATTTTTGATTCTCCGTTCCCATTATATATCTGCAAGGCGGACGTCCATGAGACGTCCGCCTTTTTCGTCCGGATGCACGCAGGCAGCATGCCGCGCCCTTTTTACTGCTCCAGCTCCAACTCCCTCAGAAGCGTTTCGTCCTGCATATGGTACAGAATGCGCAGCCAGATGATCTCCTCTATGTGTTCTTCTACATAATTCTGCGCAAGATCATCCAGTTTGGGTACCCTTTCGGAAAACGTCCCTTCGAGCAGGTCGTGCTTTTTGAGAAATTTCAGTAGTCTGCGCCTATGCTTCCATTGTTGATCGGTCATGGCTTTTACTCCCGTTCACACAGCTTATATCACTACAATAATATATTAATAATAATATAACATAAATAACGTAATGTCAAAGATGTAGTTTGCGGGTAATATATTATTTAGGTGATAATTATGGAAAAAATCATAAAGTTACGTCTTCGAGAACTGCTTGAAGAACGGAACTTAACACGCAATCAGCTTGCCAAAATGATCGGCGAGGATTATCAGATGATAGACCGCTATTACAAAAATGCAATTTACCGGTATGACAGCCGGGTTCTTGCAAAAATTTGTGCTGCGCTAAATTGTAATGTTCAAGATTTAGTCGAGCTGGCCGAGGCTGACGACTAGTTTCTCGTTTGAAATTTGGGTAGGGTACCCTCATTTTCTTGACAACCCCTCAAAATTCCGATACAATAAAAAAATCCATGAGGGAGTAGTTAGCGCATTGCAGCGCGGCAGGTCAACATACTGGTGGAAAACTGCCTGGCCTGCCTTAATCAGCGAGACTCATGTACGGCAAGACCTGCTGTACCTGCGTCTTTTTTTGTTGTGACAGAAATCAGGCGCGGCTCGCGCCTGTTTTTTATGTTTTGGAGGAAAATGAATATGGGACTTGGAGAATTGTTTGTGATTGGGCTTGGCCTTTCTATGGACGCCTTCGCCGTTTCAATCGGTAAGGGGCTGACGATGCAGCGTATCTGCTGGCGGCGCGCCGCACTGACCGGCCTGTGGTTCGGCGTGTTTCAGGCGCTTATGCCGCTTCTCGGCTACCGCCTGGGCTCAACTTTCTCGGCCTATATCCAGTCTGTCGACCACTGGATCGCTTTTGTGCTGCTCTCCCTGATCGGCGGCAACATGATTCGGGAATCCCGCTCTCCCGAATGCGAAGTGGTGGACAGCTCCTTCGCCCCGCTGCGCATGCTGCCGCTCGCCGTGGCGACCTCAATCGATGCGCTCGCCGTCGGCGTGACCTTTGCCTTTTTGCAGGTTGATATCCTGCCTGCGGTGCTGCTGATCGGCGTGACGACCTTTGTCGTTTCTGTTGCGGGCGTGCGCATCGGCACGGCGTTCGGCGAAAAGTTCTGCGGCAAGGCGGAACTTGCGGGCGGGCTGCTGCTCATTCTGATGGGCCTGAAAATCCTGCTGCAGCATCTGGGTATTTTGGGGTAACGGCGCAGACGCCGGCCTTCCGGCGGCGGTTTCCCCATGAACAAACAAAGGCGCGCGCTCCCTCTTCCGGGGAAGCGCGTGCCTTTGTTTTTAAACCCTGCTCGCTATTATTTGCGCAATCTCCAGCAGCATACTGCGCTGCGCCTCGGTCATGCCGGTGCAGATTTTTTGCAGTTCCCCCTGCAAATAGCCGGACTGTGCGATTGTCACACCGGTTACCAGTTCGGAAAGATCACAATCCAGATAAGCCGCGATACGTCCGAGCGTATCAAGATTTGGCCGGGTTACACCGCGTTCAATCTGGCTGATATATCCAACGGATACGGAAAGCGCTTCAGCAAGGTTATCCTGCGTTTTATTGAGAACTTTTCGGCGCCGCTTGATTCGTTGTCCGATGACCCGGTAGTCAATGCTCATATTGTCGCCACCTACTTTATAATTAGTAATGTCTACTACTTCTAGTTTAATCAAGATATGGCAAAATAGAAAGAAATGCATTGCTTTTGTTGAAGCGAAAGCTATGTTTTTGGCCTTTTAAGACCAATAAATCAGCAAAAAGACCAAAAAACCGAGTTTCAAGACGAGTATATTAGAAATAAAGGCTGTGCAGATTGAAACTGCACAGTCTTCATTGCTCATTTAGTACAGAGCCGGAGCGAAAATCTCGAAAAGGCATGTAACATGTTCCCAATTAAGTAAAACCTCTGCTCATGCGCTTAACATTGCAAAGGGGAAAGCCCCCCCCTTATTCTCCCTTTTGCAGCGTTATGCCTACTTGTAATATTTACCCGTGATATCACATATTGTGATCTCGATCACGGCAGTTTTTGCGGCAGCCGCAGGCGGTATGGGGATATCCCGGAGCTGCGGCGTGTACTTGTCCGCAATGGCGCGCAGGGCGGAAAGCTTCTCCCCCATCTGCTCCGGTACGGCAGCCTCCCCGCGCACAATCACGCTGCGGTAAGCCGTATTGGTGCGGCAGGGGTTCGGCTGTTCCGCCAGAACCAGCCCGTCCATTTCATCCACCTCCAAACAGACGCGCGGGTCGTGCGCAAGATTGTCCATTTTACGTCCGGAAAGCTTGCCATGAATATAAATCTTGCCGCCTGTATACACATAATGCACGGGAACGACATACGGCATGCCGTCCGCGTCCACTGTGGCGAGGCGGGCAACGGGCGCCTGCTCCAACAGCCGGTATATATTTTCCTCTGTCATTTGCATGGTATCCTCCTCCTTTTACGGTGCACACTCCGGATGCAGTTCCAGTTTGCGCAGGGTTTTCATTTCACGCAGCACCATCGTGACCGCAAGCGCAAAGGCCGCGAAATCCGCGATGGGGCCGGCATACATCACGCCGTCCACACCGCCGAACAGGCGGGGCAGCAGCAGGATCAGCGGCAGCAAAAACAGGATCTGCCTCGTCATGGACAGGATGACGCCGCGGAACGCCCTGCCAATGGAGGTGAAGAAATTCGATGTGACCGGCTGAATGCCGTTTACAAACGTGAAAAACAGGAAAATGCGGAAAAACCGCTCGGCGAACAGATAGTATTCCTCGGTGCCCGGACCAAACGCGCTGATGATCTGCCGGGGAAAGAGCTGAAAACAGGCAAAACCGATGCACGAGATGACGGTGGCGGCAATGGCTGCAAGCTTGTAGGTCTGCCGCACGCGATCATACCGTTTCGCGCCGTAGTTAAAGCCGACAATCGGCTGGCTGGCCTGCGAAATGCCCAGCACAAAGGAAAAGCTGATCATGTTTACTTTAATAATAATACCCGCGCAGGCGAGCGGGATTTCCGCGCCGTAGACGGACTGCGCGCCGTAATACGTCAGCGTGTTGTTGAGGGCGACCTGTACCACCAGCATGGCCAGCTGGTTAAAGCAGCCCGCCATACCGAGCGCCGCAATGCTGCCGAGCAGCCGGGGCGAGGGGCGCAGATCTTCCCGCGTCAGGCGAATGGTTCTGAAATGCAGCGCATACCGCAGGGCAATCAGCCCGGAGACCGCCTGCCCGATTACCGTTGCAAGCGCCGCGCCGGCCACCCCCATGTGCAGTCCGAAGATGAAGACCGGGTCGAGAATCGTATTGATCACCGCGCCCACCATCATGCAGGCCATGGAATAGTGCGGGCTGCCATCCGCGCGGATGAGATTGGAAACCCCCGAGGACACAATGAGGAACGGGATGCCGAACGAGGTGATGCCGGTATAGGACAGAGCATAGGGCAGCACCTCCTGCGT
Organism: Intestinibacillus sp.; assembly: GCA_050255995.1. Lineage (GTDB taxonomy): Bacteria > Bacillota > Clostridia > Oscillospirales > Butyricicoccaceae > Intestinibacillus. Next base: position 30,821 of record JBFWIM010000003.1, read on the forward strand.
GGCGCCGAAGGCCACAACCAGCGGATGGAGAAACAGGCGGACCAGGATCACGATCGCAACTCCGGACAGAACCATCCAGGAAATTGCGTTGCCTGCTATGCCCGCCGCCTTTTTTTCGTCGCCCGCGCCGAGCGCGAGACTGAAATTGGCCGCGCCGCCGATGCCGAGCAGCAGCGCGGTTGCGATGCAGATTGTGGTGAGCGGGAAGGCGACATTGGTCGCGGCGTTGCCGAGTATACCCACGCCGTGCCCGATAAAAATCTGATCCACCAGATTGTAAAGCGCGGAAACCAGCATCGCGATGATGCTGGGGATGGCGAACTTGCGCAGCAGCGCGCCGATCGGCTCATAGCCGAGCGGGTTTTGCCCCGCCTGCCGAGATTGTTCCATTGGGAAAAATTCCCCTTTCATTTACAGAATTTGATTTAATAATATAGTATAACACAAATAAAACGGCACTTTCCAGAGCAGCTTTGCTGAAAAATGGCGTTCGCTGGCGGCAATCCCCGTCAGACGCCGTGCAAAGCGCGAAAAAGCCTGTCTTTTACACTTTGTTAATGCAATTTCCGGCGAGAGGGTTTATAATAATAACCATAAAATAAAATGGGTAGGTGATGCCGCTCATGGCAAAAAAGATCTTAATCGTCGAAGACGAAGAAAATATCCGCGAACTGCTGCGCCTCTATCTGGAGCGCGAAGGGTACGAAATCCGCGAGGCCGCAAACGGCGTGGAAGGGCTTAAGCTGTGGAAGAGTGAAAATCCGGACATGCTGCTGCTCGACGTCATGATGCCGATGATGGACGGCTGGCAGGTGTGCCGCGCCATCCGCGAGGAGAGCACCGTGCCGATTATCATGCTGACCGCCAAGGGCGAGACCTCCGACCGCGTCTCCGGCCTGGAGATGGGCGCGGACGACTACATTGTCAAGCCGCTCGAAATGCGCGAGGTCGTCGCGCGCGTACGCGCGGTATTCCGCCGCTTCGCACCCGAGGACAGCGGCAAGATCTCCTTCGACAAGTTGGTCATCGACAAGCAGGCCTACGATCTGGTCGTCGACGGCAAGCGCATAGACGCGCCCCCCAAGGAGATCGAACTGCTTTATTTCCTGGCCTCCAGCCCAAACCGCGTGTTCACCCGCGCGCAGCTGCTGGACGACGTGTGGGGCTTTGACTACTTCGGCGACACCCGCACGGTCGACGTCCATATCAAGCGCCTGCGCGAGAAGCTGGAGGGCGTGAGCGACAAATGGGAGCTTAAAACCGTTTGGGGCGTGGGCTACAAATTCGAGACCAAGGATTAAGGTATGGCAAAACGGACTTTTTTTGTCAAAAATTTTACAGCCTATGCCTCGATTATTCTGATTGCGTTTGTGCTCGCGGGCATCGCCTTCACCTATCAGGTGCGGCGGTACTCCCTTGCGGAAAAGCAGTCCCAGATCAAGCAGACCGCAATCAACGTGGCCGAACAGACACGGTATGCGCTGGATAACTACTCGACCGGCATGGATAAGATCTATCAGCTTTTCCTGCTGCGCATCGCCAAGGACGAGGGCGTGACCATCCTGATCACCGACCTCTACGGCGAGGTGCAGGTGCGCGCGGATGGCAACGGGCTGGTCACGGGCGTGGGCGGCGCCGTCCCTACGGACGCCGTACAGCAGGTCAAAAAGACGGGCTACTATTCCGCCGTGGGCTGGATGGGCGGCCTGTTCGAGAACGAGAGCTACGTCGTCGGCGCGCGCTGCCTGAATGGAGCGGGCGACCTGCAGGCGCTCGTATTTGTCTCGACCTCCAACGACGCGCTGACCGGCATGCTCAACCACATTATGCGCACCTTTTTCGTCATTGTATCCATTTCCATTGTGGTCGTGCTCATCATGGCGTATGTGACCTCGTCGCGTATGACCCATCCGCTCAAAACCATGGCGAACGCCGCCAAGGAGTTTGCGCACGGAGACTTTACCGTCCGTGTGCCTGAGGATAACCGCTGTGACGAGATCGACGAGCTCGCCGTGTCCTTTAACAATATGGCGCGCGATCTGGAACAGCTCGAAGAGCTGACGCGCGGCTTTATCGGCAACGTCTCGCACGAGTTTAAGACCCCGATGACCACCATCGCAGGTTTTGTCGACGGCATGCTCGACGGCACGATCCCCGAGGACCAGCGCGACAAATACCTCCACGTGATTTCCGAGGAGGTGCACCGCCTGTCCCGTATGGTCGTGCGCATGCTGGATGCGGCCAAGATCCAGTCCGGCGAGCTGCTGCTCGTCACGGCTCCCTTTGACTTTTCCGAAATGGCGAGCCAGATCATTCTGTCCTTTGAACAGAAGCTGGACGCCAAGCAGGTCGACGTGGACGTGGATTTTGACGACCAGCTCATCGTGCAGGGCGACCGCGACCATGTGTTCCGCGCGGTCTACAACCTTGTGGACAATGCGGTGAAATTCATCGACGCGGGCGGCCGCCTGACCCTGTGCGCCAAACGGGAGGGGGCAATGTGCGCTTTTTCGATCAAGAACACCGGCGACGGCATTCCGGCCGAGGATATCCCGCACATTTTCGACCGTTTCTACAAGGCCGACCCCTCACGCAGCCGCGATCGCACCGGCGCGGGCTTGGGACTCTATATCGTGAAAAATATCATTAACCTGCACGGCGGGGATATCTCGGTCCGGTCGGACGAGGGCGAGACCGAATTCTCCTTCACGCTACCGCTCGCCCAGAGCAGGAAAATTCCCGGCAGAAAAGAAATTCCCCCTGCTTCCGCACCATCCGACGATTTTACAAAGCGTTCATAAAGCCTTCAACAAAAGTGCACAATCAGGCCGTAGAATAAGGGCAAATCAAAGGGAAACGCCGCATAAACGCCGCTGCGGCGCCCCAAGAGAAAGGGACTGATCGTATGGATTTTCATTTCAATAGAAAGGACCCTGCGCCGGATTCTCCGCAGGATATTCCGCCGCAGAACACGCAAGAGGGCGAGGCTTCCCGTCCGGCCGCGGAGCCGCCGCAGTATGACGCTCCGCAAAACGGCTGGAACGTAACGCCGCCACCCGGAGGCGATACGCCGCAGGCCGGCTGGAATGTGGGCGGCGGGCAAGTGCCCCGCACCCCGTACCAGACGCCGGTGCGCAGCGCGGAAGCGGCACGGCCGCAGGCCGAGCAGGTAAATGCCGCGCCCGGGCAGCAAAACGGCTTCAGCACCTATGAAGAGTGGCAGCGGCAAACCCAGCAGGCGCAGAAGAAACAGAAAAAGGAGCGGGGGCGTTCGCATAAAATTGCGTTTCGCATTGTGGGCGGCGTGCTCGCGGCCTGCTTCATCTTTGGCGTCGGCATCTTTGCCGGTATTACCGCGGGTTCACAGCCGGACAGCACGGACGGCGGCGGTTCCGTGAACGACAGCATTCCGGCGGATACCCCCAAACTGAATATTTCCGAAGCCGTCACCACTGCGGGCAGCAGCACGGACGACGGCCTGAGTGGGGAAGAAATCTACGAAAAGGTGAATCCGTCGGTCGTCAGCGTCGTGGCTTCCTCTCTGCAAACGCAGGAGCAGGCGTCCGGCTCGGGCGTGATTATGACGGCGGAGGGCTACATCATCACAAACGCGCACGTCATCACGGACACAAACACCAGCCTGCCGGCGGATAAGGTCACGGTCGTCACCTCGGACGGGCAGCAGCATACGGCGGACATCGTCGGCTACGACCACCAGACCGACCTCGCCGTCCTCAAGATCACGAGCGGCGGCACCTTTACCGCGGCGGAGTTCGGCGACTCCGACAAAATCAAGGCCGGTGAAAAGGCTTATGCCATCGGCTCTCCCGGCGGCGTGGAGCTTGCCAACTCCATCACCACCGGCTCGATCTCCGCAATCAACCGCGACATCACAATCGACGACCGCGTCATGACCCTGATCCAGACCGACGCGTCCATCAACCCCGGCAACTCCGGCGGCGCGCTCATCAACAAGTACGGCCAGGTCATCGGCATCACCTCCGCGAAGCTTGGCATCTCCTACTATGAAGGCCTCGGCTTTGCCATCCCGATCGACTCCGCCAAGGATGTGATAGACCAGATCATCGCTTACGGCCACGTTAAGGGCCGCCCGGCGATCGGCGTAACCGGCTATAACCTGTCCAAGCAGTCTGCAGAGTACAACGGCGTGCCGCAGGGCGTCGTCGTCACCGAGGTGGACGCGCGTTCCGACGCGGCGGCCAAGGGTCTTCAGGCCAAGGACATCATCATCGGCGTCAACGGCAAGACGATCACCACGATGGACGAGATCAACGCGCAGAAGGAAAACAGCAAGGCGGGCGACAAGATGACGCTGCGCGTATACCGCATCTCAACCGGCAAGACCTTCGACATGACGATCACGCTGTCCGATCAGGCCGATCTGTCCTCCGCATCGGCCACGACCCAGCAGCAGAATCAACAGCAAAACCAGCAGCAAAGCCCGTTCCAGCAGGACGGGAACGGCAGCTATTACTTCCAGATCCCGTGACGGACGGGCAGTACCTAAAAAATCGGTTCTTTCCACAGGAACGGCTCAAAGCCGTTCCTGTTTTTTTTGCAAAAACGCGAAGAATGGCGTATAATAATCTTCACGGAGGAGATATGCATGGCGGATACATTTGAACGGATTTATACGGTCGTGCGGCGCATCCCGGCAGGGCGCGTTTCCACTTACGGACAGATTGCGCTGCTCGCGGGCAACCCGCGCTGGGCGCGTGTGGTCGGCTACGCGCTGCACGCAAACCCGGACCCGGAGGGCATTCCGTGCTACCGCGTGGTGAACCGGGAGGGGCGGCTTGCGCCCGCATTCGCTTTCGGCGGGGAAAACATGCAGCGGCAGCTGCTTTTAGCGGACGGCGTCGCCTTTTTACCGGACGGGCGGGTCGATCTGACACAGTCCCTTTGGGACGGGGTATAAGGAGAAAACCGGCTATGGTAATTGTGATTTTGGAGATTTTGATCGCGGCGGCCTTCCTGACCAACGGCATTTTGCTGCTTACAGGCAAGCCTTCCTTCCTGCTTGACCCGCGCTATCTGGAAAACGTGCGGGACGAGCGGGCCTTCCGGCGCGCATTCGGCGCGAATCTGCTGGTGCTTGGCGCGTTCTGGATCGTGATGAGCCTTGCGGACGCGCTCGGCTGGCTGCCGCAGGGGACGTTCAGCCTCATCTATTGGATCGGCCTGATTGCGCTGGCGGGAAATCTGGCGCGCATCTATTTCAAGTACAAAAAGTGAATGCTGTCCCGGCGGCAGAGCCGGGAGCAAGGAGGACAAGCCATGGAATTCAAAGGGAAGAAATTCGGCCTTTGGGGTGCGATCGCCTCGATCGTGATCATTGTGCTCGCGCCGCTGCTGCCTTGGCCACTTGGCTGGGTGGGCGAGTTTATCGGCATCGCGCTGCTCGCGGCAGCGGGCGTTGTGATCTGGCGCCACTGGCGCTGCCCGCACTGCAATGCCCTGATGCCTGTGCGCGGGCTTTACGAGCCGGAATACTGCCCGACCTGCGGCAAGCGCATCCAGCCGTATGAATGAACCTGTGCAGCATACAGGAAAATCAAAACGCTCCCCTTTGAGAAAGCGGCTTTTTTCCGCCGTTTCCCAAAGGGGAGCGTTCTTTATTCTCCGCGTGCACACACGGGCGCTTATTGCTGGTCAATGCTCAGCAACGTCTTCAGCAGCACGTTGGCGCCCTTGAGGCAATTCTTGACCGGCGTAAACTCCAGCCCGCAGTGACTGTGGCCGCCCTCGCTCGGCAAGGTCATAGTCGTCGGAATGACGTCGATAACGGACTGCGCGTCGTGCCCCGGGCCGCTGTACATGCGCTTTCGGTCACGCGCCACAATTTGCTGATCCGTAGACTGCGGCTGTCTACTGTTTAATGTAAAGTATCTTGCCACCGGGAAACGCATTTTCCAAATCTCTCCGATCTATAAAAAAGAGGATATTGATGCCGGACGACCATGTTTTTTTGTGTTTTCCCACATAAGTTCCTGTACCGCATCCAAAACCGCGCGGCGCGCACACCCGGAATTTTGCCCGCAACCGCATAATCCACGCGCGTTTCGGGGATGATTTGAATAGCAAATCTTATGACAGGTGCGCGGCACTGCGTCCTTTTCGCACCGCAAACCATAAAAAGGAGAGAGGTTTTATGGCGATCAACCGGCAGGGTGCGCGCGCCCTGCGTTTTCGCAACATGCCGCGCATTGCGGGGCACGCCGCAATCGTCGGCAAAAAAGAAGGGGAAGGCCCTCTGTACGAGACCTTTGACTACATCGCGGAGGATGACCATTTTAACCAGGAAACCTGGGAAAAAGCGGAGAGTGAGATGCAGAAACAATGCATTGAGCTGGCTGCGCGCAAGGCCGGACGTGAAGTACGCGAGATGAATATGATCCTGGCGGGGGATCTGCTGAACCAGTGTATCGGTTCGGCGTTTGCCTCCAGCGAATCGAATGTGCCGTTCCTCGGCCTGTACGGCGCATGCTCGACAATGGCGGAAAGTCTGCTGCTCGGCGCGTGCCTGGTAGACGGCGGTTTTGCCGACGAACTGGCCTGTGCGGCCTCGTCCCACTTCTGCACGGCCGAACGGCAATACCGCTTCCCGCTGGCCTACGGCGGCCAACGCACCCCCACCGCGCAGTGGACGGCAACGGCGGCGGGCGCGGCGGTTCTCGCCTCAAAGCCCTCACGCGGACGCATCGCCGTAGTGGGCGGCGCGATCGGCCAAATGGTTGATCTGGGTGTCAAAGACGCAAACAACATGGGTGCGGCAATGGCCCCCGCCGCCCACCGTACCCTCACCGACTATTGGAAGGACACCGGTACCAAGCCCTCGGACTATGACATGGTGGTAACCGGAGATCTCGCCGGCGTGGGCGCGGATCTGCTGCTTAAACTGTGCGAGCATGACGGGCTGGATGTGCGCCCGGTCTATTCGGATTGCGGACTGATGCTCTTTTCCCCCGAGCAGGATGTCCATGCGGGCGCGTCGGGCTGCGGCTGCTCGGCCTGCGTACTGTGCGGCCGTATTCTGCGGGATATGGAGCAAGGGCTGCTCCGGCGTGTGATCTTTGCCGGTACCGGCGCGATGATGAGTCCGGTGTCGGTACAGCAGGGGCAAAGCATCGCCGGCGTATGCCACATGGTTGTGCTGGAGCGGCAGGAAGGAGAGAAGAACTGATGGAATATCTCCGTGCGTTTATCACAGGCGCCATTATCTGTGGTCTATCACAGGTGCTGATTGACAAAACCAAACTGACCCCGGCGCGTATACTGGTCACTTATGTGGTGCTGGGCGTATTTCTGACGGCAGTAGGCCTCTATCAGCCTCTTGTCGATTGGGGCGGCGCGGGCGCAACCGTACCGCTGCTTGGCTTCGGCTATGCGCTCGCCAAGGGCGTCATTATGGGTATTTCGGAGCATGGGCTGCTCGGCGCAATGATCGGCGGTGTAACCGGCGCGGCGGGCGGTATCGCGGCCGCAGTGGTGTTCGGGTTCTTAGTGGCGATTATTTTCAAGCCCAAAAGCAAGGCTTAGGTGAAAAACGCGGTTCCCTTCACCTGTGACAGGGAAAATGTATGTGTTCCCGCCGTCTCTGAAAATTCTGCGCGTATGTGCAGTTGACAAGCCCCATCCGGCGGAGTATGATAGTCTTAGCTATTATTAAAGTGAAAGGATGGGCTGACACAATGGAGATCGGCATCAAAGGCAGCGAGGAGATTTTGGTCACCGAAGCGCTGTTGGCAAAAAACGTAGGCAGCGGAATTGTCAGTGTCTACGCCACCCCAATGATGATTGCAGGGCTTGAAGGCACTGCAGCCGAGAGCGTACAGCCCTATGTCGGCGAAGGCAAAACCACTGTCGGCACGCATATCGACGTGACCCATGAATCCGCCACGCCCGCCGGGATGAAAGTGCGCTTTGAATCTGAGTTGACGGAAATCAGCCCCAACGGGAAAATGCTGACGTTCCGCATTGCCGCTTACGACGAAAAAGGTCTGATCGGCCAGGGTACGCATGAGCGCGTGGTCATTTCGACCGAGCGTTTCGAGCAGAGAGCCCAGGACAAACTGAACTAAGCCAATCGCACTCTTAAAATAGTGCGAATGCCCGACGTTCCTTGAGGGGGGATCGTCGGGCATTCGCATGTCTGCAGTCAGACAACAGGACATGAAACGGAAACAACAGGAAATACAACGGTACCATTTAGTTTTATTTGACATCAAGGCACAGAATTGATATAATAATACAGCTAAACATTAAATCTGCCGCTGTGGTGGAATTGGTAGACACAAGGGACTTAAAATCCCTCGGTGGAAACATCGTACCGGTTCGATTCCGGTCAGCGGCACCAGACGGATATTGTATGTGATTACGCATATAATATCCGTTTTTCTATTTTAAACGCTGAGTTTGTTAGAAACAGCGCATAGAAAGGTGGACAAGGCTGCAGCCGTCTGGCAGAATAAAGTAACCACACGCAAATCAACTGCAAACCTTTTCCGAGAAGGTTATACGCCTAAACGGAGGCACCATAATTTGATACACTCATGCCATATACGCAAAAAGGCGCTGAATAAATTGCAATTCAGCGCCTTTTCTTCGATAAGTTAGGTGAATATAGCTGCCTATAGTTTAGTTCGCATAACATCTCGTTCAATTCGGTACTTTTTATTCCGTCACCGCTTTCAGCGCTTCACTCATCGGTATATGCGTCACTTTCTTTCTACACATCAGTTTTGCTAACTCATAAGCGGCCAATACTACAAGAAAGCCCAAAACCATATACAAGACGTTCAGCTTAACCGGCAATACAATTTGCAGGCTCTCCGTCAGAGATCTATAGAATACCCCCACAGTCCCAAGCAAAGCGGGAATGCCGAGCAGATAGCCAATCACAACCATGAGGGTGTTGCCTCCCAATACCAATCTGCCGATTTCCCTTTTCCTATATCCGAACACCTTCATCAACGAGATGCTAGTCCGGCTTTCGTCGATCACCAGGCCGGTAACAAGATAGATAATGATCAGGCCAAGTATAAAGGCCGAGGCGATAAGGCCGTAAATCATCGGTCCCGCCTGATCCATAAAGGTGCTGAACCCCTTGACGATGGCATCAATGGATTTGGTGCTCCTGATCTCGCCTTCTGCAAAGGCCATCGGTTTATCGCTCCAAATGCCGATATAGGCGTCGGCGGACAGTCCAAATTCCGCGTTAAACTGATCAAGAGGCATAAACAGGAAATCCCCCGCATAAGAGTCTGCTACTTTTTCAATGGTAAAAGTGTATTCCTTACCATTCTCCGTGTCGAAAACCGTCACGCTGCTGCCCTCTTCCACATTCAGCTTTTGCGCCAGAGGCGCTGTGATCGTGGTCTGTTCTGGTTTGAACGGAAGCCCCGATAAGTCTTTCAGCCTGATCCTGTCGGTATCGGGCAGAACTCCGGTAACATAAAAGCTGACGTCCTCATTGTCCGCAAGGCTCACATACGCCGCGCCGAACTGCTCGGCTCCCGCCGGCGGCGTACCGGTTTTTTCGGATGTGAACACATACTCATACTCAAGGTTATATAATTCCTTTATACCCTCATTCAGCATATAGTCAACGGAGCTTTTCATCGTCAGGCCATACAGCATAAGCATTGTGGCCACAACGACCCCAAGCAGCAGGAAGAAGGTTCGGGATAAACTGCGGGCCTGTTCCCGGATTTGAAATTTCGTATTGAATTTCAACTGGTCAAGCTTGAGGTTCCGTTCTATAAAATTGGTCTTGTTTTTTGCTCCTCCGCCCTTCATAAGTATCGCCGGCGGCGTTTTCAGTATTTTTCCGGTAACAACCCAGGTTACGGCGCAAAGAATTATAGTCGGAACAAGAACCGCGAAAACCATCAGCCAGGGATGATAAACCATCTCATAAACCGGCATTGGGAAAGCTGTCAACATAAAGTGAAACATATCATCTACCAGTAGTAGCCCCAGAACGGAGCCAGTTACCGAGCCGGTTATAGATATCAGAAGCGGGAACATCAGATAATGACGCCGCAATTCCCTCTTTCGATAACCTTGTGCGTAAAGTGTCCCAATGATAACGGATTCACTCCGGATCATCCGCCACATCAGCAATCCAAGCAAAATACAGGCGAGCGCAAGCATAGCAAGTGGTACGGCGGTGCTCATCGTGGATAATACGCCGACCTCCATAGGGATATAGGATACGTTGACTTTCTTTTCGGTACTCTGCCAGTTTGTGATACCGATATTCCGGGAACGCAGCTCATTTTTGACGGCCGCTTCCTGGGATTTTATATTTTCCCTCTCATCAAAACGGATGGCGTAAACCTGATTCCGCTTCGGTAATGAGTTGAAATCCGCTTTACCGACAACGCCTACGCCGAAGGCCTCAGGGTCATTCATCAGCGCTTCTTTTGACTTAATTACATAGATGAAATTCGGAAGGATACCGTAGCCGGAAACGGTGAAATCCTTACCCGCAACCGTGATCGTATCGCCGATCTCGTAGCCGTTTGTTTCAGCAAACAAGCGGTCGAGCATGATTTCGGAGCTACCCGGCAGTTCCCCTTTCTGAACGGCCGGAATATTGACCTGATCCATCATGCTGAACACCCGCAGCATTTGACCGGATTCCACTTCACAATCCGCCGTGCCGCCGGATTCCACCTTTGCGTTAAACTGTTCGCTGAGCGCAGCGGCATCGATCCCGGCATTGATGGAAAACTCTGAGTCGGATAAGACATTCTGTTCGGATAACGTTTTGAATGTATGGTCCAGATTGACCGACGTCATAATCATCAGGACAAACATCATACTGCTGATCATCAGCATGATTATGGAGCCGATATACCGGGCTTTATGCTCCAGCATGGTTCTTATTACTTTTCTGAGCATTACCATTCAATCCTTTCTGCCGCAACGGGTTCGTCATGACGGATTGTTTCAACGATCCCTCCGCTGCGCAGCTTGTAAACCACATCCGCCATATCGCCGATAGCGGTATTATGGGTGATCATCAGGATGCTTGTTCCAAATTCACGGTTGACTTTTTGTAAAAGAGAAAGCACTCCGCGTGCGGTTTCATAGTCCAAAGCGCCCGTGGGTTCGTCGCATAAAAGCAGTTTCGGATTCTTTACAATCGCGCGGGCGATCGCTACGCGTTGCTGCTCTCCTCCTGAGAGCTCCCTTGGGAAACTCCTTTTTTTCGTCTCAATCCCCACGGCTTTCAATACCGTATTAATATTCATCGGGGCTTTTGATATATTGGCTACCACCTCGATATTTTCCGCTACGGTCAGATTCGGCACAAGATTATAAAACTGAAAGATAAAGCCGACCGAGTCCCGGCGGTAATTCGTCAGCCTGTCGTCATCAAGACCTGCAAGCTCCAGGCCGTCAACGATGACGCTGCCGCTGTCTGCCCGGTCGACGCCGCCGATCATATTCATCAGCGTCGATTTCCCCGAACCGGACGGACCAAGGATCACACCGGTCTGTCCTTTTTCAAGGGTAAGGCCGACCCCTTTCAATACTTCGTTTTTGTTTTCTCCGAAACCATAGCTCTTTTTCAAATTTTCTATCGTGATAAACATATTTATCTCCTCATCCCGGTTTTTAATAGTAAAACCATGTTGTTCAAATAATTTTCCATTTCACGATACAACTCATCTGTCGGCTCAAATTCAAAGTTCTTTGCTATTTCAATAATCTTCATATTGAATTTTTCCGTTACTCCCTGAAAAAACAGCAGCAGTATTTTATCGTCCAGGTCAGCGCGGATCGTTCCTTTTCTCTTGCCGTTGTCAATCAATTTCAGCTCATATTCCTCGCCGATCCGATTTAAAGCGTCATTCGTCTCCTTTGTCAGGTTTCCATACTTACCCAAGGTAACATCCATGGAGAACACGACCAGCAGGTGCTCTTTTTTTATTAGCTCGAAACGTTCACGGCTTCCGGTAAGAAAGTAGTCATAGACATCCATATCCTTCAACGGAGTCTGCCTGTCTATCATCTTCATAAAATACTCCAGCGACCACGTCACGGAGTATAAAAATAGATCTTTTTTATCGTCAAAATATTGATAGATACTGCCTTTGGCAACTCCTGCGTTTTTAGCAATTGCTTCTATTTTTGCTTTCTCAAACCCATGGGCTTGAAATTCCTCAATTGCAGCCCGTATGACTCTTTCTTTCTTGTCGTCGTCAAGACGGGTAAATGTTTTTTTTGGCAA
>JBFWIM010000003.1:43185-46082 GCA_050255995.1 Intestinibacillus sp.
ATTTGGCTCTCAATAACTCATAATTGCCTTAACGGCCTCCGCCGTTGTTGCCTTTGGGAAAAGCTCGAACCCAACCCGGCCGGAGTATCCAACCTCTTCAAGATGCGCAAACACCTTGTGATAGTTGATCTCGCCTGTGCCCGGCTCATGCCGGCCCGGCGCATCCGCCACATGGATATGTCCCAATTGATCGGCATACTTTGTGATATTGTCGCACAGGCTGCCTTCGTTTAGCTGCATATGGTACACATCATACAGAACCTTCAGCATCGGACTGCCGATCATGCGTGTCATTTCGGCCGCCATCTGTGTGCGCGCAAGGTAGTTGCCAACATGATCCGTCGTGACATTGAGCGGCTCCAGGTTCATCGCGATTCCGCTGCTCTCTGCAAGTTTGGCACATTCCAGCAGCATGTCGTACATTGAACAGATTTTAACGGTATCGGACAGCTCGGTGTAATGGTTGACCACTTTTCCCGCATCACCAAGGGCGTTTGAGTGAATGGTTACTGAAAGCGCGCCGACCTTCTTCGCCGCCTCGATTGACTGCTTGAGAAACGCAAGATACTTTTCTTTATGCGTAGGGTCGATCAGCGAGTAATCGGCGTCTCCGTTAAAACCGCTGATGCCAATCCCGGCTTTTTGCGCTGCTTCCCGTACGGCGTCGAGATCCTTGTCGGTCCAGCTCCAGAACTCGACGTAATCAAAGCCGTCGTCCTTCGCCGCCTGAAACCGCTCCAGAAACGGAATTTCGGAGTACATCGGTTCAATGCAGGCACTTTTTTTAAATTTCATCATCGCACCCCCATTTTACAGCTTCGGCATGAGCTCGGAAACCTTAACCGGACGATCTTCCTCAGCGGACTTCCGGCATGCCTTCGCAATGACGATGGACATCAGGCCGTCCATACCGGTCGCCTTGGGCTCGGTATCGTTCTGCACCGCGAGAATGAACTGGCGCACTTCCTCTGCATAGGCTTCGCCGTAGCGATCCTTGATCGTGACGAGCGGCTTCTCCGATACGATCCCCTGGCGCGCGTTGAGCGTGGCCTTGGAGAACACATCGTTTTCGATGGTCACAGCGCCCTTGGTGCCGAACACTTCGCCCCTCTGGTCATAACCGTAAACCGCTTCCCAGCTGTTGTCGATGACCGCAAGAGAATTGTCCTCAAAGCGCAGCGTAATGACGCAGGTGTCGTCGCGGGTGATCTCGGGCTTATCCTTGTTAATCAGCTTGGAGCCCATTGCATAGACCTCAACGACTTCCTTGCCCGGATTGAGGAACCGCACCATGTCAAAATCGTGAATCGTCGTATCGGTATAGATCGAACAGTTTTCACCGCCGGGCGCCGTAAAGTAGCCCATTGCCGGAGGAATCGGATCACGGGACGTGATCTTGATGACATGCACATCACCAATCTCTCCCTGGTCGACATAGTCGCGCGCCTTGGCGAAGTTGTGGTCAAAACGGCGGTTAAAACCCAGCTGCAGCTTGACTCCGCATTCCTCGACCACCTTCATGGCCTCAACGATCTTCGGAATATCATAGTCAAACGGCTTTTCGCAGAAAACGTGCTTGCCCGCACGCGCTGCTTCCATGATGAGATCACCGTGAACAGCGGCCGGAGCACAAATGACGACAGCTTCGATTTCGGGATTCCCAATAATCTCCTTGTAGTCTGTGGTCGCAACGGGATATCCCAGTTCCTTTGCCCATTCGTTGTACTTTTCCGGGTAGGGGTCAGATACCGCTTTGAGTTCCGCCTGCGGTATCCTGGTCATAATGTTCTCAATGTGCACACGTCCCACATTGCCGGCGCCGATAACGCCTATAACGGTCTTCTTCATAGAATTGCCTCCTGCAGCAAGTAATTTTTGCCCTTTATGTTTTATTTATTTGCTTCAAACTCTGCGACGTTCTCTTTGGTAATCAGCTCAGCCTTGGTCTTGGTATGCGCCTCCAGGGTCTTGCCGTCCAGTACGTCCAGGCAGGCCTGAATCGCGCCCTTCGCCTGCAGATCCGGATACTGAGCAACCGTGCCGGTCAGCGTACCCGCCTTGATTGCAGCGATATCATCGCTCGATGCGTCGAAGTCGAATACCTGTACCTTGCCGGAAAAGCCGCCCTGTTCAATTGCCTGAATCGCGCCCTGACCCATCTCCGCGTTGACCGCCCAGACAACATTCACTTCCGGGTTTTTGGAAAGCACGTTCTGCATGACGTTAAAGGCCTCGTTGCGGTCGCACTTCGCGGTCTGAGACGCAACAACAGTGAAATCCGGAACCTGGTCTTTAAAGCCATCCAGACGCTGCTGCAGCGCATCTACGCCGGAAATGCCTTCCAGATAGCAGAGCTTGCCGTCCGTAACCGCCTGCTTTGCATAGTCGCCCGCCAGCTTTGCCGCTTCGTACTGGTCAATGCCGACGTAGGTTTCCACACGGCCGCCAGCCTGCTCCAGCGCCTCATTGTCAATGGTGTCATTGACCAGAATAACCGGGATATTGGCCTGATTTGCTTTTACAATAGAGGGAATGAGTGATTTGGAGTCGGCAGCCGAAAGGATGATCACGTCATATCCCTTAACAATTGCATTCTGCACCATATTGACCTGCTGCTCGACATCGGTTTCCTTTGCCGGCGCCTGGAAATCTACCTGAATGCCCTTTTCCTCTGCATAGGCCGCCGCGCCCTTTTCCATGCTCGTCCAGAACTCGTCGGATTTTGCCTTTACAATGTACGCGATTTTGACCTTATCGTCTGACTTAGCCTGCGCATCCGTGGAGGCGCCGCTCTGGGATTCGCCGGAGGAGGAACCGCATGCGGTCAGACCCAATGCCATGGAACCGACCAGGAGTGCTGCTAACGTTCTCTTCATGTTCATAATTTCTTTCTCCTT
>JBFWIM010000004.1:0-45095 GCA_050255995.1 Intestinibacillus sp.
ACAAAAAAAGACGCAAAAGTTGCCTTTTACGTCTTTGTAAATGTTCTGTATGCAGTTTCCGTATGGATTGCCCTTATTATAGCAATGTATCTGCGAACCGGGCAACAGCGATATGCACTTTTCATGGTTCATCCGGATGGGCAGAGTGCACTTTTTTCTTCGTCCGGACGAGACAGTACGGGTTTTACGCATATTCCGTGATGTTGACCAATACCTCAATCACGTAGGTAGTGGACGAAAGCACCTTGGGCATGGCGATGACGAAATATTTCTGGTTCTTCATCTGTTCGATCTTGAAGGATGGGCGGTTGCTTTGGCGTGCCTGCATGGCAATGCAGTTGCCGCAGGGTTTTTCCCCGTTCCAGAGACTGTAACATACTCCGCCGGTGATGCGTGCGTCTTTTGAGAATATGATCCACGAATCCTGATTGACGGGATCAACCAGTCGGGCGACATCATAAATCTCCGGAAGCAGAGATAGTGCGTTCTGCAGCTCATCCATGACGACAGGGGAAATTTCCGCGGGATGATGGAATTCCTTTTTTCCCTTTCGCAGACCCTGGGTTTTTTTATATTCCGACGGGGTTGACTTGGTGAATTTCTTGAAGATAGAGGCAAAATGATTGGCATAATTGAAGCCGACGTTCTGCGCAATTTCAAGGTTATTTAAATTGGTTTCCATCAGCAGTTTTTTACTGCGTTCCACTCTTCTTTTGTTGATGTTGTCCGTCAGATTGAGGCCCGTTTCCTTTTTCATTTGGCAGGAAAGGTAAGAAGCGCTCAAACCGATGTGCTCTGAGAGCGTTTCCAGTGTAATCTTATCGGCGTAATGCATATCGATATAGTCCAGCGCAAGACGTACAGGTTTCGAATACGCCACGATGCGGATCACATTCACCGATTTGGCATATGAGATCATCACATTTTTGGTATGTTCATAAATATCTCTCAGGTTTCCCATGTTTTCGACCTGACGGATTGCTTCGTCAGCCATATCCATCATTTTCTGATAGGGCGCATTGGACTCCATGGCGATGCAGCAGCTCATGGCGCACAGACTGATGCAGAGATTTTTCATCGAGCGGATGGGGTTGGACGGGTCAAATACACCTAAATGCGCATCCCCCGGGTTGAGCTTGTCCAGCAAACAGGAAAGCCCGACGGGGTCGCCGTTTTGGATAAACTCCTTCAGTTGGGTATAATTGATATAGGGGTTGCTTTTGTGGGCATTTTCTGCGTAGGAAGCGGTCACTTTCACCTTTTTGACGAGAGCGTCGGATGCCGGAGATGTTTTGTCCAAACCGCTGCACAGAATCTGCCGGATGGATCTGTGCTGGCATGCGGTTTGAATCAGCACGGTTAGAAATTCTCCCATCGGTTGAATCTTTTCGTAGGGCACAATCGGGACGCGAAGCAATGTATTGTACAAGTTATTGTATTTTTTGGGTGGCTTCTCGGTCTGCAGCAGCAAACCATCAATTTCTGTCTGGGTCGGTTTATTCATGAAAACCGGCTGTGTCACAATCGCTCCGACGTGTTCGCCGCCGGCGTCCAGCATCGCAATGTTGCAAACCAGATTGTTTTGCAGAAAGTACGTGTAGTAGGTATTTTCATTGACCGGCATGCGGAATTGTTCTGATAAAAACTGAAGGATTTGGTTTAGGCCAAGGCAGGAGAAGTCGTTAATGAATTCCTTTTCCGATGCATCATATTTTAAATTTTGCACATTGTCAATATATATAGCCCTGATGCCATAGGTCGCCTGTATTGTGTTGATTATTTGTTTAATATTACTTTTGATATCTTCCACAGTGATCCCTCAGTTCATTTTTCCCGTATTGCTTCACGAAAGATGCGTAAGAATTCAGCTTTAAATAAATGCTAAAATCATAATATTGTTTCTGTATTGGTTTGACTTTGGGAATATAAGATACTATAATATTAAGAAAATGTAACAGAAGTGAATCTGAATTCCTGGAAAGTATTTTGATTTGTAAAATTATGATTGTCTTCGGGCGTTATCCGGCGTGCGGAGGAAGCTCCTTATTTATCTTTATCGGCTTATCCGGCCTGAATCTTGAATTTAAAAGAAGGGCGGCACGGTTATTTTTTGAAAGCGGCGGACAAAGAACGGGCCGATGGAATATCTTTTTGAACTTCCCTCATTTGCATTGATACCGGCTTGTTTTTGCAGGAAGGATGTAAACCAGCCGAATCAAGTCAATCGGTTGCATGAAGCGCAACCGCGCGGAGTGAACAAAAATATAAAACAGACAAGGTTCTGTTTGGGAGGCTGGCTATGGATTGTGTAAATCTACCTGGATGCCCGTTTTATCACGATAAGATGCCGATGGATAAAGGCATGGGTGCGATCTATAAGAAAAAATACTGCCAGGGAAATCAGCTGCAATGTGCGAGGTACATCGTAAGGATGGAAGCCGGACCGGAATATGTCCCGTCCAATCTTTATCCGAACATGGTGGATGTTGCGCAGAAAATTTTATCGGAAGTGAAAGAATCGGGTGGGCCTTCTGAAAATTGATCAATAAGTTGAGGTAGGACCATGGATGTTTACATAGCCAGGCAGCCTATATTTGACCGCAACATGCGAATTTACGGATACGAGCTGCTTTACCGGCAAGGGCTGCAAAACAGCTTTAGCAGTACTGGCGGCATAGATGACGATATTGCGACAGCCGAGGTTCTATATAACTCTTTTTTTGTAGTTGGGATCAATGACCTGACCGATGGAACCAAAGCATTTATCAACTTTTCAAAGGCGCTGATGGACAGCGACGTGCCGCTGATGCTGCCCAAGGAAAAGGTGATTGTCGAGGTGCTGGAGCGTGAAAAAGCCACGCCGGCAACCCTTGCCGCATGTGCACGCATCCGGAGCCTTGGATATCAGCTGGCTCTTGACGACTTCGTTTTTGATGAAGATAACCTGCCGTTGCTGGGATATACCGATATCATCAAAGTCGAATACCCCAGCATGGATTTGAGCCAGCAGGCCGCCCTGCTCAAAAAATATCATGGTAAAATCAAGTTCCTTGCGGAGAAGATAGAAACCCGGGAAGAATATCAAAAGGCCAAGGAGCTTGGATATCATTATTTTCAGGGCTATTTTTTCAGCAAACCGGCGATGATCAACTCCAAGGAGATTTTAACCCTTAACACAACACTTTTCAGTGTTATTGAGGAGCTCAATGCGCAGGAACCGGACTTAAAGATCATTGCAGAGTTGATTACCGGCGATCTCGGGCTTTCGTACAAGCTGCTCAAGCTGGCAAATTCCGTATATGTCGGCGCGAAAAGCAAGATCAAAACCATTACGCAGGCCCTGACAACCCTGGGCATCCGGGAGTTATATCAATGGATCTCCCTGATGATGATCAAGGACATGCAAAATATTGAAAATGCGGAAACCATAAAGCAATCGCTCGTTCGGGGCAAGTTCATGTCGATGCTGGCGGAGGAAATTGGGAGGCCTGAGAATACCTCGGAATATTTTTTCACCGGCAGTTTCTCCATGATTGATATTCTCCTCAACAGGTCGATGGGCGAAATACTTGCCGGGCTGCCGCTCACGGAAGAGGTAAAGGAGGCGCTGCTCGGCGCCGAAAACGATCTAAAGGAGATGCTGGATCTCATTATTTCTTTTGAGAAGGCGGAATGGGACACATTACAGCAGTCGGCGCTGCTGAACGCGATCAGTGCAGATCGTTTTATGTATCTGTATGTAAACGCGGTGAAATGGGCGAGCCAGCTGAAATATTAAATATGCCTGTGCTCCTCGGCGCAGTATCATCGAACCATGCCTTGCGGCACAGAAAAACCGGGACTTTGTTTGCAAACAAAGTCCCGGTTTTTGATATTTCCGGCGCTTGAACAGGGATGAACGGCGACTTTAATTTCTGCGTTCCTTCCCTTCGATCAGATCCAAAACATGATAAAGCAGACGGTGTAAATCCGCAGCGTCCTTCCGGCCGAGCGGAATACACTGCATGAGCTTTGCGGGAATTTCCGCCGCTTTGTCTTTTAAAGCCTCGCCGCGCCCGGTTAACTCGACGAGAACGCTGCGCTGATCCGCCTTGTCCCGGGTTCTGGTGAGCAACCCCTGTTCTTCCATCTTTTTCAGGAGAGGGGTAAGAGTACCGCTGTCCAGGTAAAGCGCTTCTCCTAATTCTTTCACGGAAACCGTTTTTTTCTCCCACAACACCATCATGGCGATATATTGTGTGTAGGTCACCCCGATCTCGTCGAGAAACGGTTTGTACTGCTTGACGATTTCCCGCGAACAGGCATAGAGCGGAAAGCAAAGCTGGTTTTCGAGCTTCAATGCTTCGTAATTGATGATGTGTTCCTCCGTTCTAAAGGAGGCCGGGAAAGATGAGACAGCTCCCGGCGGATTCCCTTACAGCAGTTCCTTCACTTTTTCCTCAATGGCTTTCAGGTCGACAGTCGGCTCAAACCGGGCGACGACCTGGCCGTTTCGATCAATGAGGAACTTGGTGAAGTTCCACTTAATGTCCGGCTCGTTTTTGTAATTTGGATGATCCTTTTCAAACATCTTTTGCAGCACCGGCGTCAATTCGTGTTCAGGATCAAATCCGGCGAATCTCTTTTGCTGTACGAGATACTGGTACAGCGGAATAGCGTTCGCTCCATTGACATCAATCTTGGCAAACTGAGGGAACGTTACGCCAAACCGCCCGGTGCAGAAGGTGTGGATTTCGTCATTGTCCCCGGGCGCCTGATTGCCGAACTGGTTGCAGGGGAAATCCAGAATATCAAAGCCCTGCTCAGCGTATTTGCTGTACATCTCCTGGAGACCGCCGTACTGGGGCGTAAATCCGCACAGTGTGGCGGTATTAACGATCAGGAGTACCTTGCCACGATAGTCGGACAGGCTTTTTTCACCGCCGTCCATGGTTTTTACACTAAAATCGTAAACAGACATTGCAGATACCTCCATTGGTTTTGTAAAATTAAATTGTTTTAAATTGATTATAGCATAGTACAAGAAGAGGCTGTTGTCAATAGCATGATCAAATTTAATTTTACACAATGTAATATTTTAAAGGCGCGCTGGCGGAAATGCAAAGCACGCCTGAGTGTTTTAACACAAAGACAAAGCGTTATGAGGACGAGATTGCTCTCATTGAAAGCGAACGCAAAATCCAAAAGTGAAGGATAAACCGAAAATCCCTTCTTATGCTGTAGCAGGTGAGGAGGGATTTTTTGTTCCGCTTTTTCTGCGCAAGGGTGATATATTTTTGCATGGCAGAATCGGCTGCAATGCTACTTGCAGCGAGAAGGGAAAGTAATGTTGCTCCGCCAGGGAAGATGCCTCTTTTATTAGGGTTATATTGGTCAGCAAGGATGCGACGGTATTGTGCATTTGTGCTTTTTTATCAAAATTTTGATTTTCAAAGCCAGGAAATTTATTTAAGTTGCGTTTTATAAGGTAAGCCGCTATAATTTAACTGATACAAAAAGCGGGCTACGAGGTGGGCATTATCAAGGCGGGGAGGTGCAAATATGGAGCAGCATGGGACGGCAAAAGTGAAAAAGACACCCAAAATGAACGTATTGATTTTCAGGCGTGTGTTTGTTTATAACATCATCATTTTGCTTGGGGCACTGTGTATCGTTCTTGTCATGACCTTCCGCTTTGTGCTCGCAGAGCGCGGAAATTCGCGCGTTGACCTGCTGCAGCAAATCAGTGACAGCAACACAAGCAACCGTAGTACAATGATCAGCGTGATGGATCATATCTATGACAAAATTGCACCATACTTTGACCAGCAGGCTGAGGGCAATCCGTCAGCGGAGCAGATCAACGCGTGGCTCCGGGATATTCAGGGTCAGGCGAGCACCTTCGGCTGTGATTATAAAATCGACGTGGTGCTCCATGACAAAACGGTTTATTCCACCCGCGCGCACTCGGATGCGTGGCTCAAAAGCATGCTGCAGTCCTACTGGTATATTAAGCATTTCAGCGGAGAAAGTGAAACGTCCTGGAACCTGCGGTTTCAGGATGCAAAAGATCTGGAGAGCTATAGTCTGTGCTATGCACGCACGCTTTATGATGGACAAAACAATCCCATCGGTGTGATACTGCTGGGCTCGTCGCCGTCGTCGCTGTTCCGCACCTATCAGAAACTGCTGGACGAGGACAGCACGATTTACATATTGGATGAGAAGGGCATCGTCATCAGTCATTCCAATCCCAATATGATTGGCGTATGGCTGTATACAATTGAAGCGTTCACCAGGCAATATAAGCTTGGTTCCTACACGCTGACACAAAAGGCCGGGCGGGAGTTGATGGTGTCAAGCTATCAGGATCCGGAGAGCGGCTGGATCTTTGTAGAGGAGCAGCCGGTCAGAGAGTTTTTCCTGTCTTACAGCAAGGTCATTTTGCTGACGCTGCTGGTCGTCATGGCGGCATTCCTGTTTTCTATTATCCAAAGCTATTGGTCGATTCGCCGGATTTCCCGTCCCCTGATTGAATGCGCGCGCCATATGGGCTTTATCAGGGATGATCAGTTCACCCTTATGCCCATACAGCAGCAGTACCGGGAAATTCTGGTGCTCAGCGCGGGCTACAACGATATGCTGACCCGTATCCGCAACCTGATTCAGGGCATCAAAGCCGAAGAGAATGAAAAACGGCAGATTGAATTTGCATTTTTGCAGGCGCAGATCAACCCGCATTTTCTGCGCAATACGCTGCTTGGGATCAAAAGCCTGGTGCTGACCGGCCAGGCAGCGCGCGCGTCGGAGATGATTTCCGCGTTTATGGATATGCTCAACATTCCGATTAAGGCCGATCTGCACGGACACCGCCTGCATGATGAGATTGAGTATGTCCGCCGCTACATCACGCTGATGGAATTCCGGTACGGACGCGAATTTCACTGCGCCGTGTATGTGGAAGACGGGCTGGAGCAGATGATCATTCCGCCGCTGATCCTGCAGCCGCTGGTTGAAAATGCGATTTTTCACGGTCTGGCGGCAGTGGAAGATGCGGCGGAAGGGGCAATCTTCATTACCGCCTGCCACTGTGGGGCGAATATTCTGCTGTGCGTGGAGGATACCGGCGGAGGCATGACGGAGGGGCAGTTGGCGCGCATCTGGAACCCGGAAGATGCATCTGACAAACGATCGGTCAACAGCATTGGGCTGCGCAACGTGCTCAGCCGTGTCAAATATGTGTTCGGAGAACAGACGCATATTGAAATTGAAAGTGAGGAAGGAAAGGGTACGACCATTCGAATCGTAATTGTGCGGGAGGGTGATCGCTATTAAAGTTCTGATTGTAGATGATGAAGCGCCGATCAAGGATTATATCCTGTACTGTATCCAGCAGTCGGGAGCCGATTGTGAAATCGTCGGCAGCGCGGCGTCGGGCGCGGCTGCGCTGTGTCAGCTGGAACAGCAGGTGGTGGACCTGGTGCTGACCGACATTACGATGCCGCGCACCGACGGCCTGGAATTACTGGCCGCTGTGCGCGCCCGTTGGCCGCAGACCGACGTGGTTATGCTGACATGCCATGATGATTTTTCCTTTGCGCGCAGCGCGATGCAGCAGGGAGCGGCCGACTATATTCTGAAAAGTGAGATTGATCCGGCGTCGCTAGGCGCGTTGCTGGAACGGATCAAAACCAAACGTTTGCGCGACCTTCCGGAGCAGATTGTGGCGCGGCGGCTGTCGTTCGGAAAGTACCTGAGCACGATGATGACGGATCCGTCGATCGACCTGCTGGACCGGGAAGCCGTGCGCGCGCAGCTGCTTGGCTATCAATTGGGCGACTATTTTGTGTGCACGTTCCGGTATCAGGAAGCGGCGCTTGACAAACTGGCCGAAATGCATAGCTCCTGGATTCGGCGGCAGTGGACGATCCCGGGCGAGGACGGTTATATTCTGGCGCTCATCGATATGACGCGCGGTTTGAGCGGCAGAGAGCAACAAATGCGGTTATCAGAGTTTGCAGCGGCGCTTCGGACTCAGGTAGCGGAGCAGACAGGTATCAGCGGGATTTATCACGATGAAGCAAGCCTCAAGCGTGCGGTGCTCGATGCACAGGCGGAGTTGTCCCGTAATTTTTACCGAGGCGTCGTGGAGCATGCCCGGCAAACGGTGGATAAAGAAGGCGCGCTGCGGCAAATGTTTCTGTTCCGGAACAACGCGATCACGACGCTGAGCGGACGCGATTGGCCCGGCTTCCGCGCGCAGATGGATGAGCTGTTCCGATTTGCGCGGGAAAATCAGGTGGATGTCGAACGGCTCAAGCGTGTGCTCTGCTTCATTGCCGAAATGGCGGCGGATACCGAGGAGCCGACGACCGTGCTGCTTGCTAAAATCACCGAAGCGGCGCATTTGGAAGAATTGCAGCAGCTATTTGATGAGTTTACCGAACGGCTGGAGCAGACCAACCGGCGGTATTCGGAGAATATTGAAACAGCTCTTGCGTATATCCGGCAGCATTTCCGCAGCAATATCACGCTGCAGGATGTTGCGGGCGCGGCATTCCTGAACACCGAATACTTTAGCCGCTGCTTTAAAAAAGGGGTTGGCGTAAACTTTTCAGAATACCTGATGACTCTGCGCATGCAGGAGGCGCAGCGTCTGCTCCGCACGACAACGCTCCGCATCAGCGAGATTGCGGAGCAGGTCGGCATCCTCAATGTCAGTTATTTTACAGCGGTGTATAAAAAGCAGTTTGGCATCCCCCCGGCGGAGGGCCGGAAGAAAAACAAAACCACCGGCTGAATTGTTCATGGCTTATTTTGTGAAAGATACTCTAACAAAATGCATGTACATATCTTGTGCAATATGTACATGCATTTACTTTTTGAATAGGAAAAACTGATAGATTTGACAATGGGAAGTCAACAGGACTAAAAAACAGGTCAAGATTTGAGGGGGCGGCGCTTTCGGAAATCATGCATAATTACAGCATCAGAAGAAACCGCAGTACGGTGGCAAGCCGCCGCGGATGCAGAGCAACAAAAAGAAAGAGAGGTAATGAGATGAAAAGAAATGCGGCAAAGAAACTGCTGAGCGCACTGTTGGCGTCAGTGATGATGGTGACGGTTTTGGCCGGATGTGGAGGGGGTGCCGATACGGCTGGTGACAAGCCGCAGGACGGCGGCGCTTCGGCCAGCGCGGATAAACCGAGCGGCAAGCCGCTGGTGGTCGGCGTACAGTCCTCCATCATTTCGGTTCCGACGGTTTACGCGAAGGAAAAGGGCTATTTTGACGAACTGGGCCTGGATGTACAGTTGGTTGTTTTCCCGAACGGTTCGCCGGAAAACGAAGGGCTTGCGGCGGAGCAGCTCGATATCGCGTCCAACGGTCTGGCGTCGGTTTTCTCGATGGCGTCCGGTCTGTGCGCGTGGGTTGGTGAAACCGATACGATCGGCGACAGCACGTGGCTGTATGCCCGTCCGGAAAATCCGGTGTTTGCGCACAAGGGCGAGATCGCCGAGCATCCCGATATGTACGGCAATGCAGATGTGCTCAAGGGACAGAAGATTCTTGGGCCGACCAGCACCATCCAGCAGCATATGACTGCGGCGTACATGACACAATTCGGTCTGAACGCAGGCAAGGATTATGAATTCCTTAACATGGATAACTCTGCCGCTGCGCAGGCATTCCTTTCGGGTCAGGGCGATATGATTGGCGTTGCGGACTTTTCGTTCGTCGAGCAAATGGAAAAGGCAGGCATGAAAAAAGTCGCAAGCTATCAGGACGCGACCGGCGGCGAGTTTCTCAATGGTATTTTGGCGCGTTATGACGTGCTCAAGGAACGCCGCGCGGACGTAGTGCTCTTCCTCAAGGGCATGTACAGGGCTTCCGAAGAATTGCAGAACAACCCCGAAGTCCGCAAAGAGTTTGCCTATAAGTTCTATAACGATAACGGCAAGACCACCTCGGAGGAGGCGCTTGACAAGGAAATCGCGTCCCGCGTATATGTGACGCCGGAATATATGAAGGCTGATGACTATGTCATGGGCTACGGCATGGTCGGCACGGGCGAGTTCTTCGCTTCGATCGGCACGATTGAGGAGTCGCAGGTCGATAACGTCAAGTCGGCAATCGACACCAGCCTGATCAAGGACGCGCTTGGCATTGACGTGAAGTCTGCCGCCTGAACCTAGAGTACCTGCCCCGGGGTGCGCGGAAAAAAGGGGGCCCATGTGATGTGGGCCCCCTTTTTATCCCTCCATACCCGGTTCTGAGTGGAGAAACGGAGGAAATCTATGAAATCCGAAAAGAAAAAGTTCAACAAATACATGCTGCTGAGTATTCTGTCCATCGCAGCCGGCATCCTGATATGGTGGCTGCTCACGGCAGGGCTGGGGCTTGTCAGGTCCAATATCCTGCCTGCGCCCAACACCATCGTACATACCTTCATCAAAAAACTGTATGACCCCAATCCGGAGGGCGGCACGCTGTTCGTCCATCTGCTTTCCAGCCTGCAGGTAGCGCTCAGCGGCTACGGCCTGGGCGTGGTAGTTGGCATACCGCTCGGCATTATCATGGCGTGGTATCCGCGCATTGAGATGACCGTTCGTCCGGTGTTTGACCTTGTGCGTACCGTGCCGGGCGTTGCGTGGATTCCGGTTATGGTATCGCTGGCCGGCATCGGTCTGTTCAGCAAGGCGCTGGTGATCTTCATTTCCGCAATGGTTGCGACGGTTATCAACAGTTATTCGGGCATCAAGCAGACCAAGGAAGTGCATCTCTGGGTCGGTCAGACGTTCGGCGCCTCTAATTGGGAGCTGCTCACGCAGATCGCCATCCCGTCCGCGCTGCCCATGATCCTGACCGGCTGCAAAATCGCGTTGGGCTCGGCTTGGACCACGCTGGTCGCGGCGGAACTGCTTGCGTCTACCAAGGGTATCGGTTACATGATCCAGCAGGCGCGCGGCATCTACCGTCTGGATATCGTCATCGTCGGCATGATTGTCATCGGGCTGACCGGATCGGCGCTGACCGGCCTTATTTCTCTGATTGAGAAACGTGTTCTAAAGGGAGGTCAGTATTGACATGGGTATATTCTGGAATAAAAATGGCTGGAAGCTGGCTTATGGCGCGGGCGGCATTCTGCTGTTCGGCATTATCTGGTTCATGGCCACCAACGGCACCGAGCTGGGCAAAATCCTGCCCGATCCCGTTACAGTGCTCCATAAATTCTTTGGTTCATTTATCGAGCCAATCGGCACCAAAACCATGGTGTTCCACATTCTCACCAGTCTGCGCCGCATGCTGCTGCCTTATCTGGTTGCCTGCGTTTCGGGCATCCTGCTTGGCGTTGTCATGGGGTGGTATAAACCGATCGACGCGATCGTGAAGCCGTATATCGAGCTGATCCGCCCCATCCCGCCGATCGCCTGGATTCCGTTGTCCATCGCATGGTTTGGCTTTGCTGAAATGTCCAAGTATTTCCTCATCTTTCTGGCCTGCTTCCCCACCATCACAATTAACACCTATTCGGGCGTCAAGTCGGTCGACGGTACGATTGTCCGTGCCGCACAGATGCTGGGCGCCAGAGATCGCCAGATATTCACGACGGTCGTTATGCCGTCCACCGTACCGTACATCTTTGCGGGCCTGCAGGTTGCAATCGGCAGCAGCTGGGCGACCATCGTCGCGGCCGAGATGATCCGTTCTTCGGAAGGCGTGGGCTGGCTGATCATCAGCGGACAGGAGACCAGCAATATGCCGCAGGTGCTTGTCGGCATCGTCGCCATCGCACTGACCGGTCTGGTACTGGTTTCACTCATGCGGCTGCTGGAGACCAAGCTCTGCGCCTGGAATGAGAGGGGACAGTAAATGGAACAGAAAATTTTGATTGCCTGTGATCACGTATCAAAAGAGTTTCAAACGCCCGAGGGCGTGTTTAAAGTGATCCGGGATTTGGATATCAAGGTTCATGAGAATGAATTCCTCGTGCTGTTCGGCCCCGGGCAGTGCGGAAAGACGACCATCCTGAATACGATCGCCGGCTTTGAGCCGGTGACAGAGGGACAGATCACGGTAAACGGCGAAAAGGTGGCAAAGCCCGGGCCGGAGCGCGGCATGGTATTTCAGACGACGGCGCTGTTCCCCTGGTTTAAGGTCATGAGGAATGTCGAATATGGTCCCCGCGTGCGTGGAGTGTCCAAAAGTGAACGCCGTACGAGAGCGCAGCATTATATCAATCTCGTCGGACTGCAGGGCTTTGAAAATTCCTATCCGATCAAGCTGTCGGGCGGCATGAAGCAGCGTGTCGGCATCGCCCGCGCCTATTGCAACGAACCGCTTGTTATGCTGATGGACGAACCCTTCGGCCACCTGGATGCGCAGACGCGCTATCTGATGCAGGAAGAGCTGACCCGGATCTGGCAGCAGGAAAAGCGCACGGTCATCTTTGTAACCAATAATATCGAAGAGGCCGTCTATCTGGCCGACCGCATCCTTGTGCTGCGCAACTGCCCGACCGGCGTCAAGGCCGAATATGAGATCAAACTGCCGCGTCCGCGCAGCTATACCGACCCCGAATTTCTGCGTCTGCGCCGTGAGATCAACGACGTGGTCGATCATACGCTGTGAGCGGAGGAGGGACAACCATGCAAGATAAAAAAGACGCAAAGGTCAAGGTCGTCAACCTGACCAAAAAGTTCGGCGATCTCCTCGTGCTTGATAACCTGAACTTCGAGGTGCAGGAGGGTGAGTTCCTGTGTATCGTCGGCCCGACCGGCTGCGGCAAAACGACCTTCCTGAATACGCTGACCAAGCTGTATACGCCTACAAGCGGTGAAATTCTGGTCAACGGCGTGCCGGTGAACCCCAAAAAGCAAAATATCTCCTATATCTTTCAGGAGTATTCGGCATATCCCTGGCTGACCATCAAGGAAAACGTCATGTGGGGGCTGAAAATCAAAAAGGTGCCCGAAAAAGAGGCTGAGGAGAGCGCGATGGAGATGCTCGATATCGTTGGCCTGACCAAATTCCAGGACTATTATCCGGGGCAGATCTCCGTCTCGATGCTGCAGCGCGTCGTCATTGCCCGCGCCTTTGCCACGCGTCCGGAGCTGCTGCTGATGGATGAGCCGTACGGCCAGCTCGACATAGACCTGCGCTTCCGTTTAGAGGACGAACTGCTCAGACTGTGGGAACGCACGAAAACGACCGTGCTGTTTATCACGCACAACATCGAGGAGGCGGTTTACCTTGGTCAGAATATCATGGTGCTGACCAACAAACCGACATCCATCAAGACTGTGATCCGAAATCCGCTGCCGCTGCCGCGCGATGTGATGGCGCAGGAGTTTGTCGAATTGCGTGAAGAAGTGACCGAGCTCATCAAATGGTGGTAAAAGCCTCAAAGGTAAGGTGATAACAGTGAAAACAATATTTATCCTGTGCGATACGCTCAACCTGCGGATGCTGCAATGCTACGGCGCGGCCAATCCAGCGATTACGCCCAATATCGACCGTCTTGCGCGGCGCGGCGTGGTGTTTGATCGGCATTTCTGCGGTTCCGCGCCATGCATGCCCGCCCGGCGCGATATCATGACCGGGCGACTGAGCCTGTTGGAAAAACCCTGGGGCGGCATCGAACCCTTCGATCAGACGCTGCAGTGCGTGCTGAGCGGCCAAAAGAATATCCACACCCAGATGTTCAGCGACCATGCGCATTATCTGATCCCGGGCGGCGAGAATTATACAAAGGGCTTCACCGCGTGGAATGTCGAGCGTGGCCAGGAGGGAGACCCGGTCTGGACGCGGCCCGGAAAGTACGGAATCCGGCCGGATACGCCCCCTGCGGGTTTCAAGGGAACCTGGTCGGAAGCCGAGCGGGAAAACCGTTCGCATTTCCGCACCGAATACGATTATCCGAGCGTCAGAACCATGTGGCATGCGGCGGAATGGCTGGAAGACAATCATGCGGCGGATCATTTTTTCCTCTGGGTCGAGGCCTTCGACCCGCATGAGCCGTATGACTGCCCGAAATATTATCTCGATCTGTATGAACAGGAAGGAGACTATGACGGCCCTGACTTTACGCATCCCTCTTATGCGCGCAACGAATTTACCGAACCGGAAACGGAGCATCTCAAACGCCGGTGCAAGGCGCTGATGACGATGACGGACCGCCATCTGGGCGAAATTCTGGATGTGCTGGATGCCCATCATATGTGGGAGGACACCATGGTTGTCTTTACAACCGACCATGGTTTCCATCTGGGCGAGCACGGCTATATGGCCAAAAACTATATGCCGCCCTATAACGAGGTGTTCCATATTCCGCTGATCGTGGCAGCGCCCGGAATTGCGCCCGGCCGCTGCGACGCGCTGACGCAGAATATCGATGTGATGCCAACCGTAATGTCATTCTTCGGCATTGCGGAAGACGTGATGCAGTATCCGCTGCACGGCAAAAACCTGCTGCCCCTGCTCAGACGTGAAACGGACAAAGTGCGCGACGGCATGATTTACGGCTATTTCGGCAAGCAGGTCGCCTATACCGACGGGCGCTATACATATATTCGCGCGGCGAAGGATGAAAAGAACGAGCCTTTGTACATGTACTGTTCGGTGCCCTCGCTGCTGCGGCAGTATCTGGGGGCAAACGACGCGGTCAACGTCGCGGATTATGACCGGATCGAGATGGGGCGGTATCTGTGCTGGACGCGCTATCCGGTGTACCGTTTCCCGGCGGCGATTGTTAACTTCTCGAACTGGACGCAGAACTTTCAGGGACGCTCCGAATATAACGCGGAAACGCTGCTCTTTGACATCGAGGCCGATTACGCGCAGGAGTACCCGATCAACGATGCGGCGTTGGAAAAGAAGATGGTTGCGGCGCTTAAAACCTGCATGCAGGCGCATGACAGCCCGCCGGAGCAATTTGAGCGATTGGGGATTTGATCACCATGCCTAAAAATATTCTGTTGTTTATGACTGACCAGCAGCGGCCGGACTATGTCGGCTATGTGCTAAACGGCCGGGCCGTCATGCCAACTCTTGACCGCATCGCTGCGCACGCGCACTTTACCTGCTGCCACACCACCAACCCCATCTGCATGCCCGCGCGCACCTCGCTCATCACCGGGCGGTACCCGCGCCAGATCGGTTCGTTGACCATGTCGGGCGACCTGTTCCCGCAGATACCGACCTTTATGCAGGCGCTGCAGAAGCAGGGTTACAAAACTTACGGCATCGGCAAATTCCACTATATGCAGACGTATCCGTGGTCGACGCCGCGCGGCTGCGGCATGGACATGGTGGCGGGCGCGGAGGAGACCGGAAAGTACGGCTATGACTTCATCTGGGAGACTGCGGGCAAGCAGCAATTGGTATCAAATTACTGCTTTTACGCGGACTATCTGCAGCAAAAAGGACTGCTGACGCAGGTGCGAGATTTCTTCCGGCAAAGCGGCGGCGTTAACGGAGACTCGCCCGACCACAACTACGACCAGGCAAACCCCTGGCCCTTCGACGAGGAGGACTATGTGGACGTGGTCACGGCGCGCGTGGCGTGCGAGCAGCTTGCGCAGCACCCCGCCGACCGGCCGTTTTACATGAAGGTGTCCTTCTGTGGGCCGCACAAGCCCTATGACGCGCCGCAGCGCTATCTCGACCAGTTTCCGCTGGAGAGGGAGGACGACTTTATCCTCCCGGACGGGCAGGAAATTACGGACGCGGAAAAGGAGCGTCTGTACCGCCAGCGCCGCTCCGCCAGAGCCATGCTCCGCCTGATCGACGACCAGATGGGTAAAATCCTCGACACGCTGGAGCAGCGCGGGCTGCTGGACGATACCCTGATCCTGTTCACCTCGGATCACGGCGATATGCTGGGCGATCACTACCGTATCCAAAAGGGCGTGCCGTGGCACCACTCGGCCTGCGTGCCGCTGGCGGCATGGCTGCCGGGTGCGGCGCCGGTCGGCGAAAATACGTCGCCGGTGGAACTCTCCGACATCGCGGCAACCATTCTGGACTATGCCGGGCTCGACCCGCAGCAGGCGCTGTCGCGCGACTGGCCCGCCTACAATAACCGTATCCCGTGCCGGTCGTTTTTGCCGGTGCTGCGCGGAGAGGCCGACCGCTGCCGGGACTTCTGCTTTGTTGAGAGTGATTTCTCCGAGGAGCGTGGGGCGGACACCGACCCCGCCGCAGTGCTGCAGAGCCGCGGTGCGGGCGGCAGGCGCGGCAACGCGTGGCAGTCCATCGTTACGGAGCGCGTCAAATATATCAAATATCTGGACTATGCGCTGGGCGACGACCCTTACGAAGAGCTGTACGACCGCACGGGCGATCCGGACGAGCGGGTAAACCGGATAGACGACCCGGCGTATGCGGAGGAACTACGGCAGGCGCGCCGCAGGCTGTGCTATCTCGTAGATCACTATCCGGCCGCACAAATGACCTGGGCCACCGCGTGCGCGGTGGATCGCCGGGTCTATTAAGGCGGTGAAACCAATGCTGCAAAACGTTCTGCGCTCCTTCTTCGAAGCCGGTATCCTCAGCTCTGGCGGAATTGGTTTTTTCGCAGCCGAAAGAAAAAGCGGTGCGACAGACAGCAGTTACGCACATAGAGGGCGCAGCAGTGCAGGCACAGAGAAAAATAAGACAATCCACATGTATGGCATACCCTGTTTGCGCCTTCTCCATGCCTCCCTCTGCAAAGGGGGCATATCGTGCAACTGATTTTATATTTTATCATTTCACTTGGAGCAACCACTGTCGGCGCAATGACCGGTATGGGCGGCGGCGTCATTATTAAACCTGTACTGGATGTGCTGAACCAGTATGATGTGGCAACCATCAGCATGCTGTCCTGTATTACGGTATTTGCCATGGCCGTTGTTTCCATTGCGAAACAGGTGCGGCAGAAAACCCCGGTTCCTTTCCAGCTGGCCATGTCGCTGGCCATCGGATCGATGATCGGTGGGGATATCGGCGCACGGATCCTGAACTATGTGATCCATATAATCGGTTCCAACAGACTGGCGTTGGTTTGCCAGAATATCTGCCTGGGTATCCTGATTGTGTTGGTTTTCGTTTATATGCTGGTCAGGGATCACATCCCAAGCCTGCATTTGCAGGGTGTCGGATCAGGGCTGCTGGTTGGCGCCATGCTCGGTTTCTTTTCCTCCTTTCTTGGTATAGGCGGGGGGCCGATCAATGTGGCGGCGTTTCTGTTGGTGTTTTCCATGGAGATCAAAACGGCAACGGTCTGCTCCATTATCACCATTCTGTTTGCACAAATTGCCAAGCTGGCATCCGCTGCAATGACAACCGGGTTTGCAATCTTTAATTTCTCCATGCTGCCCGCTATGGTGATCGGTGCTGCTCTGGGAGGATTTCTGGGAGCGGTGCTCAACAAAAGGCTGCCGCCGAAAACAGTTGAAATTGGCTTTAACGCCGTGCAGTTGGCGGTGCTTTGTATCTGCATCTGGAATATTGCGCGTAATTTACTTACCCTGTAAGCGAGCATGGCGCCAGAGACCATTCTGCATTACATATCGGCGAAGGCAAATATATTCTGATATTGGGAGGGAACCCTATGCCGCCGGTCAATATTCTGATCAAACCGGCCTCTTCGGCCTGCAACATGCGGTGCAGCTACTGCTTTTACCGCGACGTCGCGCGGAACCGCGCCTGCGAGTTTGAGGGTATGCTGTCCGGGGACATGCTGGAGCGTCTGGTGATTGAGGCATTCCAATATGCCGACGGGCTATGCAGCTTCGCCTTTCAGGGCGGGGAACCGACGCTCGCCGGGATGGATTTTTACCGCAGGCTGCTCGCGCTGCAGAAAAAGCACAACACCAAAGGCCTTGAGGTTCGCAATGCGATCCAGACAAACGGCTATCTGATCAACGACGAGTGGGCGGCTTTTCTGGCGGAAAACCGGTTTCTGGTCGGCCTGTCGCTCGACGGCCCCGCCGAACTGCACAACTTGAACCGTGTGGACAGCGCGGGAAACGGCACCTTCAACCGGGTGCTCGGGACGGCCCGGCTGCTGGAAAAGCACGGCGCTGCGTACAATATCCTGTGCGTCGTGACCGGCAAAAACGCGCGCGCCATCGAGAAAGTCTATCGCTTTTTCCACCGGCATGGATTTCATTGGCTCCAGTTCATCCCCTGTCTGGAGCCGCTCGGGCAAGCGCGCGGGCAGGAAAAATACCACCTTTCGGTCGAGGCGTACGGTGCGTTTCTGGTACGGCTGTTTGATCTGTGGTTTGAAGATCTGCAAAAGGGCGAGTACGTCAGCATCCGGCATCTGGACAACTGGCTGGCCGTGCTGCTCGGGGAACCGCCCGAGGTTTGCAGCATGTGCGGCCAGTGTGCGGTGCAGTTTGTGGTCGAGGGTGATGGCGGAGTCTATCCCTGCGACTTCTATGTCCTCGACGAGTGGCGGCTTGGCACGCTCGGCGAACAGAGCCTGGCACAGATGCAGGACAGTGATACGGCACGGCGTTTTATCGAACGCTCGCTTCCGGTCCCGGATGCCTGCCGCGCCTGCCGCTATGTATCGGTCTGCCGCAACGGCTGCTGCCGTGACCGGATGGAAATGCCAGATGGTAATTTTGGAATCAATTATTACTGTAAGGCGTATTATCAATTTTTCAGCGCAAGGGAGCTGCAGCTTACACAAGCTGTGCAGCTTCTGCGGCGCATGCGCGCGGCACTATAAATACGCTCATAACTTCTCTTCTCTTTTTATTCCAATGCAGAATGCCGGAGCCGGTTGGCCCCGGCATTTTGCATAGCAGGAAATGACGCAACCCAACATGAAAGCTTATCAAAATGAGAGCGGTTGAGGAACGTCATTTTGGTAAACAATTCTGTACAAATCGCAGCGCCTGAATGACACGGTTGGTGCAACTACGTAAAAACCGCCGGAGGAACCGAGCCCGCCGGGGCAGAAAAGCAAAAGAGTTTTTATTCTGTTCAGATTCACTTTCGAAGACAGGCTTCCGAAAATGCATTCAGATAGAAAGCAAAGAAAAGCACTGAAAACGTAGCGTTTTCAGTGCTTTTCTTAACAGGCGGCTCTCCGCAAGATGGTGAGGATGAGTGGGATAGAAGCTAGAAATCTACCTTTTTGCCGTAATATGCCGACAGGAACAGCTCGCGCATCTGGGAAGGGTTAATGGAGCGGGGATTAGTCCCCGTACAGGGGTCACCCACAGCGCCTTCAGCAATGGCGTCCAAATGTTCGAGGAAGAACGTCTCATCGACGCCGAAATCCTTCATAGTGGCCGGCATCGACATCTGGCGGCGCAGCTCCTCTACCAGGGCGACCAGATTATCGGTCAGCTCCTGATCTGTGCTGCCGACAAGGTGCAGCCTACGGGCAATGTCAGCATAGATAGGGGCGGCGTCTTTTGCGTTGTACTGGATGCAATACGGCAGGTAAATCGCGTTGGCGCAGCCATGCGGGATGCCGAAGAGACGGCCGGTTTTATGTGCCATGGAGTGAACAATGCCGAGGATGGCGTTGGAGAAAGCCATTCCGGCCATGCACTGAGAAATATGCATGTTCTCGCGCGCGGCGGAATCACCTTCATAGGAATTCACAACGTCGCGAACCGTCATCTCAATGGAGCGCATTGCCAGCGCATCCGTAATGGGGTTGCGCGCGGTGGAAACATACGCCTCAATCGCGTGGGTCAGCGCGTCCATGCCTGTGTTCGCGATCAGCGTGGGCGTCATGGAAGAAACCATATCCGTATCTACGAGCGCTATATCAGGCGTAATGTTATAGTCTGCAATCGGATATTTGATATTTGAGTCGGTATCAGAGATGACGGAGAAGGAAGTGACCTCGGTACCGGTGCCGCTGGTCGTCGGAATGGCGATGAAACGGGCTTTCCTGCGCAGTTCGGGGAGAGAGAACGGCTTTGCCGCCTGTTCAAAGGTTAATTCGGGATATTCATAGAAAATCCACATTGCCTTAGCGGCATCAATCGGAGAACCACCGCCAATGCCAACAATCAAATCCGGCTGATAAGACAGCATCTTTTCAGCACCGGTTTTAACGGTGGCAACGGTCGGATCCGCTTCAATACCGGAAAATACTTCGGAGGCGATGCCGGCTTCCTTGAGCAGGGCCTGCACTTTGGGAGCAGTACCGTCCTTGATGAGACGCTGGGAACCGATGACAATCAGAGCGCGGTTGCCTTTCAACTCTTTTAGTTTGTTGACGGCGCCGCTGCCGACATAGATGTCTCTTGGAATTGTGAATCGCTGTGTCTGCATGATAGATCCTCCATTCAGCTGTTAAAGGGTATTTTTCACCGTGGGTAAAGCATAACAGCCTGAATATAGCTTGGCAAGTTGGGGTGGGGACGAAATGGCCGAACCATTCCATTAAAACGTTTCAAACAATACGCGGGATCAATGAAAACAGCAGCCTGTAAAGCTCAGGCGATGAAACGGAAAAGGATACGGCCGGCTGCCGTATCCTTTCAGGCAAATCTATTACAGAAAACTTTAACATCTCCGGTATTTAAGATGCTCTGCAGTATCAGGATTACCGGAGAAGTGAGGAAAGGCGCTCGTTTGCATCGGTCAGAATGTCATGGCTGCTGCGGGATGTGGCAAAGGACTCGCGTAAAGCATTGGCAATGATGTAGTCGAGTTGCACCGGCTCGATCAGGTTTCCATACCGGTCATAAATCATATTGCGTGTGCGCCCGCCGGAAAATGCCTTCGTCATAAGATTCAACCAGGGATATTTAATGCGCAGGTCAGTGTTTTCATGCACGGCCAACGTGGGGATGCAGCCGCCGAGCCGCATATTGGAAAGCGCGATGCGGTCGGTCATGAGCCATTTCAAATAGGCGCAGCAGGCCGGGATATGGGCTGAATTCCGATTTACCCCCAAAGCCCAGCCGCTCAGCAGCGAAGACCGCCCCGGCGCTTCACAGACAACAATATCCTGGTTTGGAGAGCCTCTCGAATATTTTTCCGGAACATAATGATTCGCAAAGCCATGCGCCATGGGGATTTTGCCTTCCAACAGCAGACCAAATACTTCATCGTCCAAATTGTTGTTTAATGCGTGGTTGAAGGAATAGCGGTATGTGGCGCGAATACTTTCCAGGGCGCGGTAGTTGGCGTCGTCATTCAGCGTCGCCATCCCCCATTCGTCTACAAAATGGCCGTGGAAAGCCCATTGTCTGGGAAGATATTCATTTGCAAGATTGATATCGTAGCTGCTGATCATAGCTGTGCCATATTCAAAGGGAGAATCGGGATTACAGCTGCGTGTAAAGAATTCGCAAATGTAGTTGAATTCTTTCCAGTTGTGCGGCGCGCCCAGTTGTATGCCGTAACGGTGGAAAAAAGAGGCTTGCAGGTCGGGGTCGTCAAAAATATCCCGCCGATAATATACCGCTTGAATGCCTGCGATAATGGGGACGATATTGCGATGATCCAGGTTTTTAAAAAGGTGCGCAGGATAGCTTCGGGAAACGAAGAAACCAATTCGGAAGAGATTTTATCGCTGATATCAAAGAGCATGTCATGATTGACAAGACGTTGCAGCCAGGGCAAATCAATCATGAAGAGGTCGTGGTCATTCCATCCTTCCAGCAGTTCCTGTTCAACCGCCAGGGGAAGTTCGTTTGGCGAAAGCTTGTCAAACTGAACATTAACGCCGAGTTCGCGGCCGGTAACAGAACTGAGGCGCTCCAAAACCGAAACAGGGATACAGTCTATCGATAATATACGCAAGGTATCTGTGGGTACGCGTAGAAATGGCGCTACATCTTTGCGCAGCCGTTTTGGCTTGATTTTCACCGTACGGTTTTCCGAACCACTGTCGCGCAGCTGTTCAACCAGAAGCGTGGCGGCTTGCATCCCCCCGTATATCGTGTTTTGCTCGATCGGTTCAAACGTGCAGTATCGACGCGATATTTGCCAACTATCTCCGGTTAGAACATGTATGGGATAATTTTTTCCGACAAGATCGGCTGCGTCGCTGATCGCCTGCGCCAATTGGATGTCTGTGGCGATGATTTGGTCGATGTTTGCGCTGTTTTCATGCAGATAAGTGTAGATTTGGCTGAAGTAATTAATCGAATGGGTGTCGACCGATAGGATATTCCGTTCCGTTGAGGCATTGCGGCAGGCCTGTTCAAAACCCTGCGTGCAGGCAACGTCGCAGCTGAAGTCCTTCCGGTAGCGGATGAGCAGCAGACGGGTTGTGGAGATGCGCCGCAATAGGAGCGTTGCCCGCTCGTAGATATATGCGCGTTTATCAAAAAGTACCTTGGGACAATCGAGTTGTGCAATATCGCGGTCCAGCAGGACGAGCGGTATTTTTTGTGATTGCAAAAGATGGATGCACGGCAGTTGCTGCGGGCTGCATGAAATAAGAATAATACCGGAAACACCAAGCCCGGCCAGCTGTTTGATATGCTGGTCTTCCAGATTAGAATCATTTTCGGATAATTTGATAATCGGATAGTATCCGTAATGATTTAATCTTTCATTAATTCCTTGGAACATGCTGTTATAGGGGTCGTCCAAATACGGCATTACGATACCGATCAGATGGGAGCGGTTGTTTCTAAGGTTTTGCGCAATAAAGCTGGGATGGTAATTCAGTTCTTCCATCACAGCTTTTACCCGTTTATATTTTTCAGTTCCGACAGCGCCTTTTCCGTTGATGATATTGGATACGGTGGAGATGGATACGCCGGCTTTTTTTGCAACATCTTTTATGGTAACCACAAATCTCACATCCTTTTTGCTATGAGTTTATTCTATCATGACGCCGTTTTTTGAGCAATTTACGGTGCGAATAAGAATTCATTAAGAAGGTGAGAACTGGTTTTGTAAAGTGCGGTTTTCCTGTGAATATAAGATGATTGAGGTGAGAAGAGGTAAACATAAAACGTTTTAAAAGATTTGTGGAAACGTTTTAGCGAAACGTTTCGGTTAAACATTTTTAGTGGGATTGAGTATAGATTGTCTTGTGATTGCCGGGGGTGCAGGATTCTGCTGCGCAGCGGAACGCTTTGCAGCCGGAAGCCCCGTGATGAGGACTATGGTTCTTCTCATAGCCGGATACAGCCCCGGTTGCCTGCCATCTCGTCATGGCGCGGGACGGGAACGGCAACATCCATGTAGCGCCGATTTCCATGGGTACCGCCATGTGGGGCCACCCCGCGGACTGCGGCTGGTATTACTGTTTTGCCGTACAAAACCGGCGTCAAATCCGCAGCAACCTCGCCGTGGATTGCAAAGTGGCGAATGCGCTTGAAAACTGAACTGTACAGCGCTGCATGAACCGGGTCTGGCGGTGGAATTTGATCGGCTGACCCCGAAGGGTTTTCGTGCTGCTGGAAGGAGAGATACCATGAGGTTCAATATAGCTGAATAGATCCCGCCGGGCTTGTTTGGGACTGCCGTAGTGCGCAACCTCGAACAGGCTCTTTTTTGCGGTAATATAGCGGTCTGCAGCGGCCGACAGGGGGAGCCGGGAAAAGCTGCGCAAGCCGGCCGGCGTCCCGTTGCCCTTGCAAATCAGCCCGGCATGGGATATCGGAACCGGCGTGTCAAGAGAAAACTGTGAAAAGCAGGAACGCAGTGGATTTGGATAATAACAGCATGGATTCGTGATCGCATTCCGAACAAGGGACTGCAATTGTTGCAGATGAATCGTTTCACAGTTAACCGCAGAAACGTTTCAATATAGTGTTTCGGCGTAAAGGGGGCGTGCGGGAATTGTTTTGGCATTTCCGGATTGCTATAGTTATGAACATCACACAGAACACGGTAAAACAAACGACCATAAAATCGAACAAAGGAGTGTGTACGAATGAGCAAAATCAAATGGGGCATCATCGGTCCGGGCTGGGTAGGCAACCGTTTTGCCGAAGGTCTGTCTTATACTGAGGAGGGGGAAGTGTATGCCGTCTCTGACATCATCAAGGAGCGGGCTGACGCTTTTGCTGCAAAGCACGGCTGCACCAAGAGCTACGGCAGCAACGAAGAACTATTGGCCGACCCGGATGTGGATATCATCTATGTGGCCATTCTCAACCCCAGTCATCGGGATGTGGTGTGCCAGGTGCTCGACGCGGGTAAGCCCTGCGTCTGTGAAAAGCCCTTCGCTTTAAACGCTAAACAAGCCCGGCAGATGGTGGACAAGGCGCGGGAGAAGAATGTTTTCCTGATGGAAGCCATGTGGAGCCGGTTCAGCCCCATTGCCGCAGTGGTACGTGAGTGGTTGGACAAGAAGGCCATCGGCGAAGTGAAGATGGCGATGCTGGATCAAGGCTTTATGCTGAACGAGGGCATGGACTACAATAAGCCCTCCCGCCAGTTTGATCGCCAGTTGGGTGGCGGCGCGATGATGGATGTGGGCTGCTACGCCGTCAACTACGCTTCTATGATCTTTGGCTGGGAACCGGAGGAGATCAAAGCGACCGCTTCCATTGGCCCTACCGGTGTGGATGAGCAGTCTACTATCGTGATGCGCTACAAGAATGGCGCCCAGGCGGTCGTCATGGATTCGCTGGTACATGAAACTCCGCAGATACTTTTCATTTCTGGTACCGGAGGCCATATCCAGGTGCGCATGGCTTTTATGGACTGCGAAGACGCGGTACTGACTGTGGAGCATAAACTGGAGCCCGGTTTTCCCGCCAAGATTGAAAAGGTACACATCCCTATGGATGGCCGCGGTTACCGCTACGAAGCCGAAGAGGCCATGCGTTGCCTCAAAGCTGGCAAGAAAGAAAGCGATATCCTGCCGTTGGACGAAACCATCGGGGTGATGAAAATCATGGATGAGGCCAGAAGACAATGGGGTCTGACGTATCCCGGCGAATAAAAAAACCTGATAATTTTAATTCAAGAGGAGGAATTACATTGTTAAGCAACAGAGTAGCAGTTGTGACCGGGGCGGCCCGGGGAATGGGAAAAGCGATTTGTCTGGCAATGGCCGGCTACGGCGCTGATATTGTGGCGGTCGATCTGGATGAGAACGGCGCGGGGGAGACAGCCGAAGAGGTTCGCAGGCTTGGCAGACGCGCGATCGCAATGAGGGTTGACGTTTCAAATAAGGCGGAGGTCGATGCGGTTTTTGATGCGGCGGTCAGGGAATTCGGCAAAGTCGATATCCTGTCGAACAACGCCGGGATCTGCATCCCCGCGCTAATGACCGATGTTACTGAGGCGCAGTGGGATAAGTCCTTCGCGGTCAACTGTAAGGGCGCGATGTTCATGTGTCAGGCGGCAGCCAAAGCGATGAAAGAGAATAAGTACGGACGCATTATCGTCACCGCGTCGCAATCCGGCAAGGTCGGCGAGTATGCGAACGGGCCGTACTGCGTATCCAAGGCAACCGTTTCCATGATGATGCAGGTGCTGGCGATTGAACTGTCCCAGTATAACATTATCGCAAATTCGGTTTCTCCCGGCTACACGGATACGGAACTGTTCCGCAACGGCATGGCCGACCGCGCGGTACAGGAAGGACGTCCGGTGCATGAGCTGATCGACGAGCTGATGAGCAGCGTCCCGATGCGCCGCGCGGCGAAACCCGAGGAGATTGCGGAGCTTGTCTGCTATCTGGCGAGCGAGAAGAATTCGTATGTAACCGGCACGGATATCCTGATTGCCGGCGGCAACGTAATGTACTGAAAATTGTTGATTTGTAAAAGTGGAGGTATCTGTAAATATGGAACACAAATATTTTGACGTTGCGGCGATCTACGCCGACATTGAGGCGAAAGACAAGTTCGACATGGGCGATATCCTGACCAAGTACGAGGATTACGGGTTCTCGCACCGTTGGATCCAGACGCCGGTCGCCTGCTACTTTATCAACACGCTGGATCAGAACGGCAACCTCAACAGCACGCCGGTTTCCATGGGTACGGCGATGTGGGGCGAACCCGCGGACTGCGGCTGGTATTTCTGCTTCAATATGCACAACCGCCGCCAGGGACGCAAAAATCTGATGCTGGCGAAGGAGTGCACTGTCAGCTACTACACCGCCGACCTGCTGAAGGAAAGCTGGATTGCGGGTCTGCCGCTGCCCTCCGGCATCAGCGAGCTGGATGTCGCAAAGATGACGGCCCTGCCCTCCAAACAGGTTGCGGTGCCCGGCATTGCGGAATGCGTATCCAATCTGGAGGTAAAAATTCTGGACTCCTATCCGCTGAGCAACAACACGCTGTTTATCGGTAAGGTTGTCGGCTGTTCCGTGGCCAAGGAAGCGCTGGAGCGCGATATGGCGATCGAGGACGAACCGGGTCTCGGCGGCGTCGACCTGCTGTACGAATGCTCCATCACGGGTAAAACGCCGCGCCTGAATTACGGCCGTCTGGACACATCAAAGCGTTACCGCACCGACGACAAGCTCGGCGACGAGAACCGCTGGATCGGCAATTTCGATACCTGGATGGATTCCGAGGAAAAGCGGGGCCGCATCACGGCGGAGGAGCACCAGAAGCTGCTTGAGCTCAATAAAACCTGGGGGCTCAGCCGCGATCCCAAGAAAAACAAGGCGGTCAAGGACGAGCTGACTGCGATGCTGCGCGAGGTCTGCTGGCGCGAAGTAAAGTAACCACCTCTGAGAGGTCTTCCCCTACTCTTCTCTTTTGTGACAAACGGCATGCCAAACGGCACGCCGTTTGTTACACCTCTTAAAACCTTTTAAAGCGGTTTTCCGAATGTATGGCGCCGCATTGCGTGGGTAAAACGGATGCGCAGAGCGACGGTACAGCGGCGGCCAATGAAAAGAAGAAAGCGATGGGTGGTAAAAAAGTGGGCAAAGAGGAACAGATTGTTCTTGAGATGCGCAATATCGTAAAAGCCTTTCCGGGGGTCAAGGCCTTGGACGGCGTAAACCTGAAACTGTGCAAGGGTTCCGTCCATGTCATTTGCGGTGAAAACGGCGCGGGCAAGTCGACGTTAATGAAAATCATCAACGGCACGTATGTGGCGGACGAGGGCGAAATCCTGTTTGAAGGCAGGCCGGTGGGCAGGCATACGATTCAGGATACCATGAAAATGGGCATCGCGATGATTTATCAGGAATTGAACCCCATCATGGAAATGACACTCGCGGAAAATGTATTTCTGGGCAGAGAGCCGAAGAAAGGCATGTTTGTCGATTTCGTGGAACTCAACCGGCAGACGCAGGTGCTGCTCGACGGGCTGAATATCCCCTATAAAGCGCAGCAGAAAATGAAGGAGCTTTCTATCGCGGGGCACCAGCTGATTGAGATCGCCAAAGCGATATCGATGGATGCAAAAGTGATCATTATGGATGAGCCGTCCTCTGCGATTGCGGACGCGGAGGTCAACGTGCTGTTTGACCAAATCGCGGCGCTCAAGCAAAAGGGCGTTTCTATTCTGTATATTACCCACAAAATGGACGAGATTTTCCGCATAGCGGATGATATTACGGTGATTCGGGACGGACACTGGATTGAATCGGGGCCGGCGGAAAACTATGACGGCAACAAACTGGTATCCCTCATGGTCGGGCGCGAAATCACGAGTATTTTTCCCAAAGATACGAGTATTCCGATCGGTGAGGTGGTTTTGGAGGTCAGAAACCTCACGCAGGACAAACAGGACGGCGGGCGGTTCCACAATATCAATTTTCAGCTGCACAGAGGCGAAATACTGGGCTTTTCCGGGCTGGTGGGCGCGGGCAGAAGCGAAGTCATGCGAGCCATTTTCGGGATGGATCCCTATTCGAGCGGAGAAATTCTGATTGAGGGCAAGCCGGTTCGGATTCGGAATACTTCGGATGCAATCACGCACGGTATTGCAATGGTGTCGGAAGACCGGAAAGAATATGGCCTTATATTGGGAAGAAGCATCAGCCAGAATATCTCTTTGGCAAATATGGGGCAGTTTACGCATTGCGGACTGGTAAACGATAAAAAGGTGCAGGCGCGTTCGGCGGAGATGGTCGATCTGCTTCATATCAAGGTGCCTGATCTGGACGTTCCGGCGTATACGTTGTCAGGCGGCAATCAGCAAAAGGTGGTTTTGGCAAAATGGCTGATCGGCGACACCAAAATCATGATATTGGATGAGCCTACGCGCGGCATCGATGTCGGCGCGAAGTCCGAAATCCATAAATTGATGGGGCAATTCGCACGGCAGGGCATGGCCGTCATCATGATATCCTCCGAGCTGCCGGAAGTGAACGGCATGAGCGATCGCGTG
The DNA here is from genome assembly GCA_050255995.1 of Intestinibacillus sp. Classification (GTDB taxonomy): domain Bacteria; phylum Bacillota; class Clostridia; order Oscillospirales; family Butyricicoccaceae; genus Intestinibacillus. Next base: position 28,220 of record JBFWIM010000004.1, read on the forward strand.
GTTGTCATGCACGAGGGCGCTCAAATGGGGATCTTAAGCCGCACGGAAGCGACGCAGGAGAATATCATGAGGCTTGCAACGGGAGGGGCGAGCATTGAACACTAGTAACAAGCAAGGTCGGTTCAACTTCGGAAGGTTCTACGGTAAATACGGCACGGTGTTGATCCTGTTTGCAATTTTCATAATTGCAAGTCTATTTGTTCCGAATTTTACAAACGCAACGAATCTGAGGAATGTGCTCCTGCAGAACTCGGTTGTAATCCTGCTGGCGTACGGAGCGACCTTTGTCATTATTCTGGGCCATATCAATGTTGCCTACGGTGCGGAGCTGGCATTCATCGGATGCTTTTCGTGCCTGGTTATGAAAGCGACCAATCATGTGTTGGCTGCGGTTCTGGCAGCCGTTGTATTAGGGCTCCTGATCGGCGCCGCAAATGGTTTTATCATTACCAAATTCACCATTCCGGCCTTTATCATGACGCTCGGGCTGCAGACGATCGCGCGCGGCGGCGCGCTGCTTATGACGGGCGGCTCGCCGGTGTCTATGGTGGATTATCCCGCGTTCAACTGGTTTGGCCAGGGCTATATCGGTTTTGTCCCGACTTCTGTTTTGATCATGTTTGTATTCTTCATCATTGTGCTGATCCTCCTGAATAAGACTCCGTTCGGCCGGTACGTATACGCGGTAGGCGGCAACGAAAATGCCGCGATTGCGTCGGGCATCCGTTCGAAAAGCGTGGTAAGAAAAGCGTTTTTGCTCGATGGCCTCATCACGGCGGTTGCCGCGGTAGTGTTTATGGCGCGTCAGGCGTCGGGCACACCGGCGGGCGGGATATCTTACGAGTTTGACGCAATCACGGCGGTAGTCGTGGGCGGCACGTCGCTGGCCGGCGGCGTGGGCAATGTATTTGGAACGCTGATCGGCGCGCTGATTGTCGGCATTGTGAACAACGTGCAGAACCTGTTGGGTGTGAATACATATTGGCAGCAAGTGATCAAAGGGTTTATCATCCTTTTCGCCGTCATCATTGATGTGGTGACCAAAAGATCCTCTGCGGGCGCCAAGCGTTGATATGCATCAGGTTTGCAGATGAAGGGTTGTAAACAGTGAGAAGCGAGAACATGGAGGTAAGAAAAATGGCATTAATTAAGCGATTTACAGCACTGGTTTTAGGCGCGGCATGCGTGATGACACTGTTTTCCGGCTGTTCGCAAGAGCAGTCTCCCGGAGAGGCTTCGGGCAGCGAAACCGCCGGCAGCGGAGTTTTTCGGGTAGGCTATACCAATCAGGCGGATTCGGACGTATGGCTCAAGCTCGTGGAAGACAGTTTTATACAGGAGATGGCCGGGGACAAAACCGTTGAAGTAACCTGCGTGGAAGCCAATAATGACCAGCAGAAGCAGCTCGACCAGATCGATAACTTCATCATGCAAAAAATGGATCTGATTGTTGTGGTGGCATGCGACTATGCCGGCGTAACGCCGGGCGTGCAGGCCGCCAATGACGCGGGCATTCCGATTATAACGCTTGCGATTGCATCGGAAGGCGGAGAGAGCACGTTTCTCTTGTTGAACGCGGGGGGCGACTTTTTTTGGCCCGTCGGTCTCCTTTTCCGGGGTGGGATAGTGCAGCGCCTCCATCGCGGCGTTGAGTTTGGCAACATAGTTTTGATTGGAGACGACATTGACAAGGTTGCTCTCATTACCCTTTTTTTGGGCGATAAAATAGAGGATGCCGTACTCTTTCGCTAACCTCCGAAACTGCGGAATGTCCTCCTTTTTCAGATGGATGACTGCCGCGGGCGTCGTATTGCGGGCAAGGCGCTTGGCGCTGGTCTGCCCCACAACCTTATAGTTGTCTTTTGCCCGGTTCAGCGGGGGCCTTCTCCGCATCCGGCTTAGCCGGGGCAGTAGTGGTAGCCGTCTTAGGGTCGGTGGCAGGCTTGCCTGGCTCAGCGGGGGCCTTCTCCGCCTCCGGCTTAGTCGGGGCGGCAGCGGTGGCCGTCTTAGGGTCAGCAGCAGGCTTGCCCGGTTCGGCAGGGGATTTCGCCTCCGGCTTAGCCGGGGTGGTAGCGGTGGCCGTCTTAGGGTCAGCAGCGGGTTTGCCCGGCTCAGCGGGGGCCTTCTCCGCCTCCGGCTTAGTCGGGGCGGTAGTGGTAGTCGTCTTGGGGTCAGCAGCAGGCTTGCCCGGCTCGGCAGGAGATTTCCCCGCCTCCGGCTTGGCCGGGGTGGTAGCGGTAGGCTTCATCGGCTCCGGGGGTGTGTTGGGGATTTTTCTTTCTTCAGCCATACTTTTCCTCCTTCTAAAATGTCGAAATGCGTCTCAAACTGAGACGCATTTCACGGCTTGCCATACAGGTCGTGCTGCACTTCGGCCCGGTAGTAGTGATTGATAGTGGTAGGAGCGCGGTACAGCGCGGTCAGCAGATAGGCGCGTATGTTATGAACCTTTTCGGTGTTCGCATTCAGCCGCTCAAAAACATACTCGATGTGCGAGGCGTCCAAAGACCAAAGGCGCGTTCTAACTTCATCGCTTGGGATTTCCTCGCCGCCGATCTTCACAGTAGAGCGGGTGGTGCAGAGCGTATCGACTATCAGTTCAATCAGTTCATCCAGTTCATCAGCAGGGGTTTTCTCCCGTAGGATTTCGTAGTCGATATTCTCATAAACGCTCTCTTTGATCGTCTGTCTGTCCATCAATCGGGGGCGGGGGCAAGATGGATGGATAGATGGATTAAGCTGATTCTTGTAGGTATTATTTATATTAATATAACTTGCGTCGGGTTTTCCGAAGTCTGCACTTCCGAAAGCCGGAAGTGCAGACTTCGGTTTTTCGGAACCCTTGACTTCTGCTTTCCCGAAGTCTTGACTTCCGAAAATCGGAAGTCTGGGGTGCGGCTCCGGCGCAAGGGGTGGAGAGGAAGGGGCAGCGCGGATGGTGAACCGCTTGACATAGATTTTCGCGGGTCGGCCCTGCCCCTGTTTGATGCGCTCAATCAGACCGACACCCTTGCCGGTGTCCAGTTCAGCCAACAGCTTAACCGCCTTCTCATGCCCGCAGCATAGGTCTGCCTGTATCTCGCCCAGGGTGTAGTAGATGAAAACGCGGCCCTGCTCGTCGTACCAGCCATTTTTGGCGGACAGGCCCATGCGGTCAAGCAAGAGGCCGTACAGCAGTTTGGAATCGGTGGAAACGCGCCGGAAGTGCTCGCCGGTCACAAGCTGCCGGGGAATGCGGAAGAATGAAAATTGTTCGCTTTCGCTTCCGTAATAATAATCAAAGGCCGGCGTCTCGGCCACGTCTGAACACCTCCTTCGGGGCATGAAAAAAGGGCGTTCCGAAAGATGCGGAACGCCCTCTGTGGGAGAGGCTTGATGGCATTGGATATGCTGACCTGCGGTGGGGGAGAAAAGAAAAAACCCGTTTTGTTTCCAAAACGAGTTTTTCTTTCGACTTCCCGAAAATGGTGGAGATAAGCGGGATCGAACCGCTGACCTCTTGAATGCCATTCAAGCGCTCTCCCAGCTGAGCTATACCCCCAAATATTACCATTTATGGTATTTTATGGGGAAGTCTATATTTAGTTGTCGAAAAGCGTCTCTCAGATGGTGGTACGCGAGGGTAGGTATCGGGCTCCCAGCTGAGCTATACCCCCGTAACAAAAAATATTATATCGCATGATCAATATGACTGTCAAGTATGATTTCGATTTTTTATGATAAAAAATTAATGTGAAAAGCGGCTGAAAAGGGAGGCCGTTTCTGCCGGGTTGACAGAAACGGCCTCTCCTCACAAAGCTGCAAATATGATTAAAGAAACGCCCGGCATTTGTCCGCGCCGATGCGAATAACTTCTTCGGGCTCCATATCCCAGTATTCGGGACGGAACAGCTCAAGCGACAAAATGCCATCATAGCCGGTCGCGCGTACCGCGTCCGTAATCGCCTTAAGGGGGATACAGCCGTCACCTGGGAACAGGCGGTGCCGGTGGTCAAGCACACCAAGTGGCAGATCCTCGGAATCCGCGATATGATAAATAAACAGCTTGTCACGCGGGATGCGGCTCAACACATCCATATTGGCGGACTTGTCTTGTAAGTAGAAGGTAAAGCTGTCCAGCGTCAGGCCGACGTCATCCCGGCCCACAGCATTGACAATTTCAAGAGCCTGCCGGATGCCGGTACAGCAATAGCGGCGATCACCGATGGGTTCAAAGGCCAGCTTGACGCCGAAGGGCTTTGCCAGGTCGGCCAAAGTAGTAATCACCTTTACGGAATCGTCAAGCACCTGCTTTTCGTCCCTTGTGTTGGCGACCTGACTGCGGGTCGGCACCAGCACCACATAAGGACAGCCGATCGCCTGCGCGGCTTCACAGGAAAACTTGAAAAGATCAAGTAGTAAATCCCACTTTAAGGAGACATTAAAATTGATGTTCTCAATAGAATTGAGCGAGTAGGGACGCAGCCGGCTGCCTGCAAAAAACTGTTGCAGTTCGCTCAGCCGATGCTTCTTGAGATATTCCTTCAGCATGTCCACACGCAGCTCGATATAGTCGTAACCGTATTTTTCACACAGCGCGAGATCGGTTCCGACGTCGGATCTCTTCTGGCAGGTCGCTTCATTATAACCAAGCTTCATGTTAAACCTCTCTTTTTTATTGCTTCTGTCCCTGCGGTCCGTATGGGGAAACTGGGAGCGGGATAGTCCGCGTGCAGTGCCGAAGCAGTATTGAGCCATACAGCTGTATACAATATAACGCGGATGCACGGTTGCTCGCTATCACATTCTTGCTTTTTGTTAAAAAAATATCAACCAAAATATGATTTGCAAAATTTGTGCAGCTTGTCTGAAAAAACGTGAGAACACAATAAAAAAACCACGAAAATGCTATAATGAGGAAAATGCCGCGACACGGGAGAAAATTGAAAATCCTTTAAAGTTGTGGAAAGCGCACGGGGTCAACAGTTGACCGCGTATACATGCTGCAGAAAGCCGCGGGCGGTTTCAGCCAAAGTGACTACCGTCTCTATTGGAGTCGGTGGAAGATCCTGAACCCGGTACCGCGGAAAAAAACGCGTAATGTGCAGCGGAATACCGGGATCAACGGAGGCAAGCCAGGCGGCGAGCGCACGCATCTGTGTGGGATCGTCATTCTTGCCGGGGAGAACGAGTGTAGTGACCTCCACATGGCAATGCGCTGCAGCGAGGGCGATGGAACGCTGCACGGTGGTAAGATCGCCGCCGACCCAGGCGTAATACTCCTCGGTGAAGCCCTTGAGGTCGATGTTGATTGCGTCAATCAGCGGCAGCAGCGCGTTAAACGGCTCAGGATTTAGGTATCCATTCGTGACCAGCACATTTTTAAGACCGCGTTGTCGCGCGAGCGCGGAGCAATCGCGCACATATTCGTAGCCGATCAGCGGTTCGTTATAAGTGTACGCAAGGCCGATGTTGCCGCGCGGCACGAGAGAGACCGCTTCCTGTACCAGATCCTCCGGCGACAGAAACGTCGTATTCATGCGGCCGCCAGCCATTGCAATTTCATGGTTCTGACAAAACGGGCAGCGCAGGTTGCAGCCATAGCTGCCGACGGAGAGGATATGGCTGCCGGGGTAGAAGCGGCGCAGCGGCTTCTTTTCGATCGGGTCGAGCGCGAGGGCAGTAATCTTGCCGTAGTTCCCGCATTTGATGCGCCCGCCGCGGTTTATGCGCGCCCGGCACAGCCCGGTCTGCCCGTCCGCAATTGCGCAGCGGTGCGGGCACAGGGTGCAGGTTGCTTTCATTTGTGACGCACCACCTCAAAGCGTTCGAGCGTATAGGACTCGTCGGGGCCGATCCCGGCTTTTTGCCGGGCGATGTCGATCTGTTGCGCGACCGTATCCACCCCTGCCAAATTTGGCAGCAGCAGGCCGCGCCGACGCCCGCTTGCGACAATCACACCGTAACGCCGGACATCCAGCTCGTCCGGAGAATCGATCGGCTCCGGCGGCGCCAGCACGTCCACGCTATAAACGAGCGCGGGAAGCTCGTCCTCCCGTACGCGCGGAAAACGCGGGTCTTCACATCCGGCGGATACCGCGTTGTGTACGATCTCCTCCGCAATGCTGCCGGCCGCCGGGGCGATGGTGCCGATGCAGCCGCGCAGTTCGCCGTCCTTCTTGAGCGAGACGAACACGCCGGCGCGTTCCTCGCGCAGCGGGGCAGGCAGATTCATCGGAACGGCAGCGCGCGCACCGGTACGGACATAGGTCTCCAGGCTGTGGCGGGCAAGGCGGACGTACGCATCCTCTCCGGTACGGAGGCGCTCCATTTTTTCGCGCGCCAACTGGTCAAGGCGGGGCGCAAAGCAGCGGGAGGGATCATCCCCGGCTACCTCAAAGGCAGCCACGCCATAGCCCACGCCAAACGGCCCTTCATAGGACAGCAGCTCGGAAGAAACAGCCTTGCCGTCCAGCGTGCCCGCCAGAATCTGAAACGCCCGCAGACCGCACTCCGCCGCATTTTCACAGAAAGCGGAGTCAAAGGTCAGAAAACGCAGAAAGTCGCCTGACGCCATGGCAGCGGTGACCTCCCGGTCAAAGTCCGGGCCCTCGGGCGCAAAACCGTATGGACCGTCCTCGGTCAGCTTGTGGGAAAGGTCTCCGCTTGCGATCAGCACCACGCGGCGGCCAAGGTCGGCAGCAGTCTGTGCGATGCACTGGCCAAGCCGGTAATGCGCAAGCGGAGACTGGCCGGACAGGCCCACGCGCACAAGCCTGTAGTCCGTGTATTGTTCGTTGATGAAGCGCAGAGGGATCAGCGTGCCATGGTCAAGGCGTGGTTCCCGCTCCCCCTCGGTGCCGGCCGGCAGCCCAGCCTGCGCCGCGCGGGTGGACAGCGCGCGCGCAAAGGTCTCGTCATACGCTGCGGTGACGGATACTCCGCGTACGCCGAAGCGGCTCAGGTCCCCCTGCGCATGCCTGCCCGGCGAGATATGGAAATAATCTGCGTACAAAGTGGCGTGCGGCGAAACCACAACGATGGTATCGGGCCGGCGCGCGGCGATGCGTCGGGCGGTCTCGCGGAAGGACGCTGCCGTATGTGCAATTTTCCGCTCTTCTCCGCGCCCGACTTCGGGCAAAAGGATCGGCGGATGCGGGACGATATAGGCGGCCAAAACAGACATGAAAACACCTCCTGACAGCTGCAAAAAAGCTTCTTACAAGTCTATTGTAGCCACTCTGGACGAAAAAAGTCAAGGCGCGGCGATAAAAGGGGCGCGCGAACAAAAGCTGCTTGCCGCCTGCCGGTCAAAAGGGTACAATAGAAAGGCAACCATGCAAAGGAGAACGGTTTATATGGATACCATGATATTAATGTTGGCGCAGGAGTTTTCCGTGCGGCCGGAGCATGTGGAAAACGTCGTCAGGCTGCTGGATGAGGGCAACACCGTGCCCTTCATCGCGCGCTACCGCAAGGAGCAGCACGGCACGATGGACGACCAGACCATCCGGCAGATCAGCGAACGGCTGCAATATCTGCGCGGCCTTGCCGCGCGGCGCGAGGAGGTCAAGAGCGCGATTGCGGAGCAGGGGAACCTGACGGACGAGCTTGCCGCGGCAATTGACCGCGCCGTGACACTGGCCGAAGTCGAGGATATTTACCGCCCCTTCCGGCCGAAGCGGCGCACCCGTGCGGGCATCGCGCGTGAAAAGGGACTTGCGCCGCTCGCGGAGCTGCTGCTCTTGGGTGAAACGCCCGAGCATGATCCGCTGCGGCTCGCGGCGGGCTTTGCCGATCCCGGGAAGGGAGTGGAGACCGCCGAAGACGCGCTTGCCGGCGCGCAGGACATCCTCGCGGAGACGTTTTCGGACGATGCTGCGCTGCGCAAAAAGCTGCGCGCGCACGTGCAGCGCACGGGTGTGCTGCGTTCGGCCGCCGCGACCGGGCAGGATACGGTCTATCGCCTGTATTACGACTTTGAAGAGCCGCTCAAAAAGCTGCAGAGCCACCGCGTCCTTGCAATCAACCGCGGAGAGAAGGAGGGCGTGCTCAAGGTATCGGTACAGGCTGACGACGCGGGCGCGCAGGTGATTCTGCTGCGCGCGGTGCTGCACCCGAAAAATCCGTTTGCGGATGTGATCCGGGAAACCGCGCGGGACGCCTGGGATCGGCTGATCTTCCCCTCGCTCGAGCGCGAGGTGCGCGCCGACCTGACCGAGCGGGCGAACGAACAGGCTATTCACACCTTTGCGCTCAATCTGCGTCCGCTGCTCATGCAGCCGCCGGTGAAAAACCGGGTGACGCTGGGCTTTGACCCGGCGTACCGCACAGGCTGCAAGCTGGCGGTTGTGGACGGCACAGGCAAGGTGCTGGAGACTGCGGTCGTTTATCCGACTAAACCCCATAATAAGGTCGCCGAGGCCAGACGGGAGCTGACGCGTCTGTGCGACCGGTACGGCGTCTCCTGCATCGCCATCGGTAACGGCACGGCTTCGCGGGAATCGGAGATCTTCATCACGGAATTTCTCAAGGAGTATGGCAGAGATGTGTCCTATATGGTGGTCAGTGAGGCGGGCGCATCGGTGTACTCCGCGTCAAAGCTCGGTGCGGAGGAGTTCCCGGATTTTGATGTGTCGCTGCGCTCGGCGGTATCCATTGCGCGCCGCTTGCAGGATCCGCTGGCTGAGTTGGTCAAGATCGACCCGAAGGCGATCGGCGTCGGGCAATACCAGCACGACATGCCGCAGGCGCGGCTGGGCGAGGCGCTGGGCGGCGTGGTGGAGGACTGTGTCAACGCGGTCGGCGTCGATCTCAACACCGCGTCGCCTGCGCTGTTAAACCGTGTCGCAGGGGTAAGCGCTACGGTTTCCAAAAATATTGCGGCATACCGTGAGCAGAACGGCCGCTTCCTCACGCGCAGGGAGCTTTTGAAGGTTCCAAAGCTTGGCCCCAAGGCATTTGAGCAGTGCGCGGGTTTTCTGCGCGTACCGGAGAGCGAAAACGTGCTCGACCGCACGGCGGTACATCCGGAATCCTACGAAGCGGCGCAAAAGCTGCTCACGCTGTGCGGCTACGGGCTGGCGGACGTTGGGAAGCTGGAAGCGCTGCCGGAAAAGCTGCGGGCGTATGGCGCGGACAAAGCCGCTGCAGCTTGCGGCGTTGGCGCGCCCACCCTGCTCGATATCGTGTCGGAGCTTCAAAAGCCCGGGCGTGACCCGCGCGATGAGTTGCCGCCCCCGCTGCTGCGTGCCGACATACTGGATATCAAGGATTTACAATCCGGCATGGAGCTGGCCGGTACGGTGCGCAACGTGGTCGATTTCGGCGCGTTTGTGGATATCGGGGTGCACCAGGACGGGCTTGTGCATGTGTCGCAGATCTGTGACCGGTTTATCCGTCATCCTTCCGAAGCCGTGACCGTCGGCGACATTGTAAACGTCGTTGTGCTGGAAGTGGACGCGGGGAAAAAGCGGATTTCCCTGTCGATGAAGCAGGCCGGACAGCAAAAAACAAGAAAGTGATATTTTTGGGAGACGTGCACAAAACAAGTCTGTGATTAAAGTGCAATATGCCCAAAAAGAATGCGCTGTGCGAGAAGGAATTCTTGCACCCTGCGGCTGGAAATTCTCCCTCTTACATTGTATACTGAACATGTAAAGAAAAAGCGTGGGCGCGTGCCGAAAGCGCGTGCCGATGACTGAAGGAGGGAAACAGTATGGCAATCTTTATGATTGGCGCATTCGCTCTGATCGCGGCCAGCGTCGTAGCGGCGCGTGTGGCAGGTAAAGCGGACTTTCATGTTGACCACGTCAACCAGATGCGCTACGATTACCGTTAAACGGGGAAAAATACCAGATGCGCCCGCCGGACAGAAAGTCCGGCGGGCGCATTGTTTATCCTGACGGCAATGGTGCGGAAGTGCTTGACAAAAGAAACTGAAACTATTAATATAACAGATAAGAATTATTTCCAGACACTGGTTTGGAAGGAGAATTGTGATAATGAAAAGCAAGGTATGGGAAACCTTTCTCCGGAGCTTCCTGGGAGCGAGACACTCAGATGAAGCGCGTGGGGAGACCATAAAAAGCAATCCGGCAGGACGCGCCGCGTCTGCCCACCGGGGGCTAGGAGAGCTGGAGCCTGCGACAGCCACCAGGATTTCCGCCAAGGAGGCCAAACGCATGATGGAGCAGGGCGGTGCGGTCGTTGTGGACGTACGCACGCCCGGAGAATATGCGGCGGAGCACATTCCGTGTGCGCTGCTGGTGCCGAACGAGGGGATCAAATTTACGCCTCCGGCGCAGCTGCCAGATCAAGAGGCCGTGCTGCTGGTGTACTGCCACTCGGGAATGCGCGCGGCGCAGGCGGCGCAAAGGCTCGTAAACATGGGATACCGTCGTGTGTATCACTTCGGGGGGCTTATGAACTGGCCGTATGAAACCGAGTCCGGGGCATATAAGCACTAAAAACGGCAAAGGGAGGAGAGTTATGACAAGCGAATTCAGCATAGCCGTTCATGCGCTCGCGGTCCTCAATTACAGGCGCGGCACGGTTTCGAGCGAGCGGCTTGCAAAGAGCATCTGCACGCATCCGGCGCGTGTGCGCAGGGTCATGGCGCGGCTCAGCAAGTGCGGGCTGGTCGAGACGCGGGAGGGCGCGGACGGCGGGTACCTGTTCCTGCGCGATCCCGAAACCGTGACGCTGCAGCAAATCGGCGACGCGGTTGAGGCGTGCTATGTCCGCACGGCCTGGCGCAGCGGAGATACAAACATGGACTGCCTGATTGCGTCCGGCATGGCCGACGTCATGGACGGCATTTACGATGAGCTGAACGCCCTGTGCCGCGAGAGGCTTGCCCACTGCACGCTTGCAGAGGTCGGCAGGCGGCTTTTCCTCGCGCACGGGACGTGTGCACAGACATCCACCCAATAAACAACAAGGAGGCATTATGGGACTGACCTTACAGGCCGATATTTCCGTTCTGGCGGTATTTCTGCAGGGGATATTCAGCTTTTTTTCGCCCTGCGTGCTGCCGATGGCGCCGCTTTATATCGGTTATCTGGCCGGCGGTACGCACCAGACGGATGCGGAGGGGCGCATCCGCTATCCGCGCGGCAAAGTGATGCTGCATACGCTGTTTTTTGTCATCGGCGTCAGCTTCGCATTTTTCCTGCTCGGCTTTGGGTTCACGGCGATGGGCAGGTTCTTTTCCGGGCACCGCATGGCGTTCGCGCGGATTGGCGGCGCGCTGGTGGTCCTGTTCGGTCTTTATCAGATCGGGTTTTACGATTCCAAGCTGCTTGGCAGCGAACACCGCCTGCCGTTTCGGCTCGACCGTCTGGTGATGAGCCCGCTGGTCGCTTTGCTGTTCGGCTTTACGTTCAGCTTTGCGTGGACGCCCTGCATCGGGCCGGCGCTCGCAAGCGTGCTGCTGCTGGCCTCCTCGGCGTCGGCGGCAGGCATCGGCTTCGGGCTGATCGGCGTATACACACTGGGTTTTGTCCTGCCCTTCCTCGTGTTCGGGCTGTTCGGCGGCACGCTGCTGGAGCTGTTGAAACGGCACCGGAATATTGTGAAATATACGGTTAAAATCAGCGGCGCACTATTGATCCTGATCGGGATCATGATGTTCACTGGTCTGATGAACGGCGTGACCGGCTACCTGTCCCAGGCAGCCGGGGGAGCTGCGGCCTCGGACAGCGCGCCCACTGCGGAGCAGCCCGCGGATGACGCGCCCTCCGGCACGGCGGATGCGGAAACCGATGCCGCGGCGCAGGACACGAAGCACGAACTGCCGGATGCGCCCGGTTTTACCCTTAACGATCAATTCAACAATTCCCATACGCTGTCAGGCTACAAAGGCAAGGTCATACTGCTCAACTTCTGGACGACATGGTGCGGCTATTGCAAGGAAGAAATGCCCGATCTGGAGGCGGTTTACAAGGAATTGGGTGAAAACCGGGACGAGGTGGTCATTTTGGGCGTGGCCAATCCCCGCACGGACGAAAATCCGAACAATCAGGACGTCACAGAGAAGGAAATCATACAGTTTATGCAGGACAGCGGCTATACCTATCCGGTTGTGATGGATAAGACCGGCGAGGTGTTCGGGAATTACGGCATTACATCCTTCCCGACCACGTTTATGATCGACAGGGACGGCAAGGTGTTCGGCTATGTCACGGGTATGCTGACCCGTGAGCAGATGGACAGCATTATCCAGCAGACAAAAGACGGCAAAAGAACCTGAGGTTAACCGCTTTTACAGCAACAGAGGGCTTCCGGTGCGTTCGCGCGCCGGAAGCTTTTTTGCCGCCGCAATCTGTCAATGCACGCCTGCTTTGGGCATAGGATGAAGTAGCCGCCGCAGTCTTCCGCGTGCGGCGGTTTAAAGAACTATTGTTTGGAGAAAACGCCTTATGAAAGAATTGGAAGCGGGCAGGGGTCGCAAAGGACGATTGCCGCGCGTGTTTTCGAGCTTAAGCGGCTACCTCCACATTTTATACCGCGGCGGAAAGCAGGCGCGCGCATGGTGACGGTCAGTCTGTGCATGGTGGTACGGGACGAAGCGCATGTGCTTGCGCGCTGCCTGGACAGTGTACGTGACCTGACAGATGAAATTGTCATTGTGGATACGGGTTCCCGGGACAACACACGGGAAGTGGCGCAGCGCTATACGGCGCGCGTGCCGGATTTTCCGTGGATTGACGATTTTTCCGCCGCTCGCAATTTTTCGTTCACACAGGCGACGGGCGACTATATTTTCTGGCTGGATGCGGACGATATTCTGCTGGAAGAAGACCGGATCCGCTTTCGCAGCATGTGCGAAACGCTCGACCCCTCCGTCGATATTGTAATGCTGCCACATCATATTGCATTCGACGCGGAGGGGAAGCCGATTGAAACCGTACGGCGTGAGCGCCTGATTCGCCGCGAGGCCGGGCTGCGCTGGGAAGGGGTCGTGCGGGAGCGTATTGTGCCGTGCGGGAAAGTGATAGACGGGGATTCGGCTGTGACCCATCTGCGTATGCGTCCACGCGACCCGAACCGGGATCTGCGCATTCTGGAAAGACAGCTTGCGAGGGGCAGACGTCTGACGCCGCGCGAGCAGTATGTATATGGACGTGAGCTCCGCGATCACGGGCGCTTCGGCGAAGCGATTGATTGCCTGCGCCAGCTTCTGGACGAAGGGCACGGCGACGCCGAAGACTGTATCGCCGCATGCCAGGTGCAGGCGGATTGTTATGACCACTTGGGGTTGCCGGATATGGCGCTGCGTGCGCTGCTGCGCAGTATGACGTTCGACATGCCGCGTGCCGAGATCTGCTGCGCGCTGGGGGCGCGTTTTGTAGAAAAGGGCGAGTGTGCGCAGGCTGCCTTCTGGTATGAAACCGCGCTGCGGTGTCCCTGCCCGACGGGCGGCTATTGCTCGCCGGAATGCCGCGGATTTTTGCCCTACGTGCGGCTGTGCATGTGCTACCGGCAGATGGGGGACGATCAAACGGCGGAAAAGTATCTGCGCAAGGCCAGAAAGATGCGTCCGCACGACGAGGCCGTCCGATACTATGGCGCGTATTTTCGCGCCGTCCGTGCCAAACAGAAAAAACAATCCTGAGGAAGTATTCGCGTTGCCACAAACAGATTGCTGCAACAGGATCACGTTGGGGGCGTCATCGCTTATTAGCGATGACGCCCCCGTTGCGCTTTATCCCGTGACAAATTGATCTATCAGCCAGGAACGATCGTTTTGTTGCTTTAAAATGACATAAAAGCTTGTTTCGGTCTCTGGATACAGGGCTGAAGTCTGCGCCGTCTCCATTTCCACGTCAACAAACACCTTCCGCTCATCGTCCGCCAGGGCTTTGTCGGCAGTTTCCTCCAGATGGGTCGCCCTTGCCCATACCATCCCGAAAACATCGGCGTCGTGAAAGTAGGCGGAGATGCATTCGCTGGTACAGTAGCTTTCCATGGACGGATAATCCGCTTGCTCAAACCCCTCAAAAAATTTTTCCGCAACCTCCCTGGGCTGCAATATGGTTTCTTCGGGACCGCTGATATTGCCCGCGCTGTCAGTGCCGCCGTCCTTGCTGTTTGTGGTGCATGCAGCAAGGCACAGACACAGAACAAGCGCGGCGATACCTGTAAAAACCTGTTTCATTTTAACCTCCCGTATCAGGCGTTTTATCCGGCTATGGACATTAGCTGCGATAAAAGATTTTGTTTGCATATACAGAACGGATGTTTTATAATAAATTTACCAGACCCCTGTGCTTTGGTACAGGGGAATATCAGGAAAGGCGGGAGGACGATGCGTCAGCAGTCCCTGTTTGAAAATCCGGAGGTGGGCAGTCCGCTGGCCAGCCGGCTGCGCCCGCGCACGCTTGAGGAATATGTGGGGCAGCGGCATCTGCTCGGCGAGGGCAAGGTGCTGCGGCAGCTGATTGACCGCGATCAGGTTTCCTCCATGATTTTCTGGGGGCCGCCCGGGGTCGGAAAAACCACGCTCGCCCGTATTATCGCGCAGCGGACACAGGCGAATTTCATTGATTTCAGCGCGGTGACGAGCGGCATCCGGGAGATCAAAGAGGTCATGCAGAAGGCCGAGACCGGCCGGCTGCTCGGAGAAAAGACCATTCTGTTCGTGGACGAGATTCACCGTTTCAACAAGGCACAGCAAGACGCGTTCCTGCCGTTTGTGGAAAAGGGCAGCATTATCCTCATTGGCGCGACCACGGAAAATCCGTCCTTTGAGATCAACGCGGCGCTGCTCTCGCGCTGCAAGGTATTTGTGCTGCAGGCGCTTGGCACGGATGAGCTGGCCGGGCTGCTGCGCCGCGCGCTCGAAGACCCGCGCGGCTTCGGCGGGCAGCAGGTCGAAATTTCCGGGGACATGCTGCACATGCTGGCAGCTTTTGCAAACGGGGATGCGCGCGTGGCGCTCTCTACGCTTGAGATGGTCGTACTCAACGGCGAGCGGGACGGCGAGCACACCATCGTGCGCCGCGAAACGCTTGAGCAGTGCATCAGCAAAAAGTCGCTTCTTTACGACAAGAACGGGGAGGAGCACTACAACCTGATTTCCGCGCTGCACAAATCCATGCGCAACAGCGACGTGCAGGCCGCGGTCTACTGGCTCGCGCGCATGCTGGAGGCGGGGGAGGACCCGCTCTATGTGGCGCGGCGTGTGGTACGCTTCGCGAGCGAGGACGTCGGTATGGCGGACAGCCGCGCGCTTGAGGTCGCGGTTGCGGCCTATCAGGCCTGCCATTTCATCGGCATGCCGGAGTGCACCGTGCATCTGACCCACGCCGTAACCTATTTATCCCTCGCGCCCAAATCTAACGCGCTGTATGCGGCATACGAGTCCGCGAAGAAGGACGCGCTGGAGCGTCTGGCCGAGCCGGTGCCGCTCGTTATCCGCAACGCGCCGACCCGGCTGATGCAGGAGCTGCACTACGGCGAAGGATACCAGTATGCGCATGATACGCAGGATAAGCTGACCGATATGCAGTGCCTGCCGGACGCGCTGGAGGGGCGGGAATACTACCGCCCGACCGATCAGGGGAGGGAGGCGCGTGTCCGCGAGCGCATGCAGCAGATTGCGGCGTGGCGCGCGGCGCGCCGCAAGCCGGAATAAAGGAAGCGCGCAGTTGTGTGCGTCCGACCAGTTTAAAACAATTTCATGCCGCGCAAAAACACGCTTCGCAGATTAAGGTCGCTGTCCAGCAGGACAAGATTCGCCGGTTTGCCGGGCGTCAGGCTGCCATATTGGTCGAAGATGCCGACGGCTTTTGCCGGATTGACGGTGGCCGCTTTCACCGCGCTGCCGAGCGGCACGTCCATGTCCCGCACGGCGGTGCGCAGACAGCCGAGCAGGTCGGTGACCGACCCGGTGAGCGTGCCGTCCCGCAGTGTCGCGCGGCGCCCGGACACGGTGACAGCCTGCCCGCCGAGAGTGTACGCGCCGTCCGGCAGACCGGTCGCCATCATGCTGTCGCTGACCAGAATGACGCGGTTGTCCCCAAACAACCGGAAGGCCGCGCGCACCGCGCCCGGGTGAAGGTGCACGCCGTCCGCAATCAGCTCAACGCGGCAGTCCGGCGCGTCAAACGCCGCGCCGACCACGCCGGGCGCGCGGTGCAGAAACGGCGGCATGGCGTTGAACAGGTGGGTGACGTGCCGCGCGCCCCGGCGAAAGGCCTCACACGCGGTGTCGTAATCCGCGTCGGTGTGCGCAAGGGAGAGCGTGACCTCATCCCGCAGCTCCTCGATCAGACCAAGTGCGCCCGGCAGTTCGGGCGCGATGCCGAGCAGACGGATTTTGCCGCCCGCCGCCCGCTGCAGACGGCGGAACAGGCCGACGTCCGGCCGGTGCAAATATGCGCCGTTCTGCGCCCCCTTGCGTAACGGCGCGAGGAACGGACCTTCCATGTGGATGCCCGCCAGCGCGGCTGCGGCGTCGTCCGGCCGGAAGGCCACGGCGTTCTCACAGGCGGCGCGCAGCCGCTCCTCGGGAAAGGACATCAGGGTGGGGCACATGGCTGCGACGCCCCTCCACGCCTCATAGCCGGCGATGGCGGAGAGCGCCTTCGGTGTGCCGTCGCAGAAGTCAAATCCGCTGCAGCCGTGCAGGTGGATATCCACGAGCCCCGGAATGGCGTAGCACCCACCGCCGTCAACGACCTCGCCGGACGGAACGTCCGTAAAGCGGCCGTCCGCGATGCAGAGTTCTCCCGGGACAAACGAGCCGCCCTCCTGAAACGCCATCACGTTACGGATGATCACAAAAACACCTCCTGCCTCCAGCATGCGCACAACCGGGTTCTGTGCCTCCATTATACCCTGTGCATGGGCGGTTGACAAACAGAAAGTGCGGCGGTATCAGGAAGGCAAC
>JBFWIM010000005.1:0-44815 GCA_050255995.1 Intestinibacillus sp.
GGACAGCGAATTCCAAGGCTTCGCCGAGGGCGTTATGGCCGGCCAGACCCGTCTGTTAAATAACAACTACACGCCGCTGACCGTGGAGGACATGGTTGCTATTTATAACGCGGTCTATTAATGCAGAAAGCGAAGGGAAAAAAATGAATAAAAGTCTCAAAGAACTGAACATCTTCGCCGCACAGATCCGCAAAGCCGCTCTGCGGTCGATGAATTCGTTCCACGGCGGACACGTCGGCGGTTCCATGTCGATGGCCGATTTAATGGCTGCGCTGTACGGGGAATGTATGAAAGTCGATCCCAAGAACCCTCAATGGGAGGAGCGCGACTGGCTGGTGATCTCCAAGGGCCATTGCGGGCCCGCCGCTTACGGCACGCTGGCGCTGATGGGCTATTTCCCGGAGGACGAACTTGAGACCCTGAATAAGGAGCATACCCGGCTGCCCTCGCACTGCGACAGAAACCATACTCCCGGTATTGATATGACGACCGGTTCGCTCGGTCAGGGCGTATCGTGCGCCGTTGGTCTGGCATGGGGAATGCAATATAAAAAAATGCCCAACTACGTTTATACCCTCATCGGCGACGGCGAATGCGACGAAGGCCAGGTTTGGGAAGCCGCGCTGTTTGCCGCCACCAAAAAGCTCGGACACCTGATTGCTTTTGTTGACCGGAACGAAAAACAACTGGACGGCTTCACCAGAGATATCTGTGACACGGGCGATATCCGCCAGAAGTTTGAGGACTTCGGCTGGCACGCGCAGGATGCCGACGGACACGACATCTCCGCAATCGTGGCAGCCGTTGATGAGGCCAAGAACACCCCTGATAAGCCCTCCATGATTGTGCTGCATACCATCAAGGGCAAGGACTGCTCCTTTGCCGATCTGTTTTACAACCATTTCATCCGTTACTCGCAGGAGGATTACGAAGCTGCGGTTCAGTGGCTGGATGAAAAGATTGCAAAGCTGGAAAGTGAGGGTTAACCACATGTATAAAGTAGTGAGTGCGGTCCGTCCCGAAGAAGCCGAAATGCGCATAGCCTTCGCAGAGACCATGGACGAGCTGGCTGCGGCCGATCCGTCTGTCGTATATTTTGACTGCGACGTGATCAATTCGATCGGCATGACGGGCTTTTCCAAGAAATATCCCGACCGCTGCGTCGACTGCGGCATTCAGGAAGCCAACATGATCTGCGCCGCTTCCGGCGCTTCTGCCGTTGGCCTCAAGCCTTTTACGCACACCTTCGGACCGTTCGCAGCGCGCCGCGTCATCGACCAGATTTATATTTCCGCAGCGTATGCCAAAATGAATATCCGCATGGTCGGCTCCGATGCGGGCGTAACCGCCTCCTATAACGGCGGTACGCACATGCCGATTGAGGACATGGGCCTGCTGCGCACGATTCCTGAAGTGACTCTGCTGGAGCCCACAGACTCGGTCATGCTCGCCGATCTGATGCGTCAGACCAAGGACATGTACGGCGTATTCTACATCCGTATTACCCGCAAGGTTACCGACCGTATTTTCGAAGAAGGCTCAACCTTTGAAATCGGGAAAGCCGCCGAACTCCGCGAAGGCAGCGACGTCACGCTGGTCTGCTCGGGTTATTCGACCTCTGACACGCTGAAAGCGGCCGACCTGCTCGCAAAAGAGGGGATTTCCGCCAAGGTTTTGAATATTTATACCCTCAAGCCTATCGACGCCGGGGCGATCATCTCCGCAGCGCAAAAGACCGGCGCGGTCGTGACCGTGGAAAACCATAATATTGTCAACGGCCTTGGTTCCGCTGTCGCCGAAGTGCTTGGCGAGAACTATCCTGTTCCCTTGAAGCGCATCGGCGTGCCGGATGTGTTCGGCGAAGTTGGCTCGATCGACTACCTCAAGGATATCTTTGGGATGAACGTCGGCCACATCGCCGCAGCGGCCAGGGACGTTCTGGGGCGAAAGCGCAAATAAATTAACTTCCATACATCCTTTGCCCGACGGCTGTCTCCTGTCTGTTTTTGCAGTGAGGCAGCCGTTTTTTTATTATTTTAATGAAACCGTCGGTTCTGCCGGGGTTGATATGCGTGCCGGCCAACGAAACAGCTAAAATGAAAATATTTGGATTATATTAAATTTCTGAATTTTTTTGTGATTGCGGCAGATAATAATTTCAAAATAAATGAAAGGAGAGACCTCCCTATGTCTCAACTCAACCAAATGGAGCTGCAGAACCTTCGTCATTTAATTGGTGCGCACGAGACTGCTTATCAGAAAATGCAGACTTATGCGCAGGAATGCACCGACCCGCAGGTAAAAGCCTATTTTGAGAAATCCGCGCAGAGCGCAAAGAGCACGAAACAGGATTTGATGACATTCTTAGCCTAAGGAGGAATAGCAATGTTGCAGGAAAAAGCGATGGTAAATGACGCGCTGGGCGCCGTGAAGAGCGAACTGACCTTCTATGCAAACGCAATTTCGGAATGCGCCAACCAGAAACTGCGCTCGGCGATCCAGCAGATCCGGAATAGCTGCGAGACTTCTCAGTATGAGCTTTTCCAGCTCGCCAGCACCAAGGGATATTATATGCCCGCGGCGCAGGCCTCTGATACCGAAGTGCAGCAGGTAAAATCACAAGTTCAGTAAATTTTGCAAACAAGAAGCCATATGCCGCCGGCTGCTGGAAATTTCTTGTTTGATTTTGAGGGATAGGATTCGGATTTTTTGCGCCCGGGCATATTGCAAACAGGGCGCTAAGGCCGCGGTCGGCAGCGCAATCCGCGCAGCCGAAACCGCAACAAGAGCAGAAGAGGATACCGGGTCCGGTATCCTCTTCTGCTTTTTGTTTCTGACGGGCAGGCTTTCAAATTAAAAATCCTGCAAAGTGCAGCGCGTTTTAATTTCATCACGTAAGGATTGACAAGCGCGGTCGCATGACGTATACTGGTCTCAATGCAGGGGGACCGCACAGGCGGTTGAGATGACTGGGGTAACAGTCACCACCCTTTGAACCTGTTGGTTAAGACCATCGTAGGGAAGCGTGACCGCCGTTCACCTTTTGGGTGTCTGTGCAACCCTGGATTCATTGGATCCGGCTTACCTTGATGGTAAGCCGGATTTTTTTATGCGTTATTTTATGCCGAGGAGGTCTTTTATGAAAGTCAACGGAGAAACCCGAACCCTGGATGCGCCTGTAACGCTGCTGGCCTATCTGCTTTCTGAAGGCTACGTGCCCGAGCGCGTAGCGGTGGAGCAAAACGGCGCCATCATCCCGCGGAGCCAGTTTGCGGAAGCAATGCTTTCCGCGGACGACGCGCTGGAGATTGTAGCCTTTGTGGGGGGTGGCTGATCATGCTCACGGAAACAGAACTGACGGCCGCACTGGTGGAACGCCACGGCGAGGCGAACCAGAAGAAGCTGCGCACCGCCGTGGTCGGCATTGCCGGGCTGGGCGGACTCGGTTCCAACATTGCGGTGCATCTTGCGCGCCTCGGCGTGGGGACGCTTGTCCTTGCGGACTTCGACTGCGTGGATGTGACGAACCTCAACCGCCAGCATTACACGATGCGTGATCTGGTCCGCCCAAAAACCGAAGCGCTGACCGAACAGCTGCGCGAGATCAATCCTTACCTGACCTATATCACGCACGCTGTCCGCGTGACGCCGGAGAATGCCGCGCGGCTGTTCGGCGGCTGCACGGTGGTCTGCGAAGCCTTCGACCGTGCGGATCAGAAAGCAATGCTGATCGAAACCCTTCTGTCCGCTTTGCCGGAGACCCCGCTTGTCGCGGGCAGCGGCATGGCAGGCTGCGGCTCCGCAAACGCCATCCAAACCCGCCGCAGCTTCGGCCATCTGTACCTATGCGGCGACCAGACCAGCGATCTCGCCGACGGCCTGCCCCTGATGGCGCCGCGCGTTGCGGTCTGCGCCGCGCAGCAGGCAACCATGGCGCTGCGTCTGATCCTCGGTGAAACACAGCCCTGAGCCGCCCCCTTCGGACGGCTTGGTTCCCAAAGATAAAAAGGAGCAACAAAAATGAAAGATGATACCCTGATTCTGGGCAGTCACAGCTTTACCTCCCGCTTTATTCTCGGTTCCGGCAAGTTTTCACTGGAGCTTGTGAAGGCGGCGATTGAAAACGCCGGTGCGCAGATGGTTACGCTTGCGCTGCGCCGCGCCAACACGGGCGGCATCGCCAACATTCTGGATTACATACCCAAAACCGTGACCCTGCTTCCCAATACCTCCGGCGCGCGCAACGCAGAGGAAGCCGTACGTATTGCGCGCCTTGCGCGGGAATGCGGCTGCGGCGACTTCATCAAAATCGAGGTGATCCACGATTCCAAATACCTGCTGCCCGACAATTACGAAACCGTCCGCGCGACCGAAACGCTGGCGAAGGAAGGCTTCGTGGTCATGCCCTATTTTTATCCCGACCTGAATGCGGCGCGCGATCTGAAAAACGCCGGTGCGGCGTCGATTATGCCGCTCGGCGCGCCGATCGGCTCGAACAAGGGACTTTGCACCCGCGATTTTATCCAAATCCTGATCGACGAAATCGATCTGCCCGTCATTGTGGACGCCGGTATCGGCCGTCCGTCGCATGCGTGCAAGGCCATGGAAATGGGTGCGGCGGCCTGTATGGTCAATACCGCGATTGCAACCTCCGGCGATATCCCCGCCATGGCGGGCGCGTTCCGGGACGCTATCGACGCGGGCCGCGCAGCCTATCTGGCCGGATTGGGACGCGTGCGCAGCACCGCTTCCGCCTCCTCCCCGCTGACCGGATTCCTGGAGGCGTGAACCATGAGTGAAGCCCGCATTGACCATATGACATACCTGCCCGGCATGGAGGTGCTGGAGGAAAACGACATTCTGGAGCAGGTGCTCGCCCTGCGCGCAGGCTATGACGAAACCGCCTACACAGCGGCGGACGTGCAGCGCGCGCTGCGCCGCGATACGCTGACGCCAAAGGATTTCGCCGCACTCCTGTCCCCCGCCGCCTTTCCATTCTTAGAGGAGATCGCGCAGCGTGCGCAGCAGGAAACCCGCAAGCATTTCGGCAACGGGATTCAGCTGTTTACCCCGCTGTATATCGCGAATTACTGCGAAAACCACTGCATCTACTGCGGCTTCAACTGCCACAACAAAATCCGCCGCGCGAAGCTGAACGCGGAGGAGATTGAGCGTGAGATGCAGGCGATCGCCGCGACCGGACTGCAGGAAATCCTGCTTCTGACAGGCGAAAGCCGTACGATGTCCCCCGTTTCCTACATCGGCGAGGCCTGCGCGCTGGCGCGCAAATACTTCCGCGTCGTGGGGCTGGAAATCTATCCACTGAACACCGACGAATATGCCTACCTACACGGGCAAGGCGCGGATTATGTGACGGTTTTTCAGGAAACCTACAATTCCGACAAGTATGAAACGCTGCACCTTGCGGGACATAAGCGGATTTTCCCTTACCGGCTGTGTGCGCAGGAACGCGCGCTGCGCGGCGGCATGCGCGGCGTCGGCTTCGCGGCGCTGTTGGGGCTGGACGACTTCCGGCGCGACGCGTTCGCGACCGGTATGCACGCCTGTCTGCTCCAGCGCAAATATCCCCACGCGGAAATCGCCTTCTCCTGCCCGCGTCTGCGCCCGATTATCAACAACGACAAAATCAATCCGAAAGACGTGCACGAGCCGCAGCTTCTGCAGGTCATCTGCGCGTATCGCATTTTCATGCCGTTTGCGTCCATCACCATCTCGACACGCGAGGGCGCGCGCTTCCGGGATAACATTATCAAGATTGCGGCGACCAAGATTTCGGCCGGCGTTAACACCGGTATCGGCGGGCATACCGCGGAGAGCGAGCCCAAGGGCGACGAGCAGTTTGAGATTTCCGATGGGCGCTCGGTCGACGAGATACTCGCCGTCATCGCAAATCAGGGTCTGCAGCCGGTCATGGCGGATTCGCTCTATGTCTGAGATCATCTGCGTCACCCACCGCAGGCTGTGCCCGGATGATTTTCTGACCCGCATGCGCCGCATCGTCGCCGCACACCCCCGCGCGGTCATCCTGCGGGAAAAGGATCTTACAGCTCCGGAATATGAAGCGCTCGCACGACAGCTTCTTCCCCTGTGCCGCGCGGAGGGCGTTCCCCTGCTGCTGAACGGCCACCCGCTCGCCGCCGCAAAGCTGGGCTGCGGCGCGCATCTGCCGTTTATGCGGCGAGAGGAACTGCTCTGTGGCGGCATCTCGGTGCACACACCGGAGGAAGCGCGAGGGGCGCGGCAGTCCGCCGCCCGCTACCTGATCGCCGGACACATCTGGGACACCGGCTGCAAGGCCGGGCTTGCCGGACGCGGCACAGACTTCCTGCGCGAAGTCGTACAGTCTGCCGAGGGGCTGCCTGTCTATGCCATCGGCGGCGTCACGCCGGAGCGGATGCCTGCCGTGCTTGCCGCGGGCGCTGCCGGCGCCTGCGTCATGAGCAGCCTGATGACGCACCCCGATCCGGCGGCATACCTTGCGGCACTCTCCCGCGTTTGATCAACCTTATATAATAAGGTATATACACGCATTATCATAATACTTAAAAGTTGAACCCCTCGAAATCTTCATTAATATAGGAGAGCAACATGAGAACCTATGCCACCCAAATGGATGCGGCAAAGCGCGGCATCATCACCTCCGAAATGGAGACCGTGGCCAAAAAGGAAAACCGCCCGGCAGAATATATCCGCGAACGCGTCGCGGCGGGAGCCATCGCCATTCCGGCAAACGTGAACCATAAGAGCCTGTCCGCCGAGGCCATCGGCGATGGCACCCGCGTGAAAATCAACGTCAATCTCGGCATTTCCGGCGACGCGAAAGACTACGAGCTTGAGATGCGCAAGGTCAAAATGGCCATCGACATGGGCGCGGAAGCCATTATGGATCTGTCCAACTACGGCAAGACCAATGGATTCCGCACCAAACTGATTGAATACTCCCCTGCGATGATCGGCACCGTGCCGATGTACGACGCCATCGGCTACCTGGAAAAAGATCTGCTGGAAATCTCCGCGCAGGATTTTCTCCGCGTCGTCGAAGCGCACGCAAAGGAGGGCGTGGACTTCATGACCATCCACGCCGGCATCAACCGCCGCGCCGTGGAGGCGTTTATGCGGGAGGGCCGCAAAATGAACATCGTTTCCCGCGGCGGTTCCCTGCTGTTCGCGTGGATGCAGATGACCGGCAATGAAAACCCCTTCTACGAATATTACGACGACGTGCTGGAAATTCTGCGCCGGTACGACGTAACCATTTCCCTCGGAGACGCGCTGCGCCCGGGCTGCCTGGCGGACGCGTCCGACGCGGGCCAGATTTCCGAGCTGATCGAGCTCGGCGCGCTGACGCGCCGCGCGTGGGCGCGCGACGTGCAGGTCATGGTCGAGGGACCGGGCCACATGGCGATGAACGAAATTGCCGCCAATATGATTTTGCAGAAACGCATTTGCCACGGCGCGCCGTTCTACGTGCTCGGGCCGCTTGTCACCGACATCGCGCCCGGCTATGACCACATCACCTCCGCCATCGGCGGCGCGATCGCCGCATCCGCGGGCGCGAACTTCCTGTGCTATGTCACGCCCGCCGAGCATCTCCGCCTGCCCGATCTGGACGACGTCCGCGAAGGCATTGCCGCCAGCAAAATTGCCGCGCACGCCGCCGACATTGCGAACGGCCTGCCCGGTGCGCGCGATCGGGACGACGCGATGGCGGACGCGCGCCACCAGCTGGACTGGGACGCTATGTTCCGGGTCGCGCTCGATCCGGAAAAGGCGGAGCGCTTTTACAACCAGACGCCGCCCTCCGAGCGCCACACCTGCTCCATGTGCGGTAAAATGTGTGCGGTGCGGACGACCAACCTGATTCTGGAGGGCAAAAAGGTCGAATTCTGCACAGAAGCCGACGCCTGCTGACAGACCGCAGTGGCTGATACGTGGCCGGAGCATTTCGCCTCTGTAAACGCCCCTCCATCCATAATGAAAAGTCCCCTTCCCGTGCTCCGTACAAGGAAACGGGAAGGGGATTTTACTGTCCGCATCCCCGGCTCCTCCCGCACAGATGCCGGTGGCGTCCGGTGCATTCGGGAGACGCTCCCCGCAAATCTTCCCAAAAATCGTGTGTCTGTACGCTTTTATGCCTCACCCATGCACGAAATTGGTCCGCAATATCATGATACTGCACAATAAACGCACGTATTTCAATGCATTATTACGTCTATATGCCAAAATGTATAGCAGGCTCGAAAAAAACAACCGCAATGCGGAACGAATGTAGTATAATAACTCCAAATGTATTCAGCACATGTCCCGATATTTTTAGTAGGGAATGTTAGCTGATGGTTCCAACGCGCAACAAGAAAACAGGAGGACAAACAATGAAAAAAGTAGTAAGCGGTGTTTTGGCGGCCGTCATGATGACGGCAACGCTGGCGGGCTGCGGCGGCACCTCGGGCGGCACGGATGCCCCCGCAGCAGGCGGCACGGACGGCGGCGATGCGGCGGTATTCAAAATCGGCGGCATCGGGCCGCTGACAGGTGCGGCTGCGGCGTACGGCATCTCGGTCAAGCAGGGCGCACAGATCGCCATCGACGAGATCAACGCGGCGGGCGGCGTCAAGGTTGGCGACAAGACCTATACCCTTGAAATGGCTTTTGAAGACGACGAAGCAACCGAAGACAAGGCGATCCAGGCCTACAATACGCTCATGGATCAGGGCATCAACGCGCTGATGGGCTGTGTCACCTCGGGCGCGAGCATCGCGATCGGCGACCAGACCATGACGGACGGCATCCTGCAGATTTCGCCCTCCGGCTCCGCGGAAGCCGTTATCAAGAACGACAACGCGTTCCGCATCTGCTTCTCCGACCCGGAGCAGGGCATCGCAATGGCGGATTACATGATTGATACGCTCGGCAAAAAGAACGTTGCGGTCATTTACAACAATGCCGACGAATATTCCACCGGCCTGCGTCAGGCGTTTGAGGAAGAGGTCGCAGCGAAGGGCGGCACCGTCGTCGCTTCCGAGGCGTTTGCGACGGGCGATATGGATTTCAGCAGCCAGCTGACCAAGATCAAGGGTACCAACGCGGAAGTGATTTATGTCCCGGCCTACTATCAGGATGCGACTTACATCACCAAGCAGGCGGGCGAAATGGGTCTGAGCGTGCAGTTCCTCGGCTCCGATGGCTGGGACGGCGTGTTGGGCACGGTAACTGATGCCAAGACCGTTGAGGGCGCGATCTTCTCCTCCCCGTTCTGCGCGACGGTAGACGATCCCGCGGTCAAGACGTTTGTAGAAGCCTATAAGACCGCCTACAACAATGCGGTTCCGGATCAGTTCGCGGCGGACGGCTACGACTGCATCTATACCTTCAAGGCTGCCATGGAAAAGGTCGGCTCCATTGAGAGCGCGGACATGATCGCCGCTATGACGGAGATCACGGTCAAGGGCCTGACCGGCGACGCCATCACCTTTGACAAATCCGGCGCGCCGAACAAGGAAGTTCGCTACGTGAAAATCTCGAATGGCGCTTACGCATACGCATAAACCGCGGTGCTGAGGGGAGGAGCGCCTGACCCGGCTCAGCCGGCGCGCTAAGGAGGCAGGGGTCTGCCTCCTTTTCCCTTTTTGGCCCTTCCTTTGCCGCAAAATGCTATTTTCCCATCTTGGGGGATAAGGAAACTATTAAGTGGGGTGTAACAATGGACATTTTCAGCAGTTTGATTGAACAGCTGATAAACGGCTTGCGCACCGGCTCAATTTATGCATTGATCGCACTTGGTTACACGATGGTATACGGCATCGCCAAAATGATCAACTTCGCCCACGGCGACATCATTATGGTCGGCGCGTATCTGCTGTATCTGTTCGGCGCGGGCAGGTTGGGGCTGCCCGCCGCCGCCGTCATCGTGGTCGCGATTATTCTGTGCGCGCTGCTCGGTGTGGTCACCGAGCGGATCGCGTACCGGCCGCTGCGTGAAGCGCCGCCGCTCGCCGTTCTGATTACGGCCATCGGCGTCAGCTATTTTCTTCAGAATTTCGTACTCATCACCATGGGCGCGACGCCGATTCCGTTCGCGTCCATCATCAAGGTGCCCTCGCTGCAGCTTGGCAGAATCACCGTCTCCGGCATCACGCTGGTTACGCTGGCCGTGACGATCCTATGTATGACGGCGCTTATCCTGTTCGTGCAGCGCACCAAAACGGGCGCGGCCATGCGGGCGGTCGCGGAGGACCGCGGCGCGGCGGCGCTCATGGGCATCAACGTCAACCGCACCATTTCGCTGACCTTCGCCATCGGCTCCGGTCTGGCGGCGGTTGCCGGCCTGCTGTTCATCAGCCAGTATGAATCCCTGCAGCCGACGCTCGGCGCGCTGCCCGGCATCAAGGCGTTCGTTGCGGCGGTACTCGGCGGCATCGGCTCTATTCCGGGCGCGATTGTGGGCGGCATTATTCTGGGCATCATCGAAAGCCTTACCAAGGCCTATCTTTCGACCCAGCTTTCCGATGCCATTTCGTTTGCGGTTCTTGTCATTGTGCTTCTGGTTCGTCCTGTCGGCATTATGGGCAAGCTGCGGAATGAGAAGGTGTAACGTATGAAAAGAAAGCTGTTTTCCAAAAAGAATCTGATCACGCTGGCCCTCATTATCGCGGTCTACCTCCTCGTCCAGTTTCTGATGAGCAGCGGACTGCTGTCCCGCCAGCTCAAATCGGTCATCGTACCGTGCTGCTATAACGTGATAATGGCGGTATCTCTGAGCCTAATCGTCGGCGTGCTGGGCGAGCTGTCGCTCGGCCACGCGGCATTCATGTCCATCGGCGCCTATGCAGGCGCGCTGCTGACCACGCGCCTGCCCGTACCGGAAGCGGTGGGGCTGCCTCTTGCGCTCCTGATCGGCGGCCTTGCGGCCGCGGCGCTCGGCGCCGTCATCGGCGTGCCCGTGCTGCGCCTGAAGGGCGACTATCTGGCGATTGTGACGCTCGGTTTCGGCGAAATCATTAAATCCATCTTCAACTTCCTTCCGATCACCGGCGGCTCCAAGGGCCTGTCCGGCATCCCGATCTATACGTCCTTCCGCAGCTTCCCCATCGTGTACCTGATGACGATTGCGACCGTGCTGATCATCACCAATCTGGTGAATTCGCGCCACGGCAGGGCATTCGCCGCCATTCGCGACAACGTCATTGCGGCGCAGGCAACCGGTATCCCGATCGGCCGATACAAGACGCTGGCATTTGTCATTGCCGCCTTTTTTGCCGGCATCGCGGGCGTGCTGTACGCCCACAACGTCGGCATCCTCAAGCCGGTGAACTTCGACTACAATATGTCGATCGAAATCCTGGTTATGGTGGTGCTCGGCGGCATGGGTTCCATCCGCGGCTCCATCATTGCGGCCATCGTCCTGACGCTGCTGCCCGAGCTGTTGCGCTCCTTTGCGGATTACCGCATGCTGCTGTACGCGATTGTGTTGATCGCGCTTATGCTGTTCAACAATTCCAAGATCAAGACCACGCTCCTGGAAAAACGCGCCATGAAGCAGCTGCAAAAGCTCGAAGAAGGGGGAGAGTAACATGCCGATGCTGGAAGTAACAGGCCTTGGAATCTCCTTCGGCGGTCTGCGCGCCGTGGACGACCTCAATCTATCGATCGAAGAAGGTGGGCTCGTGGGCCTGATCGGGCCAAACGGCGCGGGCAAAACCACAGTGTTCAACATGCTGACCGGCGTATACCGCCCGACCGACGGCGGAATCCGTCTGAACGGCGAAAATCTGGTGGGCAAAAAGCCGGATGAAATCTCCAAAGCAGGAATCGCGCGCACATTTCAGAACATCCGTCTGTTTTCCAGGCTGAGCGTGCTGGACAACGTCAAGGTCGGCCTCCATCACCAGATCCCGTATTCCCTCGCGGGCAGCCTGCTGCACGCCGGCAGCTACGCCAAAAGGGAGGCGGAAATGGACGTCCGAGCGCTGGAAATCCTGCATGTGTTTGATCTGGACGGCGTCAGCGACTACAGGGCGTCGAACCTGCCGTACGGCAAGCAGCGCAAGCTGGAGATCGCCCGCGCGCTTGCAACCGCGCCCCGGCTGCTGCTGCTCGACGAACCCGCGGCGGGCATGAATCCGAACGAAACCGCGGAGCTGATGGATACCATCCAGCTCGTGCGCGAAAAATTCGGCGTGACCATCCTGCTCATCGAGCACGATATGAAGCTGGTCGCCGGCATCTGCGAATACCTGTACGTGCTCAACTTCGGCCGCGAGCTGGCCAGGGGCGTTCCGTCGGAAGTGCTGGGCAATCCGGACGTCATCACGGCCTATCTTGGCGAATAAAGGAGGGGAAACGAATCATGTCTATGCTGGAAGTTACCGATCTCAACGTGTATTACGGCGTGATCCATGCGATCCGTGACGTTTCCTTCACGGTCGAGCAGGGCGAGGTCATCGCGCTGATCGGCGCGAACGGCGCGGGAAAGACCACCATTCTGCACACCGTGACCGGACTGCTTGCGCCGAAATCGGGCCGGGTGCTGTTTGAGGGTGAGGACATCACGCGCACCCCCGGGCACGACATCGTCCGGCTCGGGATGAGCCACGTGCCGGAGGGCCGCCGCGTATTTGCGGATCTTTCGGTCTATGAAAACCTCAAGCTCGGCGCCTATACCCGTCCGAAGGGCGAAATGGAAGGGAGCATCCAGTCCGTTTATAAGCGCTTTCCCCGTCTGGAGGAGCGCAAAAACCAGCTTGCGGGCACGCTGTCCGGCGGCGAGCAGCAGATGCTGGCCATGGGCCGCGCACTGATGGCACACCCGAAAATCATTCTAATGGACGAGCCCTCCATGGGGCTTTCGCCGATCTTTGTCAGCGAAATTTTCAAAATCATTCAGGAAGTCAGCGCTTCCGGGACGACCGTTCTGCTCGTGGAGCAGAACGCGAGAAAGGCGCTTTCCATCGCAAACCGCGCCTACGTGCTGGAAACCGGCAAAATTGTGGGGAGCGGCGACGCGGCGGCCCTGATCGACGACGACGCCATCAAAAAGGCTTATTTGGGAGAATAGAGGGAGGACGCATGGGACAGTTCATTGTTACAATTGCCAGACAATACGGCTCCGGCGGCAAGACCATCGGCCAGATGCTGGCCGAACGTCTGCAAATCCCCTGCTATGACCGCGAGATTATCACCATGGCATCCGAGGACAGCGGCATCAACGCGCGGCTGTTCTCGGACGAGCGGCTGAAGCCGGGCTTCTGGTCTCTGCTGAAGCGCCAGTATCACGAGAGCGTGCCTGTCTCGCCGGAGAACACGAAGTTCATCGAAGCGGACAATCTATACAATTTCCAGGCGAAAATCATCCGCCAGCTGGCGGAGCAGGGGCCCTGCGTCATCATCGGGCGCTGCGCGGATCACATCCTGCGCGAGCGGACGGACGTGGCGCGCGTACTGGTGCACGCGCCAGAGGATTTCTGCCTGCAGGAGGCGGCAAAGGTGGATTCGCTGCCCGAAGCCGACCTGCGGCGCAAAATCGCCCAGACGGACGAATACCGCGCAAAGTTCTACCAGTACTACACCGGCAAGGAATGGCTGAACGCGAAGAATTATGACCTCGCGCTGAACAGCGCGGTGCTCGGCTTCGCCGGTACGGTCGACGCGATCGCGGCATACCTCGCCGTGCGGGAGCGGACGAACCCGTAAGTGGCAGCAGCGGCTGTTGAGGCGTTTCTTCAGCAAAACCTCTAAGTCGTACTCTTTCCACGCAAAAAGGCTGTATCGCAGAACGATACAGCCTTTTTATTCTGTCCATGCGGATTTACGGCATAACAAATCCGCCATTGGGGGAAACGGTCTGCCCTGTCATATAGGGCGCGGTAAGGAGATATTCCATGCAGCCTGCGATATCGGAAACCTCGCCGATATATCCCTGCGGAATGAACGCCGCCAGCGCCTTCAGCTCGTCCTGGTTAACGCTGCGCAGCATATCGGTCATGATCATGCCCGGGGCGATCGCGTTGACGCGTACCTTGCGTCCCGCAAACTCCAGTGCAAGCGCGCGGGTCAGGCCGATGACGCCGCTCTTTGCCGCGCAGTAGTCCGCCTGATTGACGACGCCGACCAGACCGCCGACCGAGGAAATGTTGATGATGCACGAATCGTGATCCACCATGTAGGGCAGAGTCAGGTGGCACATGTGCAGCAGGCTCAAAAGGTTGGTTTCGATGACCGCGGTATACTGCTCCTTCGTGATGTCAATAAAATTACAGTTGTTTGTAATACCGGCATTGTTAATGAGCGCGTCAATTTTGCCGCCAAACGTGTCCACAGCCGCCTTGACCAATGCCTCACACTGCTCATACTTGCTGACGTCGGCGCGGACCACAAGCGTTTTCACGCCATATTGTTCGGTCAGTTCCTTTGCCAGGTTGTCGGAAAGCGCCTTTGAACTTTCACTCCTGTAGTTGATTACTACGTCGTAGCCCATTTCGCCCAGTTTGTGCGCCATAGCCCCGCCCAGACCGCGGGAGCCGCCTGTGATAATCGCTGTTTTTCCCATGATTGTACGTCTCTCCTTATCCAGAAAATTTTCGGGTGGTGTAAACGAACCTATCCTGCCGGATAAAACTGCTGTGAAAAACAGGAGCACGCTGCCAACGCGGCGTTTGCGCCCATCCTTAGGATGATGATAGCATTTCCGCTTCTATTTGTCAATATTTTAACAATTTGTTCACATGTTCCATAAAAGGGCGCAGTATCCTTGGCATGGACCCCGTGCGGCGTTCCCCCGATATTGCGCACAATAAAAAGAGGCCTGCACATCCGTGCAGACCTCTTTGGGTTCATTCCTCCGCGTTTTCCCGAACCAGAATGCGGGTCGTCGTGTAGGAGCAGCTGCCCGCGGGCATTTTGCCATACAGCAGCCGGTTCATCAGGAACTCGCACGGCCGATAGCCCTGCTGTTTAAGATCGCTGTCCAGCGTGCATGTGACGACCCGCTTTTGGAGCAGTTCGACGATCTCCGGATAGCGTTCAAAGCAAATGAGCCGAATCCGCCGCTCGCGGCTTGCCATGCGGATCGCGCGCCCGACCTCGCTCACGCCGCCGCAGGTGATATAAATACCGTCGATCTCCGGCATGCGCTCCAGCAGCCGGGCGGTCTCCTGAAAAATATAAAACGGGTCCTCGTGGCTTTCAATGATTGCGGCAACGCGTACTTCCGGATACTGTTCCGCCAGCACGTCCTGAAAACCGCGGTCGCGCGGGCCGCCGCCGAGATCCCGCTCCAGATTGTCCAGCTGGTCGGTAATCAGCAGAACATTGCCCCTGCCGTTTAAGAATTCGCCCATCAGGCACCCGGCGGTGCAGCCGGCCCGGTAGCCGTCCTGGCCGACAAAGCAGGTGCGCCTGCTCTCCGGCAGGTCGCTGTTCAGCGTGATCACCGGAATGCCGGCCGCCTCCGCACGGTCAACCGCCTCGCAGGTTTCACGCGTGTCGGCGGGCATCAGCAGGATGCCGCTCACCCGCCTGTCGATCAGACGGTGCAGCACCGCGGCCTGGCGCGCTTTTTCGGCATACGGCAGCACTTCATATATAATTTCGAGATCATATGCGCTGTAATCGGCGCGCGCCTTTTCAATCCCGGCGCGGATGGACTCCAGTGCATCCACCGTCAGCAGCACCGCGGCCAGCGTGACCTTTTCCTGCTTCTTTTTGAGCGCCAGGCCAAGCGGATTCGGGCGATACTCCAACCCGTCTATAATTTTCTGCACTTTGGCGCGCACTTCCGGGCTGACGCCGGGGCGGCCGTGCAGCACCTTGTCCACCGTGGAGCGATGGACGCCCGCGATCTCCGCGATTTCCTTGATGGTAACCAAATTGACCCCGCCTTACGCAATGAGATGTATTGATATTATATGATTCTTTTGCCGGAAAGGCAAGCCGCCGGGAGCTTTCCCGGCGGCTTTTCTATTGTACTGCAAAGTATCGGCGGTGGCAAAACGAAGGGGACGTTTGGCCGGGCCGGTTTATGCTTTATAAAAGTCCGGCATCTCGTCGTAAACCACGTCCACAATGGTCTGGGTTTCGCGCGCCTTGGAGGCTGCCGCCGCTGCGATCTGGCAGGCGTAGCCGTCCCACGCGTTTGGCCCGTCCACGCGGCCTTCCTTGGTGGCGTTGATCCAGGACTGGATCTCGGTGTCGTACGCATCGCCAAAACGCTGGGCGTAATCGGCGAACATCGCGTGCGCCGTCGTGCCGCCGGCGTTAATGGAAATATAGTCCGGCTGCGGCATATTGAGCACCGCATCCTCACAAACCACCTCGCACTTGATGTGGTAGTCGTTGCGGTTATTGACGTAGGATTCCACGTCGATGCGCACACCCGACTTGGTGGTCAGAATCATGATCTGGGGATCGTGCAGACCATTCGAATGGCGGCTGCTCTTGCCAAACCGCACCTCCGCCGTGGCGTAATCCTCGCCCAGCAGCCAGCGCAGCACGTCAATCTCATGCACCATAGAGTTCTCGACCGCCATGGTGTCGTCCCAGTAGCCCACCACTTCAGGATTGCGGTGCGCGCAGTGCAGCAGCAAAACCTCGCCGTACTTGCCGCTGTCGATCGCCGCTTTCAGCTGCTTGTAGCCCGAATCATACCGGCGCATAAAGCCGACCTGCACGAATTTCTTGCCGGCGGCAATCTCAGCTTCCACAATGCGCTTACAGGCGTCCGCCTTCGGGGCGAGCGGCTTTTCGCAGAACACATGCTTGCCCGCCTTGATGGAAGCCATCACGTATTCCTCATGGTACTGATCCGCCGTGGTGCACATAATGGCGTCGATCTCGGGATCGTTGATCATATCCAGCGGATTTTCATAGCCGCGAATGCCGTATTTTTCGGCAACCGACAGGCCAAACGCACCCGCCGGATCCGCGCAAGCGACCACTTTTGCTCCCTGCAGTTTTGTGTTGATGCGCTCAATGTGCGTGCGGCCGATGCCGCCGGTGCCTACCAGGCCGATTCTGAGTTCCATAACGTTCAATTCCTTTCTTCACACCGAAATGCCAAAGAGCTCGAGCTCTTTATGCTTAAAAATAAATAGACGAACACCTCGTCCACTATCTTTTCACTTTGCTCTGCGCTTACGTCAACGATCGATACAAACCGCTGTCTCAACCTTTACGAGCTCGTACTCGTTTAACGCTATTGTAAACTCTTTTTTGGGGATTGGCAATCGGCAGATTGCCCATTCCTTTTGCCCCGCTTTGTGCTACTTCCCACAAAAGCCTCCTCCGCGGTATCGCCGCCGGGCGCATAGGCGTGAAAAAGCCCCCGGATTCCAAAGAATCCGGGGAGGCTTTTTCGCGTCAGAGCCTATGCGCCGCAAAGCGCTTTGCGCAGGTCGCCGATGCTTTGGGTGGGCGCGGCGCACGCGCCGTTTTGGCAAAGGTAGTAGACCGCGCCCGTTTCCGGAAGCGGATAGTCGGCGGAAAACGGCGCGAGCCCGGCCAGCATGCGCTGGTTCTCCCGGGTTTTGACCAGTACGGACAGGCCCGGCACGGCGCAGCTTTGCAGCAGCGCCTGCAGCTCCTCCGGCGCTCCTTCCCCCGCTGTCGCGCAGATCAGCTCGCGCGAGGGATACAGCACGCCCATGAACGCGAGCAGCGACGCGGTATAGCCCGCGGGATATGCGCCGATTGCACCCGCGAGAAACCGGAATTGCCGGTCGCGGGCTTCCTGCCATACGGTTTCACCGGTGAGCCGTGCCAGCCGGTCGAGCACGGCCGCGGCCACCGAGTTGCCGGAGGGCATCGCGCCGTCGTAAATCTCCTTCGGGCGGGCGATCAGCGCCTCGCTGTCCGCCGCGCTGAGGAAAAACCCGCCGTCTTCATCCGCAAAGTGCGTCAGGATGTGCTTTGCCAGCCGGGCCGCCCCCGTGAGATACCCGGCCTCAAAAGTTGCGGCGTACAGCTCAAGCAGCGCAAAGGCGTAAAAGGCGTAATCGTCGAGCTGTCCGTCATTGGCGGCTTCGCCTTCGCGCCAGCGCAGGCGAAGCCGGCCGTCCGGCAAGGCGAGATTCTCTGCGAGAAAGCGCTCGGCTTTCCGTGCCGCCGCCAAATACGCCGGGTCGCCGAGCGCCCGCCCCGCGCGGACAAGCGCGGCGATCATCAATCCGTTCCATGCGGTCAGCACCTTGTCGTCCCGGTGCAGCCGGGTGCGCGACGGGCGGTACGCACAGAGTCTGTCACACAGCGCGTCCATACGCGCGTCCGGCGCTTCAAAGCGCGCGTTGCCCAGCAGGTTCGGGATACTTTTTCCTTCAAAATTCCCGGCCTCGGTGATGCCGAACCACGCGCAAAATGCCGCGCCGTCGGCCTCTCCCAGCACCTGCCGCACCTCCGCGGGCGTAAAGACGTAGTATTTGCCTTCCACGCCGTCGCTGTCGGCGTCCTGTCCGCAGTAGAAGCCGCCCTGCCCGTCGGTCAGCTCGCGCAGGACGTAATCGAGCGTGCGGGAGACCACCCTGCGATAGAGCGGGCGGCCGGTCTGCCCATAGGCTTCGGCATAGGCGCAGGCCAGCAGCGCGTTGTCATACAGCATCTTTTCAAAGTGCGGCACAAGCCATTTTTCATCGGTCGAGTAGCGGGAAAAGCCGCCGCCGACATGGTCGAACAGGCCGCCGCGATACATCTGCACCAGCGTGTGCCCGGCCATCTCCTGCACCTCGGGCGCATGCTCCAGCGCGGCATACCGCAGCAGAAACAGCAGGTTATGCGCCGCAGGGAATTTGGGCGCCGCGCCGAAACCGCCCCAGCGCGCATCGAAAGACTGCCGGAACAGTCCCTCCGCCCGGCGCAAAAGCGCTCTGTCCGGCTCGGCCGGGGACGCGCCGGACGGCTCCTGCCGCAGCAGCGCCGCAATTTCGTCCCCTGCTTCCAACAGCCGCGCACGGCCGCCGTCCCACTGCCGTTTGACCGCAGCGAGCAGCTCCAACAGTCCCATCATCCCATACCGCCCGGTTTTAGGCAGGTAGGTGCCCGCCCAGAAGGGCTTTTGCTCCGGCGTGAGCAGCACCGTCAGCGGCCAGCCGCCGGAGCCCGTCAGCGCCTGGCACACCTTCATGTAAACCGCGTCGATATCCGGGCGCTCCTCCCGGTCCACTTTGACACAGATAAAATCCCGGTTGAGCGCCGCGGCCGCCTCTGCATCCTCAAAGGATTCGTGCGCCATGACATGGCACCAGTGGCAGGTGGAATACCCGATGCTCAGAAACACCGGCTTGTCCTCCGCCTTTGCGCGCGCGAAAGCTTCCGTCCCCCACGGATACCAGTCCACGGGATTGCCCGCGTGCTGAAGCAGATAGGGGGATTTTTCCGTTCGGAGATGATTCATAGCCGTTTCCTCCCTGCGTGCCGGCGGTTTATTCTATACCCGGCAGCCCCCTTATTGTGTGCTGCGGCGGCGCAAAGCATGCGCCCGCGGCGGGCTTCCCCGTTCTATTTGCCCCCCAGCACGGCTGCGATCTCGCTCCGCGCCACGAGCAGCGGGCCGCAAAGCTGCCGGATCCGTTCGTCCGACATGCGCGACAGCGGCGCGGAAATGGACAGCGCATAGCAGGCGCGGCCGGTATAGTCCGGAATGGCTGTGCCGACGCAGCGCACGCCCAGCTCGTTTTCCTCGTTGTCAAGCGCGTAGCCCTGCCGCCGCACAAGCGCAATTTCACGCCGGAACGCGGCGTCGTCCACAATGGTGTGGGGCGTATACGCCTGCACGTCGCTCATTTCCCAGATCTCCCCGGCTTCCTGATCGTCCAGCGTCGACAAAATGGCCTTGCCCACCGCCGTGCAGTACATCGGGCGCCGCATGCCGATGCGGGAGAACATGCGGATGGCGCTGTGCACGCTCTCCACCTTGTGAATATACACGATTTCACCGCCTTCACGCATCACCAGATGAACGGTTTCACCCGTCTCCCGCGCGAGCTTTTCCATCGGCGGCCGCGCGCGCTCGACAATGTCCAGATTATCCACGACATAGCCCGCAAGCTCGCACAGGCGCATGCCCGCGTGGTACATGCTGGAAGCGCCGTCGTGCAGAACATAGCCGCGCGCGGCCATCGCGGCCAGAAGCCGGTGCACCGTGCTTTTATGCAGCCCGGTCTCGGCGCACAGTGCGGAAATGGTCATGCCGTTCCGGCTGGCACACAACCGCTCCAGCAGATCAAACGCCCGGTCCAGCGACTGTACAGTGGAAGTCTCCGCCATATTGCACTCCTCCGTTTTGTATTATGAAACTTTGTTTTATTGTAATGGATATTGCCCAAATTTGCAAGTAATTTTCATGAAAATGTATTGGCGAGTGCCTCTTGCATTCCCCCGCACCCGAGCTATAATTACATTATAAGAAGTTGAAACACAGTTTTATAATATGAAACGATTGGAGCGATTCCCATGACCGACATCCTTCAGAAAATCGAACAGATCGGCATTGTCCCCGTCATCAAGATTGACGACGCTGCCAAAGCGGCGCCCCTCGCCAAAGCGCTGGTTGCAGGCGGCATCCCCGCGGCCGAGGTCACCTTCCGCACCGCGGCGGGCGAGACGGCCATCCGCGCCATCGCGTCCGAGTGCCCGGACGTTCTGGTCGGCGCAGGCACGGTGCTGAACATCGAGCAGTGCGACCGCGCGATTGCGGCGGGCGCGAAGTTCATCGTCTGCCCCGGCTACGACGAAAAGCTGGTCGCGCACTGCCAGGAGAAGAACATCCTCATCCTGCCCGGCTGCTCCTGCCCCTCCGATATCAGCAAAGCGGTGAACGCCGGGCTTTCTGTCATCAAGTTCTTCCCTGCGGAGCAGTCCGGCGGCGTGGATTACCTCAAGGCGATCGCACCGGTTTATCCGGGCCTGCGTTTCATGCCAACCGGCGGTATCAGCGCAAAAAACCTCAACCAGTACCTCTCCTTCGACCGGATTGTCGCCTGCGGCGGCTCCTGGATGGTGGGGGGCGACCTCATCGCGGGCGACCGTTTTGACGAGATCGAGCGGCTGTGCGCCGAGGCGGTGCGCACCATGCTCGGGTTTGCGCCCGCGCACATCGGCATCAACGCTGAGAATGCGGAGGAAGCCCTGCGCGCCGCGCAGATGTTTGCGGCCCTGTTCGGCTTTGCCGTGCGCGAGGGGAACAGCTCCATCTTTGCGGGCAGCGGCGTGGAAATTATGAAGCAGCCGTATCTCGGCAGAAACGGCCACATCGCCATTGCCACAAACAGCGTTTCCCGCGCGCAGGCCTATCTGGCGGGAAAGGGCTTCGCGTTTGACACGGACACCGCCAAATACCTGCCGTCCGGCAAGCTCAACGCGGTCTACCTGAAGGATGAAATCTGCGGTTTTGCCATCCATCTGGTCGACAAGGCGTAATAAGGAGGAAATACCATGAAAATTGTAACCTTTGGCGAGCTTATGCTGCGCCTTGCCCCGAACGGATACTATCGCTTTTTCCAGGACGACCAGCTCCAGGCTACCTTTGGCGGCGGCGAGGCGAATGTCGCCGTATCGCTCGCCAATTACGGTATGGACGCGTCTTTCGTAACCAAGCTGCCGAAGCATGCGATCGGTCAGGCGGCGGTCAACAGCCTGCGCAGGTTTGGCGTTGACACCTCCATGATTGTACGCGGCGGCGACCGCGTGGGCATTTACTTCCTCGAAAAGGGCGCTTCCCAGCGCGGCTCGGTCTGCATCTATGACCGCGCGCACTCCGCAATCCAGGAGGCCGATCCGTCGGAGTTTGACTGGGACACAATTTTTGAGGGTGTGGACTGGTTCCATTTCACCGGCATCACGCCGGCGCTCGGCCGGAACATGGTTGCGGCCTGCCTGGACGCCTGCAAGGCGGCCAAGGCGCGCGGCGTTAAAATCTCCTGCGACCTCAACTACCGCGGCAAGCTGTGGACGCGCGACGAGGCGCGCGCTGCCATGACCGAACTGTGCAAGTACGTCGACGTCTGCATCTCGAACGAGGAGGACGCCAAGGACGTGTTCGGCATCGAGGCGGAAAACACCGATATCTACGGCGGCCAACTGAATAAGGAAG
Source organism: Intestinibacillus sp. (assembly GCA_050255995.1). GTDB lineage: Bacteria > Bacillota > Clostridia > Oscillospirales > Butyricicoccaceae > Intestinibacillus. The sequence goes on from JBFWIM010000005.1 coordinate 22,097, forward strand.
GCTATAAGAGCGTTGCCAAGCAGCTCGCCGACCGGTTTGGCTTTGAAAAGGTTGCCATCACGCTGCGCAGCTCCATTTCCGCCAGCGACAACGACTGGGCGGCCATGCTGTTTGACGGAGAGAACTATTGCTTCTCCAAGGAGTACCACCTGCGCATCGTTGACCGCGTCGGCGGCGGCGACAGCTTCGGCGGCGGCCTGATCTATGCCCTGCTTTCCGGTATGGGTACACAGGACGCAGTCGAATTCGCGGTTGCGGCCTCTGCGCTCAAGCACTCCATCGAGGGTGACTACAACCTCGTTACCGTAGACGAGGTCAAAAAGCTCGCCGGCGGCGACGGCTCCGGCCGCGTCCAGCGATAAAACCTCTCAAAAAGAGCGGGCCGCTTTTGTGTTAATAATACAAAAGCGGCCCGTTCTTTTTTACCTGGAATCGCCTGAATCAACTCTTTTTCCGTGCGCTTGCGCGGGACGTTTGCCTGAAACGGATTTGCAAAAGCCGGAGAGACCGCATGATACTGCCGAAGAAAACGCCAAAGCCCCCCGTGAAAGCGAAGGGTCTTTGGCGTTTTAATGGCAAAGCCGCCCCTCTGTTCAGGGACTCAGCTCTCCGTGATGGTGCCGCCGTTGACGTGCAAAACCTGCCCGGTCATACAGGCGGAATCGTCTGACGCAAGGTAGACGTAGGCGGGAGCCAGCTCAAACGGCTGCGCCGCGCGCCCAAGAGGGACATCCTTGCCGAAGACCGCGACCTTTTGCTCGTCAAAACTCGAGGGGATCAGCGGCGTCCACACCGGCCCGGGCGCAACCGCGTTGACGCGGATGCCTTTCGCCGCCACGGAAAGAGCCATGGATCGCGTGAAAGATACAATCGCGCCCTTGGTGGCGGAGTAGTCAATCAGGGTCTCGTGCCCCTGATAAGCAGTTACGGATGTGGTATTGATGACGGCGCAGCCCTGCTTCAAATGCGGCATGGCCGCCTTGGTCATATAGAAGTAACTGAAAATATTGGTTGCAAACGTATTCGCGAGCTGTTCCGCGGTGATCTGTTCAATTCCGTTCTGCGGAAACTGCACCGCAATATTATTGACCAACACGTCGAGCCGGTGAAACTTTGCCATCGTCTGTTCAATTACTTGCTGCGCGCTGGCTTCCTGCCGCAAATCACATGGAATTGCGAGGCATTGCCGTCCTGCATTTTGTACCAGCTGAACCGTTTTTCCTGCATCCTCCTGTTCATCCAGGTACGCGATTACAATATCCGCCCCCTCTTTGGCAAAGGCGGCCGCAACCGCCTGACCGATACCGCTGTCTCCCCCCGTAATGACGGCGACCCGGTTTTTCAGGCGCTCGCATCCGCGGTAAGCGGGATTATCGGTGACTGGCTGCGGGTTCATCTGCTGCTGGCTGCCCGGCTGTTTCCCCTGATGCTGGGCGGGCAGATCTGTCGGTGTCGCCGCGGGCGCGTTTTGATAGGTGCTTTCGGCTGTGGGCATGTTCATCCATCCTTTCTATTTTTGGAATTCCTTATTAGTCTTGCGAAATCAAAGGATTTTATCCCGGGAAAAGATGCTCGAGCCGGATCAGGGTCATTCGCTATTGAGATAAGGGCAATGCAAAAGCCCGGCATCCTTTGTGATGCCGGGCAGTGTTTTTCTCCGTCAGTACCTTATTGCACAACATAGGAGCAGCAATAATCTGCCACTTCATCCGCCGTAACCCGGAAGCTGGAGTTTGCGGGAACGGTAAAGCTCTGTCCCGCCTCCACTGTCTGCCATGCTTCCTCTCTGGGCAGCAGAACATGCAGTTTGCCCGCCAGAACTTCCATGATTTCCTGTTCGTTTGTGCCGAACTCATATTCCCCCGGCAGAATAATGCCCAGCGTCTTTTTCGTGCCGTCCGGAAACAGAACAACGCGGCTGGTTACTTTTCCGTCAAAATAGACATTGGCCTTCTTAATGACCGAAACATTTTCAAATTGATTCATTCCTGCACCTCATCCTTACACTGGGATGCCGCCTAATGAAACATCCCCTCTTTTTATGTATCTTTGTGTGATTGGTAGTCATTATATCAGTAATTGCGCCGTTTGTCAGCATTCCGAAGGACCCTTTTCGGATTATTTTTAATGGCGGCCTCCATCCCATAGAACCGCTTTCGACCGATCCCTTTGCCGCCGGGGAACGGGCATGGAAAAGCCGCGGCCCTGGAATGCGCCGCGGCTTTTCTGCCTTTACGCCGTCAGGATGGTTTTCAAATCCTGCTCCGGCGTGGATATATGGTGAAATTTGAATTTATCGACGATGAGCTGTAATACATTCGGACTGAAGAATGCGGGCAGTACGGGCCCGAGATAAATATTCTGCACATTGAGTGACAGAAGTGCCAGCAATACTGCCACAGCCTTTTGTTCATACCACGACAGCACAAACGACAGCGGCAGTTGGTTGACGTCGCACTCAAAAGCGTCGGCCAGCGCCTGTGCAATCAGCACCGCGGAATACGCGTCGTTGCACTGCCCCACGTCCAGCAGGCGCGGGAGACCGGAGATTTCTCCAAACTCCAAATTGTTCAGGCGGTATTTTCCGCAGGCAAGCGTCAGGATCACGCAGTCGTCCGGAAGCGATTTTGCGAACTCCGTATAGTAATTTCGCTCCATGTGCGCGCCGTCGCAGCCGCCGATCAGGAAAAACCGTTTGATCGCTCCGCTCTTTACCGCCCCGATGATCTTATCCGCATGATCAAGGACGGCCTTATGTCCGAATCCAACCGTAATCTCCTTTGGAATCTCGTCCTCTTCAAAGCCGCCAAGCTCCAGTGCTTTATTGATAACAGGGGTAAAATCCTTATGCCCATCCTTGTCTCTTGGGATGTGGGTGAGTCCCTGGAACCCCACCACGCTGGTTGTAAAAATGCGATCCTGATAAGAAGGCTGCGGAGTCATCAGACAGTTGGTCGTCATCAAAATAGCGCCCGGAATATTGGCGAACTGCTTTTGCTGATCCTGCCAGGCGCCGCCAAAGTTGCCCACCAGATGCGAATAGGCTTTTAATTTTTCATAGCCGTGAGAGGGCAGCATTTCACCGTGCGTATAGATGTTGATCCCTTTCCCCTTGGTCTGCTCCAGCAGCATTTCAAGGTCATGCAGGTCGTGGCCGGACACAATAATAAAGGGGCCCTTTTTCATCTTCCGGTTGACACGATGCGGAGAGGGCGCGCCGAATCTCTCGTTATTGGCTCTGTCCAGAACCGCCATAACCTTTACGGCCATCTCGCCTGTTTTCAAGGTGAGACCCGTCAGATCATCCAAAGACAGGGCATCATCTGTCGTTGCCGCCAGCGCCGCACAGTAAAAGTTATCCACCTCGTCGTCCCAATAACCAATGAACCTTGCCTGATGCCCATAGGCCGCAATCCCCTTGAGGCCAAATTTGATAGTCTCCCGCAGCGAACGGATATCGGCATCGAGAGTCTGGTCATACATAATACCAGCCTTTTTCATGTCCTGCAGGATGGAATCCCGGTCGGGCCGCAGCTTGAATAATGCCTCATCCTTTGTGGTCTCCACTTCAGGACATGCCTTTCGGATTTTCTCCTTTAAAGCCTGGGATTTCTTCAGCATCTCGATATGTGCGGCTTCATCAAAGTTTACGTTTGTCAGTGTCTGAAACAGCGAATCCTCAATGAAGGAAACGTATTCCTTGGGAACGTTTTCGCCCTTCTGCAAATACGCCCCGGCATAAATGGAGATACCCTTGAGCTGATAAATGAGCAGATCCTGCATACCGGCAACCTCCGGCGTTTTTCCGCATACCCCTCTTTTGGTACAGCCTTTGCCGCCGGCTGTTTGCTCGCACTGATAGCAGAACATTGGATTATCCATATTGACCTCCTGTACAGTGAATTTACCCAACTATAATAACCAATTGGTCCAACTTTATGCACCCTTCAGGCTGAAACAGAAAAACGCTGCCCGAAGGCAGCGTTTCATCCGGCGCGGCTATTGCCGCTGCCACACCAATCGTCTTTTATTCAAGAGCAAAAAGCATTGTAAAATACCAAAAACCCGTCGTTTCATAAAGAAACAACGGGTTTAACTGGAGCTACTGGTCGGACTCGAACCGACGACCTGCGCATTACGAATGCGCTGCTCTACCAACTGAGCCACAGTAGCCTATGCAATTTTTTCACTCCGGTACCGGCGTGTTTTGCGTGACGCAAATACCCCGCGCCATTGCTGACTTTGATATTCTACCATAGCTTTTGCACCGCGTCAATTCCCATTTTCATGTTTGAGCAAAATATTTTCACTTTTTTCTTGACTTTTGCTCCGCATCCTATATAATAGAAAAGTATCCTTGCCCATGCCAGGAGTATGGGCCAAAGTCCAAAAGGAGGTGCTAACATGGCAAAAATCACAGGCAAGTATGAGACTATCTTCATTATCAACCCCACTCTCGGTGAGGAAGCAACGACTTCCATGGTGGACAAGTTCAAGGCGCTCATCGAAGCCAACGGTACGATTGAAACGGTCGATGACTGGGGCAAGCGTCGTTTCGCATATGCGATCAACGACCTGAACGAGGGTTACTACACCCTGATCCAGTTTGAGTCCAAGCCGGATTTCCCGGCGGAGCTGGACCGTATCTACAAGATCACCGACGGCATCATGCGTTCTCTGATCGTTTCCAGAGACTAAGGCTGGTGTGAAATGCTGAACAAGGCAATTCTGATGGGCCGCCTCACCCGCGACCCTGAACTGCGCCATACACAGGCCAATATGCCCGTCTGCTCCTTTTCGCTCGCGATTGATCGCGACCGCAAGGGTCCGAACGGCGAACGTCAGACCGATTTTATTGACTGCGTCGCCTGGAGCCGCACGGCTGAGTTCGTGCAGCAGTGGTTTACCAAGGGTATGATGGCCATCGTGGTCGGTCGCATCCAGTCCCGTAGCTGGGAAGACAAAAACGGCGGCAAGCGCGTTTCCATCGAGGTTAACTGCGACGAAGTCTCCTTTGGCGAGACGAAAAAGTCCCGTGACGGCTATGCCCCCGGCGCGTCCTATGATGCCGGCGCTCAGCCATATTCGGACAACCGTGGTTCTCAGGTTCCCGCGCCCAGCTTTGATCTGCCGACCGGCGGCTCCGATTTTGCGGAGCTGGCGGACGACGATGAAAGCGATGTTCCGTTTTAACCACTAATACCGATAAGAAGGAGGTTTCTCGGCAATGGAAGAGAAAAAGGAATATACTCCCCGCCCCGATCGTGGCGATCGTGGCGACCGCCGCGGCGGTGGCCGTCGCCGCAGAAAGGTTTGCACCTTCTGCGTTGACAAGGTCGAGTGCATTGATTATAAGGATTCCGCGAAGCTCAAGCGCTACATGTCCGAGCGCGGCAAGATTCTGCCCCGCCGCATGACCGGTACCTGCGCCAAGCATCAGCGCCAGCTGACCGACGCGATCAAGCGTGCGCGTCACATCGCGCTGCTGCCGTTCACTGCGGAATAATTCCGGCAAGCTGGAATCAGGCGAAACCTATTGCACCGGCATCGTATTGAACGATGCCGGTGCTTTTTCATGCGCCGCGGCATCACGATAAGCCGCAACCATACGAACAGAAAAGCGCCGCGCAGGGCAGCCAGTTCCCGCGCGGCGCTTTTTCTATCCCGTTTTGAGCACGCCCTTGACAACCAGTCGATGGGTGGCCACCCGAATCGGCGTGCAGGTGATCAGTGTAATCTGCGCGTCATCCGTCTGGTCGAGCACCCAGGTATCCTCCGGACGGACGACAAGCGTTTCCGTGACGGTATAGACATAACTGCACTGTCCGCGCTCGATCAGGAGCTCGTCGCCCGTCGTTACCTCGTTCAAACGGTTGAAAAATTTGCCCCAGGTGTAATTCCTGTGCCCTGCAATACAGCAGTTCCCGGCCGTCCCCGGCAGTGCGGTGCCGTCAAAATGCCCCACGGCATACCGCAGCGTACCGTCGTCCACACCCTGCCCGATCACGACCGAGAGATCAATTTTCGGAATGGTCAGCACGCCCAGCGCCTCGATATTCCCAGTGTCCGCATCCTGTGGCTCCGCGCCGGCGGCCACCTCCGCCGCAGGATCGTCCGTTGCCGCGGCATCCTGTACGCCCGTAAAAGCGCTCTGACAGGCGCGAACAAGCGCCTGCTGCCGATAGTCGGCATACAGCCTTGCGGACAGCGCAAACAGGATCAACAGGCATCCGGACAGAACCAGCAATGACGCGGCATGCCGCGCAAGCCACCGCAGCGGTTTTCTGTACCCGGCCGGGGAGGGAGCGGGCGGGCGCGCCCTCTTCTCTTCGTTTTTCTTATTTCTCATTCCGCGTTTTTGCCCGTTTTCTTTTCTTGATAAAGGACACAATCACGCCCAGCAGTATCAGCGCCGCGCCCAGAAAAGAGAGCGTCTCCGTGTCCCAGAAACCGCCAGTCTGCGGCAGACGGCTCCCCCCCCCGGTGCTTTGCCGCCGCCCAGTTCCAGCGTGCCGCCCGGCGTTCTGCCGCCATTCAGTTCCAGAGAGCCGCCCGGCGTTTTGCCGCCGCCCAATTCCAAAGAGCCTCCCGGCGTCTCTCCGCCATCCAGTTCAGCCTCATTCGGATTTTTCGCATTGCGCACCGTATACTTATAAGCCTGGCCGCTGTCCGCTGTCATGGCAAGGGCGTCCCCCGAGACGATGTATCCCTTGGGCGCCGCCGTTTCGCGGACGGTGTAGTCGCCCTTGGCCAGGCCGGAAAACAGCGCCTTGCCGTCGCTGCCCGAAACAGCGGTCAGGAGCGCCGTCTCCGCCGCGTCGTACAGGGTGAATTCCGCGCCCGCCAGCACAGCGCCGGTGTCCGCGTCAACCTTCGTGATTTCGATGCTCGCGCCTTCGTCCACGGATCCGTTCTTTTCGTTCACAATGCGGTATGGGCTTGCGTCGGTATCGGGGTCGCCTGGCGTCACCACGGCGGCCGCCTCCGTTTCCGACAGGACGTACCCGTCGGGCGCCTTGGTTTCCCGGATGGTGTAGGTGCCGTAAGCGACGGTTTCAAACTGTACCGTGCCGTCCGACAGAGAGGTCGCAGTGTCGATCTGCTTGCCTGCGCTGTCGTAAAGGCCAAACTCCGCGCCCGCCAGTGCCGCGCCGGAAGCGTCGGTTTTCTGGAGCGTAATGCTGCCATAAGTGCTTCCGCCGCCACCGCCGCCTGGGATGTGGGTGTTCTGCAGCGTGTCCGGCGTGACGGTGACTACGGTGGCGGTTCTATCCTCATTGTAGCTGACCGTCGCCGTGATTACGGTGTCGGAAGCGCGGTAGCCGGAAGGCGCCCTGGTTTCCGTAATGGTATAGCTGCCAAGCGGAATATCCGGAAAGGTTACCGTGCCGTTGACGCTTGCAGCCGTACTTGTCACCGGATTGTTCGCGTAATCCTGTCCTGTGAGCGTGAATACGCCGCCGGTCAACGGGCTCCCTCCGGTGGACGTCTTCGCGAAAGACACCTCTCCGCGCGCGGGCTGATCCACGGTCTGATAGGTCAGGTCGGTCGTCAGCCGTTCGCCGCCGAAAGCCTCCTGCTGCAGCAGGTAGCCGTCCGGCGCAGCCGTCTCCTGCGCGTAGAAAATCCAGGAGGGCAGATTGGTAAACGCCGCGTTTCCGTTTTCATCCGTCACGGCTGTAATGGGGTTGCCGCTGCGCGTGACGGGCTGCCCGTTCAAGTTCAGCAGCGCATAGGTCGCGCCCTCTACCGCACTCCCTGCGCCGTCCTCTTTATGGACATTCAGTGTACGGCTGCCGCTGCCGCCCTTTGACCAGAGATCGTTGATCACAATATGTTCCGCCGAAGCGTCGCCGGAGGGGCTTCCCGTGCTGCCCGAGAGGGAGACCTCGTTTGTGAAGTTGATGTCGTCCAACAGGATATTGGTTGTGAACTCCAGAAAATATGCGGCTTTGCCGTCCGGAAGCGCCACCGTGAGCGTGTTGTTGTTCTGGTCTGTCGGGAGCGTCACCGTGTAGTTTTCCACCGGCACCGGCGTACCCGAAGACGTGACCGCCCCGTCGCCGGCTGCAACGTCCGCCTCATAGAGCTTGAGGGAATCCGGATCGAGCGCAAGCCCCTCGTGCAGTTCGTCGGTGACGAATGCGTCCGACAGCGTGAGCAGCCCGGCATTGATGGCAACCGTCCAGTCAATATGGTCGGCATTTCCGGTATATGTGCCGGATTTCATCACCACCGGGTTCTTGATATCCGCCTTGCCGGAAGCGGTGACTTTGGTTGGAATCTGGTCGGCTGTGAGCTCTGCGGTGTTGGTGAAGGGTCTGGTGCCCGTCCATTGTGTCCGCAGCGCTTCATCAGTGAGCAGCGTATAGAAGCTGATAGTATACTCGTCGTCGATCGTCCCCAGATTACAGGTAAAGGAAGCGCCGCCGTTTTCTCCGCTGGCGGGCGTGGTGGCGACGGGGGTCGTTTCCCCGCGCTTTGTCACAGTAAAGGGATGCATGTCATCCAGCAGGAGCACCATGCCCTCTGGCAGCTGCGAGTCGGCCACCACGGCGTTTGTCAGGGGCAGGCGGTTCCGGTTGACGGTAATCGTCCACCGGACCGTGTGCGCCGCGTAATCGTAGCTGCCCGCGTCCTTGGTAAGCATCTGGCTGGAATAGGTCTTTGTGGGCTCCGTTTCCGCCGAAACGCCGTTGCCGCTGCTGAGCTCGGCCTTATTTTTAAACTTGACCTCGCCGTTCTGGTACAGCGTGTCCAGTCCGGCTGCATCGGCATTGGAGTCCGTATTCACATCAACAATCCGGGTATAGTACGTAATGGTGTACTGCGCAGTAATGTTCCCGAGCGCATAGGAAAAGCTGTTGCTGCCATTGTACGTAAAACTCCCTCCGGTAGCGGCCGAGGTGATCTCCACCGGCTCCGCGCCCCCGGTGACTCTCAAGGGATGCTCCGCATCGATCAGCAGCGCCTGCCCCGCGGGAACCGTATCGGTGACCATAGCGTTATTGATGGCAATTGCGTTGCGGTTTACGGTCACGGTCCATTTGATGTCGCCCGGATATCCGTAATCTGTCGTACCGCCCGCGCCCTTGGAGAGCAGGCCGCCCGCGCCCACGCCGGTGACGGTTGCGGTATCGCGGGGCGGATTGCCCGCGTCGGGCATAGCGTCCCAATGCAGGGCGGCGCTGTTTGTGAAGGTTACCGCTCCATTGCTGTTCAGCCACTTGTCGCGGTTCACCACCTGCGTATAATAGGTCCATGTGGCCGTGGCCGTTTCAGCGGCGGCAAACCCATCCGGAAAGCGGCAGGTCAGGGCGCTTGCCGTGGTATCGTCCGTGTAGGTATAGCTGTATGTTCCCGCGCCCGTGCCGGCGGAGACGGTCTCCGCGCCGATTTTCACAGGATAGGTGGCATTGTCCACCAATTGCAGTCCCGCGGGGATCGTGTCCGCGATATACGCGTTTGCCGCGCCCTTGGGCACTGTCGCTTTGACCTCCCACTTGATGACGATGGAACCGTCGCCGGTCACGGCCTTGGAGCCGCTCTTGCTCACCCAGTCCGTGGTCACGTCCGCCGTCACCGGGTCTGTGATCGGATCGCCGCCCGACTGAACGACCGCTTCATTGGTAAAGGTCGAAACCTCCGCGCTTGTCCCGTTTTCGGCGGAAAAAGTCTGCGGCGCCGTCTTGTAGGTGATCGTCTGCACGCCCAGGGTATTCTCCGGGAAGGTATATGCCACCTGATTTTCGGCCGTCAGGTCGAGAGCCTCCACGGCAATGTCCGTTTCGCCGACCCTGAACGAATCCGTTTGGAAGGTCTGGTTGGGGCTGTATGTATCCGCCAGAGAATACCCGGCCAGATCCACGCCCGTCGGCGGGGTTACGGTGACCGTCCAGGTAATCGTGTTGGTCTCAGCGTCGTAGGCGCCTTCCTTCTCCAGCTCAATTTCCGGCGGCGGGGGAACCTCGCGCTCAAAGACGACGGTCTGTGTGCCGAGCTGAAGCTGCGTACTGGTATTTTCGCCGTCTTCCAGCGTACGGAAGGTGCCGGTAACGCCCACCTTGCCCCAGATGCTGCGGTGATTCCCGGCTTCGTCGCTCAACGCAACCAGAATCGTGTGGCCGTCGGTAAAGCTCCAGGTACCGAGCTGCCATTCGTCCCCGCTTTCATCTTCCGCCATAATGGGCTGCGCTTCGTCCGCCGGCGGATCAAAGGTAATACCCTCCGGCAGCGTAATCGTAAAAAAGTTGTCCCCCGAATAGGTGTACATCTCACCCTCACCGTCGCCGTCTTCCAGATGGAAAACGTATTCGAGGTCGATGGTCGCGCCCTCCGGCACATCGGAATAGACATTGCCTTCAGACAGGATTTCCGTGCCGTCCGCCCTCTCGACAGTCAGAGCGGACGGACCTCCCAACCCATCATACTCGTCTTCGGTACCATGAACCACCAAATATTCGGTATCGGTCAGCTCCTCCGGCAGCCCTGCCGCAAGTGCGGCAATGGAGCTCGCGAACGGCAGCATAAGGCAGACTGCCATCAATAAGCTGACGTATTTGTTTCTACGTTTCCGCATTCCTCTATCTCCTCCCAATTTTGCCGACACGGTTACAGATATCGCCGCCAATAAAATTATGTCAAAATACTGTAAAAAACGCCAGCATACTAAATTAATTGTACTTCATCCGCGCACGGTATTGATATTCACTTTTTTCCGATGTGCACGCAATTGTTGACAAACTTCATCTAAAAACTATATAATTATGTATTTACTTCATATTATTTACAGCCCTCATAGGCAAGTATTTGATCATTTCCGCGCATCTTTGACAACCTGCCCAAAGTTGGAATATAATAATTCCAACTGTATGCACCCGATCGTTCGCGCCATCCGGTTACAAGTTTGGAGGTGATGCTATTGCGCGAGCTCCTGGATATGCCTGCTCAGCGAATGATGAAAATGCTTGAAATTCTGATCGCGCATCCGGGTTGGGTGACGATCGGCGACCTGGCCGCATATTTAGAGATCAGCGAACGAACCATCTCGGAGGATATCGCCTGTCTCCGGAGACGGTGGGGACCGATCCTCAATCTGGAGGTTTCCAGCAAAAAGGGGATGAAGGCGCATCATCTGAACACCGCTTCGATGGGCAAGGTCTTTATGGATTTGTTTAATGAATCCACCGCCCTTCGCTGGCTCGAGGAAATTTTGTTTTTTCCGCACAACGGCATTGAATTTTACGAGCAAAAGCTCTTTGCCAGCAAATCCACCCTGATGCGTCTGCTGCCCCGGATCAACCGGTTCCTTACTGCGCACGGCATGGCCATTCAGCACAAAAACAACATCTATGAGTTCACCGCGTCGGACGAGCAGTTTCTCAGGCAATTCTTTGCCTGTTTCTTGCTTGAACTGTCCGGACCCTCCTTGAAAAAATATCACATCGATTTTGACACCACCACGGTGCAGAACATCATTGAGAGAATTTTAAAGCAAAATCTGGATCCCCTCTATGCATCTTTCATCCTGAACGACAGCATTGGCGTCCTGTTCCAAAGAATGCTGTATACCGTATCGCTCGTTCGGGAAAACCAGGGCTATACCCTTCCCTCTTCCAGAAGCGCGGGACGGGAAATCGGCAGCAAAGAGCTTGCCGGTATACAAGGCCATTTCCCGCAAATATCCGAAGAGAACCTGCGGCCGATCCATGCGTTTCTGCTTCTGCAGTACTGCGGATGGGATTCCGGCGCGGAAAAGGACCTGGCCGCCCGGGAAACGGAACGGTTCTTCGACAGAATTTTCGGGTATCTGGGAACTGTACCGGATGCAGACACCCGGCGCTGCCTCGGCTATGCCCTCAAGTCGCTTTACCTGTGTGCAAAATACCGTCCGTTTCCCACCTCCGTTCTGTTTGACCGTGTCTCTTACTTTTCCACCGCTCTTAAAAGGCACAACGCGCCCGTTTATCGGGTATTTAAAAGCAACCTGCAGCGATTTTCCGAAAACGTCGGTTTGGATATGTCCCCGCATTTGAACGACGTCCTGTTCTGGGCATGCTCCTGCTATCCCGCAATTTCCATGTTCACCCCCGCGAAAACCGCGCTGGTCATCAGTGATTTTGGCACACCGCATGCAAATTACCTTGTGGAGCTGATTTCTCTGTTCTTCAATCAGGAGCATCGCGTGAAAATCAGCGTGACTCCGGCGCGTTTCCCGGAGATTTTATGGTCGTTCGCTCCAGACGGATACGATATCATTATCACGACGATTCCCAACCTGCCGTTCACACATCCGAACATTGTTCTGGTCAACGATTACCCAAGTGATGAAAATCTCTTCGACCTGTACAAGGCGATTACCGCCATCTAGGCCATACGGCAGACAAGCAAAAGACCTCCCGCCGCGGAACACATCCGCGGCGGGAGGTCTTTTTTGCCTGGGGCATGCAGGAGAACGGAATCAGGCGGCCTTCGCAGCCTGTGCGAAACGGGCAATCAACGTCGCGACTTCCGCGCGCACGGCGGTGCCCTGCGGATCAAACCGGTTGCCCGGCTTGCCCATGAGCATGCCGCTCCGCTGCATGTCGTAAACCGCGTCCTTCGCATAGGCCGAAATGGACTTGTCATCCGCGAAGGAGGCCTTGCCCGCGGTGTCGGGCAGCGCCAGAGCCGCACTGTCGATATAACGGCTCAGGATGGCCGCCATCTGCTCGCGGCTGATCACCGTGGAAGGATCAAACCGGTTTGCGGACACGCCGTTTACGATGCCTTTCTGCTGCGCCCATGCAACATACGGCGCATAGTATTCGTCCGCGCCCACATCGGTGAACGCGGCTGCCGCCTGTTCCCCGGAGCCCTGTGCGTTCGCCATGCGTCCAAGCACCGTGACGAACATGCCGCGCGTCATCGCGGTTTCCGGCTCAAACCGGCTTGCGCTCGCGCCGGTAAACAGACCCTTCGATACGACATAATCGATGGAGGTTCTGGCCCAGTGGCTTGCAATATCGGTGAAGCCGACCAGATCGGGCTCGTCTGCCGTGCCACTGTAGTTGCCGAAGTCTGCGGCATGATTGCGGTATACGTCGCCCGGCTGATGGGCGGCCGCGCCCGTGAATACGCCCTTGTTCCAGTCGGCCAGCGTATTCCAGCGCTTGGACGCGCCGGCGTTCAGCACATACTCGTTCAGCACCGGCACACTTGAGGCGGTTTTGTTGAGATCGGATACGAACGCGGTCTGGATGCGCACATATTTTGCATCTGCCATGCCCGTCAGCTCTGCGGTGTCGGCGCCGCTCCTCAGTGCAACGGCCTTTTCTTCCTTCACTGTTTTACCGTCGTCTGAGGTCTGGACGGTCGCGGTGATGGAAGCCGCGCCCTGGAAGGAAGCGTCATAGCTGAGTGCAGTCGGCGCGGCGGTCGCGGCGACCCACTCGGTGGTGTGCGTGCCTCTGGTCTCAATATTCGCGCTCTCAAAATCGAACCAGATCTTCAGGTTCCTGGCGGAAGCGCCTGCGGCGGTCGGATTGGCGCGTATCGCGTCGTTTTCCGCAGCGGAAACCTTGGACGTATAGAAACGCACCTGAGAAACCGCGCCGGGCAGCATGGTGTGATACATGCCGCGGTTGCGGCCGGTCAGCAGGGTGTTCTTAAAGCCGAGGCCGATGTAGAGCGGTTCGCCCTCCCAGTTCTTGACCGGGGCGGTGAACGCCGGTTTGTCGACATGGGCGCTGTTGTAGCCGTTCTGATAGCCGTCGCCGCCATTTTGAAAGTCAAAAGTGCTGGTATACTGCACCCAGGCATCCTTCTTAATGCCCGCTTCGGCCTGACTGCCGTCGTTCCAGCTGAATTCGCCGTTGTCGTCCAGCAGGCAAACGCCGTAGGTCACCTTGCCGGTCTCGCGTACGGCCAGACGGAACAGGTAGGGCGTGCCCCAGCCGAGTCCGATCCCCTTGACCATCAGCGGGTTGTGATCGGGAATCGCGCCCTTGCCGTCAAGGTCAACGTATGGTTCGGTCAGCTCGGATACGCCGCCCTTGGTCGTGCCTGCGCTCGGCAGATTGGCCCATACCATGCCGCTCACGCCGTCCTTCACCGTGTAGCCGCCGTTGTCCGGCACCTCGATGTAGTCTCGGAGGCCGTCGAGCACAAGGGTCTGCCGCCCATTGTCATCCGTGCCGAATTCCGGAGCGCCATGGATGTAGCCAAAATTGCCGTTTCCGGATTTATCTTTCACAATCGGCATCCCTTGAATCGATCCTTCGATATAAACCGTTTGGGGCGCGGCATTGCCGATGGTGACCTGATATTCGCCCGCCTTGTCGAAGGTGTAAGAGAATTCCGCCGTCTTTTTCTCGCCCGCTGCGAGCTGATAGCTCTTGGACGCGACCGGCTTGCCGTCGATCTTGAACTCGGCGGAAGCCAGTCCCGCCTCGTTACCGATGTTGGTGACGTCCGCCTTGAGGTTCAGGATATTGCTTTCGATGTCGCTCGTCTCACCGTCTCCCATTTTCACCCGCAGATTGTCATATGAGAAGGTCGCAGGACGGAACCTGACGTTCACCGGCACCGTTTTGCCGGCAAGCTTCAGCGTATGCGCGCCAAGCGAATCCATCTTGAGCGTGCCGGTCAGACTGGCGGACTCGCCCGGCTCCAGCGTTTTGATCTCACCGCCGAATTTATAGAGATAGCGCGTCGTGCCGTTGTCGGAAACCGGGATGGCCGCCGCGGCCAGGCCCTTGCCGTTGTTGGTCACCTTTGCGGATACGGTCACTTCCCCGTTGCACAGCACCTCATTCGGGGAGATGGAGACGTCGCTGAAGGACAACTGCTGCGTTTTGCTGGCAACCTTGGTTGTGTTGGCCACCAGACTCTGCTTGCCCTGGCCGTCCGCGCCGTAGTTTTCAACCGTCAGCACGCCCTCGCCCGGCGTACCGGTGATGTGGAAGAAATCGCCCTTTTTGTTGTACGTGCGCGCGTCCTGATGGGTCAGATAGATCGTGCCCGCGCCAATTGCCGGATCGGCGGAAACCGCGCGCGCATAGCTGTGGGTGTGTCCGGAAAGCAGCAGGTTGACGCGCCCCGGCTCAATCACCGCCGGGATGTACCGCTTTGTGTACGCGTCCGAGACCGGGTGGTGCATCATGATGAGGCGGAACTCCGCATTCTTGGCCGCATCGGTCGCGAGGTCGCTCTTGAGCCACGCCATCGCGTCGTCAATGGTCTTGAGCGTCGCCGCGTCGGCCTTGTTGCCGGTCGCCTCGGAGTTCATCTGAAACAGCCCCCAGGGGTTGCTGTTCATCGTGATGATGTGGATGCCGCCGTAATTAAAGGAGCTGTCGCCCTCGACCGTGGCGCCGTATTCCTCATCCTGAATCTTGTAAACATAGGCGTCAAAATAGGCGCCGCCCTGGTCGTGGTTGCCGCTCGAGTAAACGACGGGATACGAATGGATAAAATCCTCCTGCGAACCGCCGTGGAACCAGAAGCTGAACTGCTCGGCCTGCGCGCCCGTGCCCTCAACGAGGTCGCCGCAGTGCAGGATGATATCCGGATCGTAGGACTTGACCGCCGCATCCAGCTCGGCGCGGGTGGCAAAGATGTGCGAGTCGGACAGCGTAATCAGATTGATTTGGTCCGGATCGTCGTCCAGCGTGTTAAAGCTTGCCTTGCAGCTTTCCCCGCCGGCCAGTTTGACCTCATAATAATACCGGGTGCCCGGCTTGAGGTTCTCCAGCTTGTAGTAATACAGCTGCATTTTTTCGCCCTGAAAGTCGGGCGCGTCGGCGTCGGGTGAAACCGCAACCGGGTCGCCGAGCGCGTTTGCATCCGTACCGCAAGCGATGGTTGCATTTGTCTTCGCCGTGCTTTCCCAGACGACCACCATGCTGTCTGTTTTGGGCGCGAGCAGATACGGACCGTTTTTGAACTGCGGGCCATCCGCCGCAAATACGGCGGGCATCACAGCCAGCGTCATCGCCATGACGAGCAGCCAGGAAAGCACCCTTCTCATGGTATGTTTCATGCCTCTTCCTTCTCCTTTTTACTCCATTAATCTCAGAAAGTCGGAATATTATTCGTTTTTAAGCTGTTGCTCCGATACCTCCCCTGTTTTGTTTTCCGAGTTTCTCCGTCTGTTCTTAAACTATATTGAGAATAACTCACAAATGCAAGCCCATTTCCTGCATATTTTTTATTTCATTAGTTCTATACAATATCGAATAAAATTTCTTATATATTCTGCCATAAAAAATATTTGTTCCGTATAATCGAATATTATTCAATGAAAAAGAACATCCCGCTTTTCGGCAGGATGTCCAAAACTGCGCTTTACAATTGTACGGCATGCTATTTCAGGCGGAAATCCGCGAGCGACTCCTCCATGCGCCCAACATAGCTGAGCGCGCTCGCCTTGCGGCGCAGGGCCAGCCCGACATACAGGCTGTCAATCAGCGAGACCTGCGCCACGCGTGGGGAGACAAACAGCTGCTCCGGAGAATAGAGCTCCAGACAGAGATCGGCCGTGCGCGCTACAGGGGTCTGCGGGAAGCCTGTGATCGCGATGGTTCTGGCGCCCTGGGCGCGCGCCACCCCGAGCGCATGCACCACCTCGGTCGTACGCCCGGTGTGCGTGATGCCGACCGCGACCGCCCGGCGGTCAAGCATCCCCGCGGAGATCTGGCTCAGGTGCGCGTCGGTCACCGCCTGCGCGTTCATACCGATGCGCATCAGGCGGATGTAAAAATCCTCCGCAAGCGAAGCGGACGCGCCCAGCGCGTAAAACACAATGCGCTCCGCATCGTCCATCCAGTCGACCGCGCGTCCGATTTTGTCGCAGTCCAGCAGGCCGAGCGCCTGCTGCAGGGTTTCAATGTTCCGGCTGAACACGGTCTTTGCGATGGTTTCCGCGCTGCTTTCGGGCGAAAGCTCCTCAAAAATGGTGCGTGCCGCGCGCGGCGCATACTTCACCAGCATCAGCTTAAACTCCGCGAAGCCCGTGCAGCCGGTCGTCTTGCTGAAGCGGACAATGCTCGATTCCGCCACGTCGAGTATGCGCGCAAGCTCCTGCACGCTCATGACCGCCACCTCGTCGGCATGGGACAGGACGTAATCGGCGATCTTCTTTTCCACGCGGTGCAGGGTCGGATAGATGCCCTCCATCAGCATATACAGGTTTTTTTCCATGGCGGCGCGCCTCCGTGTCTGTTTTTTCCTTATTTTATCACGGCAGCGCATTGTACACCATGCCTAGATTGAACAAAATGCCTTGGTCGCTTTTGTCCATTGATTTTTATTCTGTGCCGGGCTACGATGGTATTGCGTCACGGCGCGGGAGGGAGGGAATCCGCATGCAGTCCAAACCGGCGCGCGCCGCCGATCCGCAGTATGCACGGATCGGCGTAACCGAAAAGCTCGCTTACGGCACGGGGGATGTTGCGTGCAACGTGGTCTTTGCGCTGACCACCTCGCTCCTGCTTTACTTTTACACAAACGTTGTACATATGGACGTGCTGGTCGTCGGCATGATTCTCACGGTCTCGCGCCTGTTTGACGGTGCGAGCGACATCCTGATCGGCCTGCTGATCGACCGCACCCGCTCGCGGCACGGCAAGGCGCGCGCCTGGATCCTGTGGATGATGGTGCCTTACGGCGTTTCAGCCGTGCTGCTGTTTACCGTGCCGCCCGCCTCGCCCTGGGTGCGCGCGGTTTATGTGTTCGTCACCTATAACCTGTGCACAACGGTTGTGTACACCGCCCTCAACCTGCCCTATGCCACGCTCGCCACGCTGATGACGCGCGACACCGATCAGCGCGCTTCGGTCAATCTTTACCGCACGGCTATGTCCGCCATCGGCAACCTGATCGTCACCTCGGTCACCTTTCCGCTCGTCACGCTGCTGGGCAACACGCAGCACGCGTGGGTCACGCTCTCCCTGTTCTATGCGGTGATCGCGGTGGCCATGCTGTGGTTCTGCTTTTCCCGCTGCCGGGAACGCGTCACGCTCCAGACAAGGACCGAGCAGGGCAGCGCCGTGCCGCTGCTGCGCGGCCTGCGGCTGGTTGTGACCAACCGGTATTTCCTGCTGTTTTTCGGCCTTTCGGTCTTCCTCGCCTTTTATGAAGCGGTGACCGGCTCCTGCGGCGCATACTACGCACAGTATGTGTTGGGCGACCGCAACCTGACCGGTCTGCTCGCGTCCTTTGAGAGCATCCCGCAAATCCTTGTGGTGCTGCTGCTCGCGCCTTTTATTTTCCGGCTGGGCAAGCGCAACGTCGCGCTCATCGGCGCGTGCGTCGCATCCTTCGGCATGGCGGCGCAGCTGCTCGCACCGGACAGCCTGAGCCTCGCGCTGTTTGCCTGTGTGCTGCGCGGCGTTGGCAAGGGCTGCTTCCGCGGCGTCAAATACTCCATGCTTGCGGACATCATCGAGTACGGCCACTGGAAGACCGGCGTCCGCCTGCAGGGCATGATGGTCGCGACCACGACGGCCGGACAGAAGTTCGGCGGCGGCGCAACGCTGGCGCTCGTCGGGCTGCTGCTCGATCTTGCCGGATTTTCGGGCGAAATTGTGATTTCCGAGCAGGCTGCGGCCATGATCACAGGGCTTTACATCTGGGGCAACCTGCTTTCCTGGGGGCTGATCGCCGTCTCGCTGCTCTTCTACCGCCTCGATCGTCTCTATCCGCGTATTATGGCCGATATGGCCGCACGCGAGCAGGCGGGAAGCTGACGGCGCGCACCAACAAAATACTTAGCGGCGGTTTTGCATAAAAACCGCCGCTTTTTTTCGTTCAGTAACCCGCATCCCCGGCAAGGCGACGGCATCCTCCGCAGCCATTCCTCAGCGCCGCTTGCCGATGGCGCACAAAGCCTTGGAAAGCTCCATCACAAGCAGCGGCGCCAGAACCAGCCCGACGCCCAGCAGATAGAGCCGGGCGGAAAGGGCGATCAGGCCGAACGCGGCGGCCGCCGGCGTAAACAGGACGAACACAACGAGCAGTACGGAAATCAGCGCCGCCCCATTCAGCTTATGGTTGGTGAATGCGCCAATTTTGAACAGCGAACGCTCGGAACGCATATTAAAGGCCTGCACGACCTGAGACAGCGCCAGCACCATAAAGGCGAGCGTCCGTCCGCCCTCGGTCACGCCCGTCGCACTTTCGCCGACGCGGAAAGCGGCCAGCGACAGAATGCCGAACATCAGGCCCTGCAAAAGGATCTGCAGCCCGAACCCGTGCGCAAAGATGCTCTCGTCCCTGGGCTTGGGCTTTTGGTGCATAATGCCCGCTTCCACCGGCTCCATGCCGAGCGCAATGGCAGGCAGGCTGTCTGTCACAAGGTTGATCCACAAAAGCTGCACGGACAGCAGCGGGGTTTTATGCCACAGCAGCATGGCGACGAAAACCGTGACCACCTCGCCGATGTTGGTGCCGAGCAGGAAGCCCACGACCTTCTTGATATTGGCGTAAATGCCGCGCCCTTCGCGCACAGCCTCGACGATGGTCGCAAAATTGTCGTCCGTGAGCGTCATATCCGCCGCGCCCTTGGCCACGTCGGTGCCCGTGATGCCCATGGCGCAGCCGATGTCGGCGGCCTTGAGTGCGGGAGCGTCGTTCACGCCGTCGCCCGTCATGGATACAACCTGCCCCTTGCGCTGCCATGCCTTGACAATACGGATTTTATTCTCGGGCGACACGCGCGCATAGACCGAGATATGCCGCACGCGCGCGTCCAGTTCGGCATCCGTCATTTCGTCGAGCTCCGAGCCGGTGATGGCCTCGTCGCCCTCCTGCAGGATGCCGAGCGACTTTGCAATGGCCGAGGCGGTCACAACATGGTCGCCCGTGATCATGACCGGCCGGATGCCCGCGCTGCGGCAGGTTTCCACCGCTGCGGCCGCCTCCGGGCGGGGCGGGTCGATCATGCCCACAAGGCCCATAAAGGTCAGTCCGTTTTCCAGTTCTCCGGGCGTCGGTTTTTCCGGAACACGGTCGATCTCCTTATAGCCCACGGCAAGCACGCGCAGAGCGGCGGCGCTCATCTCCTGGTTGACCCGTTTTGCCGCCTGCAGATCACCGTGCACACAGCGCAGCGCCATCATGTCAAAGGCGCCCTTGACAATTACGATATTCTTTCCGTCCATCCGGTTGACTGTGGACATCAGCTTGCGGTCCGAATCAAACGGAATTTCCGCCAGACGGGGATACGCTTTCGCAAGCTCCTCCCTGGGCATGCCGTTTTTGTGCGCGGCCAGCACGATGGCCGTCTCTGTGGGGTCGCCGATGTGCTGTTCCCTGCCCTCATGGAAGGTCACGGAGCCGTCCGAGCATAGCGTACCGTAGCGCAGCAGTGTTTTTACGGCCTCGGAGTTCTGTGTGTGAATGGGCTCCGTGCCGCTCCCGCCGTCCAGATACGCCTGCACCAGCGTCATGCGGTTCTGTGTGAGCGTTCCGGTCTTGTCGGAACAGATCACGGACGCGCTGCCGAGCGTCTCGACCGCGGGCAGACGCCGGATGATGGCATTCCGCTTTACCATGCGCTGCACGCCGATAGACAGGACGACCGTCACAATGGCGGGCAGCCCTTCCGGGATCGCGGACACCGCGAGCGAGACCGCAGTCATGAAGATCTCCAGCACGGGGATTCCGTTTAAAATGCCGACGACAAAAATCACAGCGCAGGCGGCAAGCGCCACAATCCCCAGATACTTGCCAAGCTGCGCCAGCTTCTTTTGGAGCGGCGTCTGCGCTTTCTCCTCATTTTCGAGGAGATTGGCGATTTTCCCCATCTCGGTGTCCATGCCTGTGGCCGTCACAACCGCCCGGGCTGTACCATAGGTAATGCTGCACCCGGAAAACACCATGTTGCTGCGGTCGCCCAGCGGCGCGCTTTCATCGACGGACGCATCCGCATCCTTCTCGGACGGAACCGATTCGCCCGTCAGCGCGGATTCCTCGCTTTTCAGGCTGGCGCTGCGCAGCAGCCTGGCGTCCGCGGGAACAAAATCCCCGGCCTCCAGCCGGATGATGTCGCCCGGCACAAGCTCCGCCGCGTCAATCACCTTTTCCATTCCCCCGCGAATGACCCGCGCATGCGGGGCGGAAAGGCTTTTAAGCGCGTCGAGCGCTTTTTCCGCCTTGCTTTCCTGCAAAACACCGATCACCGCGTTGAGCACGACGATCAGTAAAATGAGCGCGGGCTCAAAAAACTCTCCGGGGTCGCGCTCCACAAAGGCAATCACAAAGGAAATGGCTGCCGCCGCCATCAGAATCAGGATCATAACATCCTTGAACTGATCCCCAAAACGCTGCAAAAGGGTCTTTTCCTTCTTTTCGCGCAGCCGGTTCTCTCCGTACCGGCTCCGGTTTTCAAGAACCTGCCGATCGTCAAGCCCCTGCGACGCGTCCGTGGAAAGCGCATGCAGCACAGCTTCCTGTTCCTCACTGTGAAAAATCAAATGGATTCCTCCTTTTTTGTCCTGCGCGAGTGCCCACGTTGGGGCCGGCATGTGCTTTGTGTTCGTCCGCGGGATTGTATAGTTATTCTATTACATATCAGGATGGACGTAAAGGGGGGATTTCATTTGTCTGATTGACAGGGAAACGCAAAAAATACGAAATTTCCGAAAAACCGAGCGCTGACGCTTACAGCCTTGCCTCGTCCTCTCCAGTGGTTCGCCGCAGGCTATGCGCGGCGCATTCTAAAACCCCCTCCGGTATACCGGAGGGGGTTCCGCAATCAAATTGGGTCAAAGCGCGCAGCCGACGACCGCTTCCATCTCGATTTCAACGAACTGGGTCGGGCGGTTGAGGGCGGGCGTGCCGACTACCGTGCACAGCGGGCGGATGTCGTGGAAAATCTCCGCGTATGCGCTGCAGATTTCGCCGCCGAACTTCATGTCGGTGGCGTATACCTTAACCTTGATCACGTCGGCGGCCGAGGCGCCGGCCTGTTCCAGCAGCTTCACCTGCTTTTCCAGCACGTATTTGGTCTGCTCATAGGCGGTTTCGCCGTAAACCGTGCCGTCCGGCTGCACAGAGGTGGTGCCGCCGACCGACACAAACGGCCCTACCTTGACCATGCGGCTGTAGCCGACCTTTTCCTCCAGCGGCGCGCCGGACGAATAATTCGTTCTTGTAAGCTCCATTGTTCTTTCCTCCATTTATAAAAATGATTGATTGCAGTCAGGGACTCCCCCCGCCTACAGCCGGTTCTGCGCGGTGTAGCCGAAGCCCTCGCCCAGCACCAGGTCGCTGCCGACGAGCGGGATACCGGTCATGGCGCAGCTTTCCAGCGTCAGCGTGCGCAGATCCTCGCGCTCCATGTTGCGCAACTTGGTCTTGCCTGCCGCCTTGGCCAGCAGCACGGCCTCCTCGGTCATCGCCGTGAGATAGTTGGCGACCTTCTCAGCCGCCTCGTCGATGTCGAGCTTTGCGACCTGATCCGGAATCTGCGTGCCGATGCCGAACGCGCACTGGCCCGCCTGACAGTTCATGCATACCTTGCAGCCCATGGCGACCATGGCCGCCGTGCCGATGGCCACCGCGTCCGCGCCGATGGCGAGCGCCTTGGCCAGATCCGCGCCGTCCTTGATGCCGCCCGAAACGATCAGGCTGACCTTATCCTTCATGCCGATCTCCTCGAGCGTACGCACCGCCTGCACGGTCGCCGGCATCATCGGGATGCCCAGATGATCCGCCGCCATGACGGGCGCCGCGCCG
>JBFWIM010000006.1:0-23987 GCA_050255995.1 Intestinibacillus sp.
TGCTCGGCGGGCGGGACGTTTCGGCGCTGCGCGCCGATGTGCTGGCCTGCCTGCGCGGGCGGGAAATCGGCTTTGTATTCCAGAGCTTTCGTCTGTCGCCTGACCTGACCGCGCTGGAAAACGTCGCGCTGCCGCTGCTGTTCCGCGGCGTGCCGCGCAGGGAGCGGGAGGCGCGCGCCGCCGCCGCACTCGAGCGGGTCGGGCTGGCGCCGCGCATGCGGCACCGGCCGGGCGCGCTTTCCGGCGGGCAGCAGCAGCGCGTCGCAATCGCCCGCGCGGTCTGCGGAAACCCGTGCCTGCTGCTGGCGGACGAGCCGACCGGTAATCTGGATCCCTGCGCGGCGGCGGAGGTGCTGCGGCTGTTCGACGAGCTGCACGCGGCGGGACACACCATTGTGCTCATCACGCACGACAAGGCGGTCGCACGGCGCGCGGAGCGCACGGTCGCCATCGAGGACGGGCGGCTGATTTGCTGAAACATCCCATGGAAACGGAGGGTTCCGACATGACAAGACGGGATAAAACCAACTACTATCTGGATATGGCGCAGGTCGCGCTGGAGCGCGGCACCTGTCTGCGGCGCAACTTTGGCGCGGTGATCGTCAAAAACGACGTAATCGTCTCAACCGGCTACACCGGCGCGCCGCGCGGGCGGGCGAACTGCATCGACATCGGCACCTGCGTCCGTGAGAAGATGAAGATTCCGCGCGGCACGCGGTACGAGTTCTGCCGCTCGGTGCACGCCGAGGCGAACGCGATCATTGCCGCGCCCCGCGAGCAGATGCTGGGCGCGACGCTCTACCTGGTCGGACGGGATATGAAGACCGGCGAAATCATGCCGGACGCAAACTCCTGCACCATGTGCAAGCGGCTTATCATCAACGCGGGGATCGACAAGGTTGTCATCCGCCGCACCGCCGATACATACGATGAGATTCAGGTGCAGGACTGGGTGGAGCACGATGATCTGCTGAACGGAGAGTCAGGCTATTAACAACGGGTGAGCCGCCCTGAACGGGCGGCGGAAAGGACAGAACGGTATGATTTTGGGAGGCATCGTCATCGCGATCGTGGTGATCCTGATCGCGTGGGTCGTATCAACCCAGCGCCAGCTGGTCAGCCTTGACGAGCTGTGCGGCAACGCGCTCAGCCAGATCGGCGTGCAGCAGGCGTCCCGCTGGGATGCGCTGACCGCGCTCGCGCAGCTTACGAAAAACTATTCCGAGCATGAATACAAGACGCTGATGGATACGGTCGCGGCGCGCCGCCCGATCACTGCGGGCAGCAAGGCTGCCGAGGTGGACGCGCAGGAAAATATGATCACCCAGGCGTTCACCCACCTGATGGCGGTCGCGGAGGCTTATCCGGACCTCAAGGCGCAGCAGGTCTACAAGCAGACCATGGACAGCGTCAACCAGTATGAAAACAACGTCCGGCACGGCCGCATGGTCTATAACGACACCGTGACCAAGTTCAACCGCATGGTGCGCCAGATTCCGGGCAGCTTCCTCGCGGGCCCGCTCGGCTTCTCGGTGCGCGACTATCTGGAGACCGATCAGAGCAAGACCGATATGCCTTCCATGGCGTAAGACGAGAGGAGCCGTGATGAAAAAGAGGATTGCAGCGGGGCTTTTAAGCGCCCTGCTTCTGTGTTTCGCGATTCCGCTGACCGCGTCGGCGGAATCAGTCGACAGCGTGACGGTCGATGTGACGCTTGATGAAAGCGGCGCGGCGCATGTCACCGAGGTGTGGCAGATCGACGCGACGCAGGGTACCGAGTGGTATTTGAACAAGGTCAACATGGGGGACATGGAGATCACGGATTTTTCCGTCAGTGATGAGACCGGCAAACAGTATACGAACGAGGGCGCATGGGATGTCGATCGCTCGCGCGAGCAAAAGGCCGGGAAATGCGGCGTCGTCATCAAGTCGGACGGCTACGAGCTGTGTTGGGGCTTGGGGGATTATGGCGAAAGAACATATACTGCAAGTTATACTATGACGAATTTCGTCAAATCGTATTTAGATTATGACGGATTCAATGTTCGTTTTATCAATGACCAGATGTCGAGCCCGCCGGGCAAGGTCGACGTGACGATTCGCGCGCCGCAGGCGCTCGAGGACGAAAAAACCGGCGTGTGGGCGTTCGGCTTTGCGGGCGAAATCTATGTCGAGGACGGCGTGATTCACGCCTGGACGAACGAGGCGCTGGACGGTAGCAATCACGTCACTCTGATGGCGCGTTTTGATAAGGGACTTTTCACCCCGACCAGCACGCGGGATGAATCCTTTTCGGCGCTCGAGGATGAGGCGCTTGCGGGCAGCGACTATACGAAGGAAAACGACGCGCCGCAGGGCGGTTATGATGGAAATTACAACGAGGGCTTGTCGAGCGGGCTTTCCAAATTTCACTCCTCAGGCTTTTTGGGCGGGCTTTTCGGCGCGCTCACTTCAGGCTTCCCGGTGTTTTTCCTGCTCGTAGTCGGGCTGGCCATTTTCGGCATTGCGCGCGGCGCGGGCCGTTCGGGCAGCGCCGCGGTTTCCGGCCTGTCCCGCGTTTTCGCGAGGGACGTGGAGTATGCGCGGGATATCCCCTGCGGCGGCAACCTGCCCGCGGCTTACGCGCTGCTGGACGCGATGGGCGAGATGAAGACCGACGGCGCGCTCATGGGCGCGTATCTGCTGCGCTGGACGTATCGGCATTTGGTGCGTATCGAGGAGACAGAGAAAAAGGCGTTCCTCGGCCTTGGCGGCGGCAAGCAGCCGTCCATCGTATTCAGCGGCAACCTTGACAGCCTGTCGGGCGCGGAGCGTTCGCTCTATGAAATGATGCGGGAAGCCTCCGGCGGCGACGGCATTCTGCAGGAAAAGGAATTCTACAAATGGTCGCAGCGGCACTATACCCAGGTGGAGGGCTGGCTGGAGGAGGCCGCCATTGAGGGCCGCCGCGCGCTGCGCGGCATGGGCGCGCTGGAGACCCGGCCGGTCAAGAAATTCTTCGGGCTGATCGATAGCGAAGAAACCGTAATTACCGCACGCGGGCAGGAGCTGGCGCGCGGGGCGATGGGCTTTAAGAAGTATTTGCAGGATTTCACCATCATCAACGAGCGGCAGGCCGTCGAGGTCGAGCTGTGGGACGACTATCTGGTGTTTGCCACGCTGTTCGGCATTGCGGATCAGGTTGCGGAGGAGTTCAAGGAGCTGTATCCGAAGCACTTTGAGCAGCAGGCCCAGATGGGCTACGGCACAAACGGGGACATTTTCTGGATGATGCTTATGATCAACAACATGTCGCGGGCGGCGGCGCGCGGCATGGAAGCCGGGCGCAGCGCGGCGGAATCCCGTTCCAGCGGCGGCGGCGGTTTTTCGTCCATGGGCGGCGGCGGCGGTTTTTCGGGCGGCGGCTCAGGCGGCGGCTCCCGGTAAAAAGCGTTTGCGGCGCAATTTATGCAGCATTCATAAAAAGAGCCGGGAGGGCAGCGACCTCCCGGCTCTTTTTTATCCACTTTCACCGAAAGTATCCCTGTAAATGCAGATAACGGTTTTTTAGACCTTTGTTTTGTGATATACTGATTGCAATTTCATCCAAGAACCACGGCGGCGACAGCTGCCGACAGAACAACAGGAGTGTGTCAATACAATCATGAAGCGATTCCTATCCGTTTTGCTGTGCCTTTCTTTCTTATGGGCGCCCGCTGCCGCGGCGACCGCGGACACGTCCTCCCGGACGATGGAGCGCGCCTACGCGCTCAAGTCGCTCGGTATTTTTCAGGGGGATGCGGACGGTTTCGGGCTGGACAACCGTCCGACCCGGCTGGAGGGGTTTGTCCTGCTCATTCGCCTGCTCGGCGAGGAGGGGACGGCAAAAACCGGCTCCTATACCCACCCGTTCACCGATGTGCCCGCCTGGGGCCGCGGTTATGTCGGCTACGGCTACCGCAGCGGGCTGACGGTCGGCGTCGGCGGCGCGCGGTTCGGCACGGCGCAGAGCCTGACCGCCGCGGAGTACTGTACCTGGCTGCTGCGCGCGCTGGGATACAGCGAGGACAGAGACGGCTTTACGCTGCAGACCGCCGTGCGCCGCGCGCAGGCGCTCGGGCTTGCAGACAGCGCGCAGGCCGCGCGCTGGGCAGGCGGCGTCTTTACCCGGAGCGACCTCGTCAACCTTTCCTATGCAGCGCTTACGATCTGCGGCAAGGGCGAGACCCGCACGTTGGCGCAAAAGCTGGCGGGCGCAGGCGTTTTCACGGAAGAGAGCGCCCGTGCCGCGGGCGTATGGCCGGGGACTTCGCTGCCCGCGAGTACAGGAGAGCCGGCGGCAGTTTATGTCGCGGACGGCCTGTATGAGCTGTGCAGCGCTGCGACGGGCGGCGACATGACCGCCGTCCCCGCGGCGGAGGACGGGCGCGGCGGCGTCTGGATCACGGCGCGCAGCAGCGCGAACACGCAGAAGTTCACAGTCAAAAATCTCGGAAACAGGACGGTTCGGCTGCTCGCGGCGGGCGCGGACGGCAAAGCGGTCAATGCGAACCCGGTGTCGTCCGGTACGCAGCCCTATTTTTACAATGAAAACGGCACGGATAGCCAGTATTTCGTGTTTTATCGGGAGCAGGACGGCGCGTACAGCATCCGCATGGCGTCGGATTCCGCGCTTGCGCTGACCAACGTGCAGGGACGCCTGACGCTGCGTCCCTATCAGGGCGGGGATGACCAGCAGTGGCTGCTGTTGCCGACCGCGCTGTCCTCCGCCGGCAGCGCCGCGCCGGATACTGCGAGTGTTGCCGCTGCCCTGGAACAGCTGCTAAAGCGGTATCCGGACGGGTATCAGCTTCCGGAGGACTACGCCTGTCAGGGCGCGATACAATGCATGGGTTTTGCGCGCGAGGTCTGGTACCGGCTATTCGGCACGGACTACACGGACTGGAGCTACCCCGGCACGCCGGTGACGGACAATATCTATCGGGTCGCGCGGCTGGACCGCGGGCAGTATACCGAGGAGAACCTTCGCAAGCTGATCGCGCAGGCGTGGCCGGGAGATATCATCCAGTTTGACGAGCCAAAGCCGCACAGCATGATTTATGTCTGGCGCAGTACCACAGGCTTCGGCGTTTACGACGCCAACTGGGGCTACGACCTGAAGGTACACCGCCATTCGTTCCTGTACGGCGGGCTGGCCGGACAGGACAGCGACCATATTTCGCTGCTGCGGTACACGAATTACCCGATAAAATGAACAGAAAGACCCCGCGCCCGGTTTCTCCAAGAGGGAACCGGGCGCGGGGTCTTTCTTATTTGAGCGGGAGATGTACCGTAAACGTCGTGCAGGCCGCCGTGCTCTGCACGGCGATGCGCCCCCGGTGCTGTTCGACGATGGTCTTTGCAATGGCAAGCCCCAATCCCGTGCCGCCCTGCTCGCGCGTGCGCGCGCCATCCACACGGTAAAAGCGCTCGAACAGGCGCGGAAGCTGCTCGGGCGGAATCGGGTCGCCGGTATTGCGCACCTCAAGGCGCGCCCAACCGTTTTCAGCGGACACCGCGAAACGCACTTCGCCGCCTCTTCCGGCGTACTTGCAGGCATTATCCAGCAGGATGACCATGAGCTGCTTGATGCGGCCCTCGTCGCCATGCAGGATGAGTTTGGGAGGTACGTCGCTGATCAGGTTGACGCCGCGCTCAAACGCGATCGGTTCCAGGGGCAGCAGACACCCCCAGGCCGCGTCGCTCAAATCAAAGGGTGCGCAGCGTTCCGGCGGGGCGGGCGCGTCTGATTTCGCGAGAAACAGCAGATCGTCCACCAGCTTTTTCATGCGCTCGCCCTCTGTGCGCGTGTGTTCCAGCCATTTCTGCTGTGCGCGGATGGTGTCGTCCGGATGGGAGAGCAGGATGCCCGTGTTCGCAAGAATGACGGTCAGCGGGGTTTTGAGCTCATGCGACGCGTCCGCGACGAACTGCCGCTGCCCTTCCCACGCCTTTGCGACAGGGCAGAGCGCCCAGCCCGAAAGGAACAGGCTGATGCCGAAAAACGCAGCCAGCGCGCCCGCGCCGACGGCCAGCGCCGTCAGCAGCAGCGCAAGGAAGGAGGAGCGCTCGCCCGACATGTCGGCAAAGCCGATCTGCGTGCCGCCGGGCGTTTTCTCTATCAGAAAACGCAAGCCGAGCGCGCGCACCACACCCCGCGGCGTGCCTGCGGCAAGCGCGGCTTTTACCGCTTCGGCTGCCGTTTCGTCCGAAACCTCGACGTCGTCCGCCTGCATGCCGATGACGTTCCGGCTCTCGTCCAGCCGCACGGTGAACACAGGCACGTTATTGAACACGCGGTCATCGCGCGGCACGCCCGGCCCGCCGATCTGGAATTTGGGCGGCGCGGCGCCCATGTCGCGGCTGAGCGCATGGCGCAGCGCGTCATAGCTCTGGTTCTGCAGATTCTGCACGTTGACAAAGCAAAAGACCGAAAACACGCACAGCAGAACGAGCGCGACCAGCCCCATGTTGATCAGGATAAATTTGCGGCGCAGCTTTTGAATCATAGGCCGTTTTCCTCCAGCCGGTAGCCCACCTTGCGCACCGTCCCGATGGCTACACGCGAACCGAGGAAGTAAAACTTCTTGCGCAGGAATGAAATGTAGGCTTCCGCGTTGTTATCCTCCGCGCCCGACTCCGCGCCCCAGACCTTCATAAGCAGTTCTTCCTTGGGCAGCACCATGCGCGGGTTGGTCATCAGCAGCCGCAGCACCTCAAATTCCTTGAAGCCGAGGTGCACCGACTTTGCCCCGCACTCCAGCGTATAGGTTGAGAGGTTAAGCGTCAGATCCGCGAAAGTCAGCGTTTCGAGCACCACGTCGCCCTGACGGCGCAGCGCGGCGCGCAGGCGGGCGAGCAGCTCTTCCGGTGCAAAAGGCTTGGTCATGTAGTCATCCGCGCCGCAGTCCAGTCCCGCCACCTTGTCCGAAACCTCATCGCGCGCGGTCAGCAGCACGACGGGCGTGGCGTTTTTCTGTGCGCGCAGCTCGCGCACCACAGTGAATCCGTCCATGCCCGGCAGCATCACATCCAGCACCACCGCGTCGTATTGCCCGCTCAGGGCGTAATCCAGCCCGTCGCGTCCGTTGTGGACGATGTCCACCTGATATTTGTGCTCGGTCAGGATCTGGCCGAGCGCCTCGGCCAGCCTCACCTCGTCCTCTACAATTAAAATCCGCATCCGTATCCCCTCCCGGTATCCCCGCGCCCCTTTTGCGGCCGCGTTTGTCCTGCTGCTGTTTTCATATAGTATAGCATATCCTGTACGTTTATCGTACCGCCTGTCCCTGAAAATAGTCTGAAGCGGTTTTTTCAGACTGGTTTCAGGTTTGTGCGGTATGATGTGTTCAACGAAAACGACAGGAGGAAAACGATATGACGGGCTATCAGGACGTCTTTAAACGATATGAGAAGAAATATCTGCTCGACCGCCGTCAATATGCGGCGATCCGCCGCGGTCTGGAGGGCCGGATGCGCGAGGACAGCTACGGTCTGCATACCATCTGCAATATTTATTTCGACACCGAGGATTTCTCGATTATCCGGCACTCTCTGGATAAGCCCGCCTACAAGGAAAAGCTGCGCCTGCGGAGTTACGGCGTGCCCGGGGCGCGCGATGCGGTTTTCATGGAGCTGAAAAAGAAGTTTGACGGCGTGGTCTACAAACGCCGTATCCAGATGCCGCTTGCCGAGGCCTACCGCTATCTGCTCGCCGGCATCTATCCGGCCGGGGACAGCCAGATCCTCCGGGAGATCGACTGGTTTGTCCAGCGCAACCACCCCATTCCGCGCGCTTTCATCGCCTACGACCGCATCGCGCTTGCCGGGATCGACGACCCGGAAACGCGCATCACCTTTGACAGCAGCCTGCGGTGGCGCGACACCGCGCTCGACCTTGCGGCGGGCGACCGCGGCTACCAGCTGCAAAAGCCGGGCACCGCGCTGATGGAGGTCAAGATACCCGGCGTGATGCCGCTCTGGCTCAGCCATCTGCTCGCGGAGCACGAGGTCTTTCCGGCCTCCTTCTCCAAATACGGCGAGTGCTACCGGGAGCATCTGTTTGTAAAACATCCGGAGGGAGGGAACGAGTGTGCTTGATGGTTTGACAACGGCGGTATCGACTACCACGGCGGTCTCTCTGCCCAACCTGCTGCTCTGTACGCTGGCGTCTCTGGTCTTTGGTATGGCGGTCGCCGCGATTTATATGCATAAAAACCGGTATTCCAAGAGCTTTGTGGTCACGCTGGCGCTGCTGCCTGCGATGGTGCAGATCGTCATCATGCTGGTCAACGGCAATCTCGGCACGGGCGTTGCGGTCATGGGCGCGTTCAGCCTGGTGCGCTTCCGCTCGGTGCCCGGATCGGCCCGGGAAATCGGCAGCCTGTTTTTCGCCATGGCGCTCGGCCTTGCAACCGGCATGGGCTATCTCCTGTACGCCGCAATTTTCCTCGTCGTCATCGGCGGCATGATGCTGCTGCTTTCCAGCACTCCTTTTGGCACGCAGAAAGCAGATGTACGCCTGCTGAAAATCACCATTCCGGAAAATATGGACTATGACGGCCTGTTTGACGACCTGTTTGCGCAGTATACCGACGGCGCAACCCTTACGCAGGTCCGCACTACCAACATGGGCAGCCTGTTTGAGCTGCATTACGACGTTAAACTGCGCGGCGAGATTGTGCCCAAGGAATTTCTCGACGCACTGCGCTGCCGAAACGGCAATCTGAATATTGTCTGCGGCCGGTATCCGGCGGGAAAGGATGAGTTATGAGAGAGAAAAATAAGAAGCTGCTGCTGCAGAACAGCGCGAAGATGCTCGTAGCCGTGCTGCTGGCCACCGGCCTTGCGGGCTGCACGGACGCGGTAAAGGCGGCGGAAACCACGGCAGAAACGACGGATATCAGTGCGCTTGTCGCCTCGGCGACGGCCGGACAGGCAGGAAAGTACGACGATGAGGACAGCGACGCGACATGGGATGCGGCTTCCGCCACGGCGATTGTGTGGAGCGGCGCGTCGGCCAGCGTTTCGGGCGGCGGCGCAACGGCCTCCGGCGGCACGGTGACCATCTCCGCCGCCGGCACCTATGTGCTGAGTGGAACGGGCACCGGTCAGGTCGTGATTTCGGCAGGCAAGGAGGATCTGGTGCGGCTGGTGCTGAACGGCCTCAGCCTGACAAACGAAACCGGCGCGCCGGTCTATGTGGAGCAGGCGGAAAAGGCCGTTGTCATTCTGGCGGATGGCACGACAAACACTTTGGCGGACGACAAAACCTATACCCTGGCCGAAGGTGAGGACGAACCGGATGCGGCGCTGTTCAGCAAAGCGGACCTGTCCATCACGGGCAGCGGCGCGCTGACCGTGAACGCGAACTACAAAAACGGCATCGCGTCCAAGGACGATCTGATTATCACAGACGGCACGATCACCGTGACCGCCGCAAACGACGGCCTGCGCGGCAAGGACAGCGTGTCCATTCTGGATGGCATCCTTGTGGTCAACGCGCAGGGCGACGGCATCCAGTCGAACAACGACGCCGAGACAGATAAGGGCTGGGTCGCGCTGGATGGCGGCACGTTCACAATCACCGCGGGGAACGACGGCGTGCAGGCGGAAACCGACCTCACCGTAACCGGCGGCACCTACGATGTGACAACGGGCGGCGGCGCCGCGGCGGCGGAGACCCATCAGGGCGATCAGCCGGGCAGCATGGGCGGCGGCAACATGCCGCAGATGCCCACGGGCACAGAGGGAGAAATGCCCTCGCCTCCCTCCGGTACGGACGGCAGCATGCCGCAGCGTCCCTCCGGCATGAACCCGCCGCAGCAGGCGGCCGGTACGGCGGCCGCTACTTCTGATACGGCTTCCACAGATGCGGATGCGGCGGCTGAGGAAACCGCCTCCGACAGCTACAAGGCCTTTAAGGCGGGCGCTATGCTCGCGGTGACGGCGGGTACCTTCACCATTGACGCGCAGGACGATGCGGTTCACAGCAACGGCGATGCGGTCATCAAGGGCGGCACGTTTACCATTTCGACCGGCGACGACGCCATTCACGCGGAGAACGCGCTGGTGGTTTCAGACGGCGCCATCCAGATTGATGCCTGCTACGAGGGTCTTGAAGGCGCGACGATCGACATTCTGGGCGGCGATATCCGTCTGACCGCGTCCGACGACGGGCTCAACGCGGCCGGCGGCGAAAGCACCGAACAGATGGGCGCGCCCGGCGCAGGCTCGGCTGACAGCAATTATTACATCCGCATCTCGGGCGGCTTCGTTCTGGTGAACGCGGACGGCGACGGCATCGACGCGAACGGCAGCCTGTATTTTGACGGCGGCACCGTACTGGTCAACGGCCCGACTTCGGACGGCAACGCCGCGTTTGACTACGACAGCGAGTGCACC
Organism: Intestinibacillus sp.; assembly: GCA_050255995.1. Lineage (GTDB taxonomy): Bacteria > Bacillota > Clostridia > Oscillospirales > Butyricicoccaceae > Intestinibacillus. The sequence goes on from JBFWIM010000006.1 coordinate 10,423, forward strand.
GTCACAGGCGGCACGCTGATCGCTGTGGGCAGCTCCGGCATGGCGCAGACGCCGGGCGAAGATTCGACCCAGGCTGTGCTGAGCGTCACTTACAGCGAAGCACAGGCGGCAGGTACGCTTGTCAGCCTGACGGACAGCAGCGGCAAGACCATCGTATCCTTCACGCCTGCAAAGCAGTACAAAAATATTGTCATCAGCACGCCCGATCTCGCCAAGGGCAACAGCTACACGCTGTACTCCGGCGGCGCGGACAGCGGTACGGCTGACGGCGGCTATGTCGCGGGCGGCACGGTAACCGGCGCGACGAAAAAGACTGCGGTCTCCCTGTCGGACATCATCACCAGCATTTCAGACGACGGCACAGCGGTGACCACCGGCGGCAGAGGCTTTGGCGGTAACGGCGGCGGCCCGGGATCCGGCGGCAACCCCGGAAATGGCGGTATGGGCCCGGGCCGCGGCGGACGCAGCGGCGGAGCGCAGAACGGACAGCAGTCCGCAAGCACGGCCGCCACTGCCGGGTAACAGTCCCTGCACGGCAGACGTCCGTCAAAAAAGCCCTCCATCAGGCGTGATGGAGGGCTTTTGCTCTGGGTTTCAGGCTTCCGGCGGGAAATCGAGGATCATCTGATCGTAAGGCAGCACCTGGTAGCCGAGCGATTCATACAGGCCGATGGCGCGGGCATTGCCGCGCGTGACCTCAAGCCGGAACCGGTTCGCGTCCGGATAGGCTTGCCGGATCTGCTCCATCAGCGCGCGTCCTACGCCGCGTCCCCGCGCTTCGGGCAGCGTGAGCAGCTCCTCGATCCAGATGGTCAGGCCGCCCGCCTCGTTCGACCAGGTCAGCGCGAGCAGCACGAAGCCGAGAGGTCTGCCGTCCTCTTCCGCGAGGAAGGCGTCGGCAAACGGCGTATCCGCCATCAGCGCGTCAAAGGTGCGTGCGGCATGGTGCGCCGGAACGACGTGGTCGACCGCATCGCCGTCAGCGTAAAAAGCCGCCGCAAGCGCAAGATAGGTTTCGCGGTCACTGGGGATAAATCTGCGGATCTGCATAGCGTCAGATCTGGGCGAGCGCCTGGTCGAGGTCGGCGAGAATATCGTCCACATTCTCCAGACCGACGGACACGCGGACAAGACCCGGCTCAATGCCTGCCGCGGCGAGCTGCTCGTCGGTTAGCTGGCGGTGGGTTTCAGAGGCGGGGTGCAGCACGCAGGTGCGGATGTCCGCGACATGTACTTCGTTGCAGGCGAGTTTTAGGCTGTCCATGAAGCGCATCGCGGCCTCGCGCCCCGCGCGGATGTTGATGGACATGACGCCGGAGGTGCCGTTCGGCAGATATTTTTGCGCGAGCGCGTGGTATTTATCGCCGGGCAGCGCGGGGTAACGTACCTCACTGATCTTGTCCGACGCGAGCAGGTGCTCCGCCACGCGCAGCGCGTTTGCGCAATATTGCTTCATGCGCACCGGCAGGGTCTCCAGACCAAGGTTGAGCAGAAAGGCGGAGTGCGCTGCTGGGTAGCAGCCGAAATCGCGCATCAGCTGCATGCGCGCCTTGATGATATAGGCCAGATTGCCGAACTCGCGGGTGTAGACCACGCCGTGGTAGCTCTCGTCCGGCTCGGTGAAGTCCGGGAACTTGCCGGAAGCCGCCCAGTCAAACCTGCCGCTGTCGACGATCACGCCACCGCCCTGCACCGCATGGCCGTCCATATACTTCGTGGTAGAGTGAATGACGATGTCCGCGCCGAACTCAATCGGACGGCACAGAATCGGCGTGGCGAAGGTGCTGTCGATGATAAGCGGCACGCCGTTTTTATGTGCGATGTTCGCCCACTTTTCAATGTCAAAAACCGCAAGAGCGGGATTGGCGAGCGTTTCTCCAAAAACCGCCTTCGTGTTCGGCTGAAAGAGCTTTTGCACTTCCTCCTCGGAAGCTTCCGCATTTGCCCAGATACACTCGATGCCGAGCTTTTTGAGCGTCACGGCGAAGAGGTTGACCGTGCCGCCGTAGATCGTCGAAGCCGCGATGAAGCTGTCGCCCGCGGAACACAGGTTCAGAATGGAGAGCAGCGAAGCGGCCTGACCGGAGGAGGTCAGCATCGCGCCCACGCCACCCTCCAGAGCGGCGATTTTCTTTTCCACCGCGTCGCAGGTCGGGTTCGCGAAGCGCGAATACATATATTCCATCGGCATGTCAAACAGCGACGCAATTTTGGCGGTAGAATCGAAGCGGTATGTCGTGGACTGGACGATCGGCATTACGCCGGGGCCGCCGTTTTCCGGGGTATAGCCCGCGTGCAGGCATTGGGTTTCGATGTTCATAGTGCTCCTCCGTTTTATCTTTATATTGAAATCGTAACAAGGATACTGCGGCGGGTTTGCACAACTTTTGCATATAAATGCCGCAATATACAGTTTCTATTGTATCATGCGCGCGTTTTAAGTCAAGAAAAACCTCGTTTTCGGACATTCCACCTGTTTTCATATTAAAAAAGTAAGAAATATCGCTCATGCTGTCTATGGCGCCGCCGCATCAAAATATGAAAATGGAATAAAAGAAGAGGACGGCTCCTGCCGTCCTCTTCTTTTATTCCTCCAGTGAAAGCAGCAACGCCGCGGCGTAGTACAGGCACATGCCAGCGACAACCACAATCATGTGAAGGTAATACACCGGCAAATACATATCAATGGGATTGAAGGTTACGCCATAAAAAAGATTGACGAACGAAAGAAATGGCGTGGAAGTATATGCCTGCCAATTGGAATGCCAGGACATCACCCCGCCGGACAGCAGGTTGCCCAATACGACCGCAGCCACAAAATGGAGCGCGCGGCGCGACAGGCGGCGCTGTGCCGTCAAAAAGAGAAGGATAACGCACGTCAGGGAAAGGGCGAACACAAGATCCAAAAGGCGGTAGGTATAGACATGCCAGCCTGTGTCAATGCTGCGTGAAAAACCCTCGCCATAAGACTCGGTTACGACCGGAGGAATTTCGCCCATTGCGGTATGCCGCAGCGCGGCGGCTCCCGCCCACAGCAGCGCAAACAAGGCAAGGATGCCGAACACTTTGAGTACAATAGCCGCCTTTTTGTGCTTCATTATGATCACCTGTCTTTATGAAATCACCACATTTTTAGATGAAACACCAATATCCACAACGCCAGTAGTTAAATTTATAGTATAGTCAATAACCATGTTAATACCATTAATAATTCCCTTTATTAAGTTAAGAGAAAAATTTATTGCAGCAGATTGCGTAATAATAAGGGTAGAATGCAGATAAGAGCCTTCGATATTGGACTGATTACTGCTTTTATTTGCATTTGAAAAACTGCAGGAAATACTGCCGGATCGTACATAATACGTATTGCCACTTTTGTATTCTGTTGCACTAAAGCTGGCACCGCCAATATATCCTTGTGTTTTTGGCATAAGTTGCACGGTCGCCGCTTTGGAATAATCGGTCGAACCTGTAGCTCCGTAAGCGCTATAGTTCAAAGTACAGTAATTATTAGACACAGTGCGGAACATAAAATCATGCGTCGCACCAATCTGAGCGACATCGTAAGAAGTGTCGAAGGCAATGGGGCCGTCCCAGTTGAAATAATAGGTTGCACGAACCCAGGGCACCCCACTTACACGGCTGGTTGTTGTAGATAACGCCCCTGTCACATTTGCGCTCAAGGCGCGCAGCTCTTTTTCAGTTCCCGTAAAATTTTTAATAATATCAATTCGCTCTTCACTGAATCCGAGATTACGCAGTTCTTCTTCTGAAAAAGATTGCAATTTCTGAACGCGTTCAGCAGGATCGTAATCCAGAATCTCCTGTGCCTTCGTCAAGTCTGCTTTAGCACTTTTGCTGTTTTTGAGTGTGCGTTCGGCTTCTTCCTTTGCCTGCACCAACAGATCGTATTCGTTTGCCGTGACCTTAGAGTCGGAATTGTCAATGATTCTTTCAATGGCGGATGTACTAAGAGTCTCATCTGATGGAGTTACATTTTCTAACGCACTTGAGGTTGTCGCCAGCACGAATGCAAGCGTAAGGGTTAACGAGATAAATCTATGTGTTCTTTGCATGTCTGTATTCTCCTTCTAAAAAAATTAATGAAATAGCGTTTGAATTACGAAATCAAAGGAGTATTAAGCCGTACGCGCCCGGCAACAGAGGCCATCCGCAGCCAGGTGGAAGCATGTAGGATGAAACCCTGTTTTTTACAGAATACATCATCTTAATATATTTGTCAATGCTATATATAGCAACGCTATATTATAAACGCAGTATCTCTGCGCGCGATTCCGGACAAGCAAAGCCTTGTTTCGCCGCCTTTCGGCTGTTATAATGAAAAAAGCAGAAACAAAGGAGCGTATTTATAAATGGAACAGAGCAAAATTGACCGCATAAACGCCCTTGCGCGCAAATCCCGCGCCGAAGGGTTGACCTCCGGGGAGCTGGCCGAGCAGAAGGCGCTGCGGGAGGAATATATCCAGGGCTTCCGCCAGAGCCTCAAGGCGCAGCTTGACAACACCGTGGTGTTGAATCCGGACGGCACGGCGTACCGGCTGCGGCAGAAAAAGTGAACGGGCTTTCGCTGCCCGCTCCGGCGGCGCTTGCCCTTGCGCAGTTGGAGGCGGCAGGCTTCGCGGCGTATCTGGTCGGCGGCTGTGTGCGCGACAGCCTGCGCGGCGTGCCGCCGCATGACTGGGACCTCTGCACCGCCGCGCGGCCGGAGCAGGTGCGTGCGGCGCTTGGCGCGGACTTTTCGGTACTGGACACCGGGCTGCAACATGGCACGGTGACTGCCGTGCGGGAGCATGTCCATCTGGAAATCACGACGTTTCGCACCGAGGGAGCATATTCAGACGGACGGCGGCCGGACGGCGTTTCTTTTGCCGGGCGGGTGGAGGACGACCTTTCCCGCCGCGATTTCACGGTCAACGCCATGGCCTGGAGCCCGGCGCGCGGGCTGGTCGATCCGTTCGGCGGGCGGGACGATCTTGAGGCCGGGCTGCTGCGCTGCGTCGGCGATCCGGACGCGCGGTTTACCGAGGACGCCCTGCGCATCGCCCGCGCGCTGCGTTTTGCCTCCGAGACCGGCTTCGCGGTGGAAATACACACCGCCGCCGCCATGCTCCGCCAGATGGGGCTGCTCGACCGCATCGCGCGGGAGCGGCTGTGCGAGGAGCTGCGGCGCACTCTGTGCGGGCGCTATGTCGGGCGCGTGCTGCGCGCCTTTCCGGACGTACTCGCGCAGTTCTGTCCGGAGCTGCGTCCGATGTTCGGTTTTGCGCAGCACAACGCGCATCATCTGTACGATGTATGGGAGCACACGGTGCGCGTGGTGGAGGCCGTGCCGGACGGGGTGCAGCTCCGGCTCGCCGCGCTGCTGCACGACAGCGGCAAGCCCGCCTCCTTTACCATGGATGAGCGCGGCGTGGGGCATTTTTACGGACACCCGAAAATCAGCGCGCTGCTTGCGCATAAACTGTTAGTGAGGCTGCGGTTCGATCATGAGACCCGCGCGGCGGTCGTGCGGCTGGTGGAATACCATGACCGCCGGCTGGACCTCGACCCTGCGCGGATGCGCCGTCGGCTGCATGCCCTGGGGGAAGCGCGCGTGCGGCAGCTGCTTGTGCTGAAAAAGGCCGACTGCGTCGGCCGGGGCACGCACCGGGAGTATATCGCGGAGCTGTGCCGGGCAGAGGCAATGCTGAACGACATGCTTGCGCAAAACCAGTGCTTTTCCCTGCGCCAGCTTGCCGTAAACGGGCGGGATATGATGGCGCTCGGCCTGCACGGGCCGCAGATCGGGGATATGCTGCACGCGTTGCTTGCGCATGTGCTCGAGCACCCGGCCGACAACCAAAAAGAGCGTTTGCTTGCGCTTGCGCGGCAAATGCGCGACGACGATGAGGATACAGGCCATGAAACAGACCTTTCTTGATATTTATCATAAAAACATCAGCCGGCGCGGGGCAGATAAGCTGCTTGAGTGGATGGAAACCACCGATTTTTTCACCGCGCCGGCGTCCACCCGCTTTCACGCCGCCTATGAGGGCGGCCTGTTGCAGCACTCGCTCAATGTGTATAACGTGCTGATCGCCAAGCATTACGACCCTGTCACAGACGATCTGGAGAGCTTCACCATCGTGTCCCTGCTGCACGATCTGTGCAAGGCGGGGTACTACACCGTCTCCTACCGCAACTCCAAAAATGCAAACGGCGAGTGGGAAAAGGTACCGTATTACACGGTGGACGATCAGTTCCCGTACGGCCATGGTGAAAAGTCGGTCTATCTGATTGAACGCTTCCTGCGGCTCAAAACGGAAGAGGCCGTCGCGATCCGCTGGCATATGGGCGGTTTTGACGACAGCGCGCGCGCCGGCTCGTTCGGACTGGCGCACGCCTATGAAAAATATCCGCTTGCGGTCAAACTGCATCTGGCTGATCTGGAAGCGACCTATCTGCACGAAAACCGCGGAGAATGAGCGGAGCGGAAAGGAAGACGGAGACATGAAAACAAGGGAATATGCACTCAAAACCGGGCCGGAGGGCATGTATAATATCACGCCTTCGGTGCGCGACGCCATCCGGGAAAGCGGTGTGCACAGCGGTAGCTGCATTGTGTACTGTCCGCATACCACGGCCGGCATCACGATCAATGAGAACGCCGACCCGGACGTACAGCACGACATGCTGCTCGGCCTGCGGGAGGCGTACCCGAATCGTGCGGTGTTTCACCATATGGAGGGCAATTCGCACGCGCATCTCAAGGCCTCTGCAATGAATCCGAGCCAGACCATTCTGGTTGAGAATGGCCGGCCTGTGCTCGGCACCTGGCAGGGCATCTATTTCTGCGAGTTCGACGGCCCGCGGAGCCGCCGGTATCTGGTCAAGGTGCTGCGCGACCCGGACGAAACGGCATGAAGAAAAGAGGACGGTGAAAGCCGTCCTCTTTTGATAAGCAAGCGCTATAAAATAGAATGGGTGCAGACGCGCTGCCTTCTGAGAGGCACCGCGTCTGCACTCATCAGTACTGAAAAACGGAAAGCTGGGGGATAAGCCGGCCGCTTTTGAAGTACACGGAATCAGCAGGGTTCCACAATGTCCGCGTTCATCAGACGGGCCAGAAACTCCTGCACCTCGGGCAGCATCTCATCGGCGGACGAGTGATTCTGTTCCGCCAGTTTTTCGGCGAGCGAAAGGATGTCAAGTACACCGCTTTCCAGTTGCGCCCAGAGAAAAATGCCGTCGTGGTTAAAAGAAGGGATATCGTTCACCGCGCCGTCATTGGTGCGGGATGCGTCAAAAATGCAGAATTCACCGGCGTATTCGCGCAGGATATAACCTTTGCGGATACGGATCTTTTCAATGGCCATAAAATGGTCTCCTCAGCCGCACATGTTGCAGGTGGAACAGTCGCCGCAGGTCATCGGGCTTTGACGCAGCGAAGCCGTGCTCTTGCCCTCCTGCGTCAGCGCACGGAAGCAGCAGCCGTCGAGCGGGTAGGTGCCCTTGTCGCTGCCGTTGTTCAGGGTGACGTTGCCCTGTTCATCAAAGGCGACGCGCAGCGGGGTAATGACCGTACGGTCGTCGATCAGCGGATCGGGACGTTCGGCAGGCCCGTAAATTACCGCGGCGCGGTCGGGCAGGATCACCTCAATGCGGTCCGACGAGGTGGTCACGGAGCGGAATGCGCCGTCTGGATAAAAAGACATGGAGTTCACGTCGCCGTGCAGGCCGAGCGCGTCAACATCAAAGGCGGAAAGCACACCGATCGGCGTTTCCACCGGCAGCGGGTGCGGCGGCTCAACCGATTCGAGCGCGCCGTTTTCATAGAGCGCGAAGCCGCAGCGCGTCGCCACCATGCCGACGTTGGTGCGCAGCACGATGGATTCGCCCGGCCAGAGCGCGATGGAGCGCAGCGCGCCGGACTCGTAAAAGTGGATGGCGGTGACTCTGGCGCAGAATGCGCCGCACGGAAGCCGGAATTGCAGTGTGGGGCATAGCTCGCGCTCTTCTTCCTCGCTCCAGTAGGCAGAAATTTTTCCGTTGACCGGGAACACGCGGCATACGGCGCCGGAGGCGTAAAAGGTCACGAATTCGGCCGGATATTCGCCGAGCGGGGTCAGAACGGTCGTCTGCTCCTCGAGCGAGACGGCCTTGAGCGCGCCGTTTGGATAAAAGGTCAGCGCGGGGATATGCTTGCGGCGGACGTTTTCCTCGCCCCACCGGGGGATGAGTGTGCCGCAGGCGGTGGGGATTTCGTTGGACTCGCCCAACATGCAGCTTTCAGTCGAGCCGTCAGGCCGGATGACCGAAGAGGTGACGCCGTGCAGTGTGGGAAACAGGTTCATAATCAGATCACTCCTTACAAAGCGAACGGGAAATGGTGACGCGCAGCCGGCCGCCGTCGAGCGGCTCCGTACGGCATCCCAGCCGCAGCGCGGACAGCTCGCCCTCGAGCCACGGCGGCAGATGCGAGCAGATGAGCGTCAATTCATAAAGGCTGCGGTTCTGCCGCAGGAAGTCGCGCAGGGCGCGCTTGGAAGAAATCTCGGGATGCTTTTCCTGCAGCGCGATCAGATCCAGGTGCCAGCGTCCGGCGTCGTCGGTCGGCACCGGTCCGGTTACGTCCTCCTCACCGGACTGCCCGCGCGCGGCCGCGTCCACATCGGACAGGATCGAGTCGAACAGGACGTCGCTGACCGCGTCGGCTTCGAAGATCTGAAAGCCCATGCGGTCGAATACATGATAGGTCAGCCCCAAGATTTGCTGCGCCACGACAATGCGGCAGCCGCCGAGCTCAAGAACGAGCGAACGCACCTGATCGCGCACGCCGGATGCACTGTCCGGGTGGAGATGCCACGGGATCTCCTCCGTCAGCGTCCAGCCTTCTTCCGTGCGGGCAAACAGCAGAGCTGCGGTGCTCGCCTCGGCTGGACAGGGAATGCTGTCGCGCGTCAATACGGCGATAAGTGGTTGGATCATAAGGTTATCCCCCTCCCTCAACAAAAAAGGCACATCCTGTACGGATGCGCCTCATTGCTTTCGTGTTGGCTTTATTATATAAGTCGTTCCGGCGAATTGCAATGTAAAACTGGCGGCCGGAGCCGTTTTTAGCAATTGCCACAAAGGAGACAGAAAAATACAGGCAATTGTCTATGAGATGATGCATTGCAATCTATTCCGGCAGCCCGTATACTGGGAACATAGCAAACATGGCAAGCAAAACGACAATGAGGTCAAACAGCACGAGGATGTGCGGTTTGACCTTTATTTTTTTGTTCGCTGCGTGGTTAAAGGGGTACAAAGAGGTGCCGGGCGGATATGCAGCCCGGCGCTTTTTCATTCCCGCACACTTATGAATATGGGTTACGAAAACGACGGGAGGTCATTGTATGAGACAGGTTGCAATCTATGGTAAGGGCGGCATCGGCAAGTCCACGACGACGCAGAACCTGAACGCGGGTTTGGCGGAGATGGGTAAGAATATCATGATCGTCGGCTGCGATCCCAAGGCGGACTCCACCCGGCTGATTCTGGGCGGCCTTGCCCAGCAGACCGTGCTGGATACGCTGCGTGAGGCGGGCGAGGACATTGACCTGGAGAAGGTCATGAAGAAGGGCTACGGCAATATCAAGTGCGTGGAATCCGGCGGTCCGGAGCCGGGCGTCGGCTGCGCCGGCCGCGGCATCATCACCTCGATCGGCCTGCTCGAGCAGCTCGGCGCGTACGAGGATGACCTTGACTATGTATTCTATGACGTTCTCGGCGACGTTGTGTGCGGCGGTTTCGCCATGCCGATCCGCGAGGGCAAGGCACAGGAAATTTACATCGTATGCTCCGGCGAAATGATGGCGCTCTATGCGGCGAACAACATCTCCAAGGGCATCATGAAGTATGCGACGACCGGCGGCGTCCGGCTGGGCGGCCTGATCTGCAACTCCCGTAACGTAGCGGGCGAAGCCGAGCTGGTGGGCGCGGTGGCCAAGGAGCTGGGCACCCAGATGATTCATTTCGTACCCCGCAGCCGCGATGTACAGCAGGCGGAAATCAACAAGAAGACCGTCATTGACTGGAACCCGGACTGCGAGCAGGCCGATGTTTACCGCGGTCTGGCGAGCAAGGTGGACGGCAACGACATGTTCGTCATTCCGAAGCCGCTGACCCAGGATCGCCTGGAAGAGCTGCTGATGGAACACGGCCTGATGGAAGCGTAAGAATAGGGAGGAAACGATTATGTTACTGGTTCGAGCAATTGTCCGTCCGGAGAAATCCAGCGAGGTCATGGACGAACTGATGAGCGCGGGCTTTCCCGCCGTAACCAAAATGGACGTCTTCGGACGCGGCAGGCAGAAGGGCATCGTTGCGGGCGAGGTACAGTATGACGAGATCCCGAAGGATATGCTGATGTTCTTCGTCAACGATGAAGACAAGGACGACATGATCAAGATCATCATGCGCACCGCCAGGACCGGCGAGGGGAACTTCGGCGACGGCCGTATTTTCGTCAGCCCGGTGGCCGATGCGTACACGGTGTCTACCGGCAAACAGGGACTGTAAAGGAGGCGCGGACCATGAAAGAAGTAATGGCCTTCCTGCGCGTGAACAAGGTGAACGATACCAAGCGTGCGCTGGCAGGAGCCGGGTTTCCGTCCTTCACCTGCCGCAAGGTGCTTGGCCGCGGCAAAAAGAGCATCGACTCCACGCTGGTCAAGATGGTTCTGGAATCTGGCAAGCTGCCCATGAACGCGACGGGCGAGTCCCTGACCGAGCATATGCGTCTGGTGCCCAAGCGCTTCTTTACGCTGGTTGTCGAGGACGACCAGGTGAAGGAGGCGGTTGACACCATCATCCGCGCAAACCAGACCGGCAATTCCGGCGACGGCAAGATTTTCATCATTGACATTCCGGAAACCTACCGCATCCGTACCGGCGAAACCACACTATGACAGGAGGTGGGAGACCATGAATCCCAGAGAGATTGTACTGGACAAATACAGTGCCAGAGTTTATAAGAACCGCAAGGAACATATTCTGACCATACCCGATGACGGCGCCATCCCCCAGCTTACCGCCAATTCCCGCACCCTGCCCGGCATCATCACCGAGCGCGGATGCTGTTATGCGGGCTGCAAGGGCGTAGTCGTCGGCCCGATCAAGGACGTCGTCACCATTACCCACGGCCCGATCGGCTGCGGCTACTATGCCTGGGGCACCCGCCGTAACAAGGCGCGGCCGGGCATGGAAGGCGAACCGATGTCGGCGGCCGATATGCCGATGATGATTCAGTATATGTTTTCCACGGATATGCAGGAGCCGAACATCGTGTTCGGCGGTGAAAAGAAGCTGCGCAAGGCCTGCGAGGAGGCCGTTGAGATCTTCCATCCCAAGGCGATCCTGATCTGCGCGACCTGTCCCATCGGCCTGATCGGCGACGATATCCACGCCGTCGCGGCGGCCGTGGAAAAGGATCTGGGCGTCACCTGCATCGCCTTCTCCTGCGAGGGCTACAAGGGCGTTTCGCAGTCCGCCGGCCACCATATCGCGAACAACCAGGTCATGCGCCGCATCATCGGCACAGGCTCCCGCCCGCGCAGGGAAAAGTATATGATCAACGTGCTGGGTGAATACAACATCGGCGGCGACGGTTTTTATGAGGAAGAGCTGCTTAAAAAGTGCGGCATCCATATCCGTGCGACGCTGACCGGCAACGTTTCCATTGAAGAGCTCGCGTCCGCGCACGAGGCCGATCTCAACGTGGTCATGTGCCACCGCTCCATCAATTATATCGCGGAGCTGATGCAGACCAAGTACGGCATCGACTGGCTCAAGGTCAACTTTATCGGCATTGAGGCCACCAAGAAGAGCCTGCGCGATATCGCGAACTATTTTGGCGATCAGGCGCTCATCGACAGGGTCGAGGAGGTCATCGCGGAGGAAGAGGCGGCGCTCGAAGAGCAGTTTGCATATTACCGCCGCAAGCTGACCGGCAAGACCGCGGCGCTCTATGTCGGCGGCTCCCGTTCGCACCACTACCAGCTGCTGCTCGGGGACTTCGGCGTGTCCACTGTGCTCGCGGGCTATGAGTTTGCGCACCGCGACGATTACGAGGGCCGCGACGTCATTCCGACCATCAAGCTCGACGCGGACGGCAAGAACATCGAGAGCATCACCGTTGAGCCTGACGCCGAGCACTTCAAGACCTTCCTGACCGAGGAAGGCGTCGCCAAGCTGCGCGCCGAGCACCCAGAAATCGAGCTGAACGATTACAGGGGCATGATGGCTGACATGAATCCCGGCGCGATTGTAGACGACGACCTTAACCACTACGAGACCGAGGAATTTATCAAGCTCTTAAAGCCCGATGTGTTTTTTACCGGTATCAAGGACAAATACGCGATTCAGAAGACCGGCACGCTTTGCCGCCAGCTCCACAGCTACGAGTATTCCGGCCCGTATTCCTGCTTCAAAGGCGCCGCGCAGTTCGGCCATGATCTGGTCATGAGCCTCTATACCCCGGCGCGCGGCATGGCGGTGCCGCCGTGGAAAAGTAAAGCGACCATCCATGCAACCGTAGGAGGTGGCAACTGATGCTGAACGCAACACCAAAAGAAATAAAAAAGCGCGAGGCGCTGCGCATCAATTCCTGTAAGACCTGCCAGCCGGTCGGCGCGCTGTATGCGGCGATGGGCGTGCACAAATGCATGCCGTATTCCCACGGTTCGCAGGGCTGCGTGGCATACCACCGCACGGTGCTGTCCCGTCACTACAAGGAGCCTGTCATGGCGACAACCTCCTCCTTTACGGAAGGCGCTTCCGTATTCGGCGGCAAGGCTAACCTCACGGCGGGCACCAAGAACGCTTTTGACATCTATGATCCGGATATCATCGCCGTGCATACGACCTGCCTTTCCGAGGTCATCGGCGACGATCTGAAAGCCTTTATCCGCGATATGGAGATCCCGGAGGGCAAGCTGGTGGTGCACTGCAACACGCCGTCCTTCCGCGGCTCCCATGTGGACGGCTACGCGTCCATGCTGAGCGGTTTCATCAGTTATCTGTCCGAAAGTACCGGCACATCGAACGGCAAGCTCGCCGTCATCCCGGCGTGGAGCGAACCCTCCGACCTGCGCGAGCTCAAGCGTTATCTGGGGCTGCTGAACATTCCGTTCACCCTGTTCCCAGACCAGTCCGGCATCATGGACGCGCCAATGGGAGACCATTTCAAATTCTATCCCGAAGGCGGCACCACCATCGACGAAATCCGCGGCCTCGGCGACTGCAAGCGGACGCTGGGTCTTGGGGAATGGACCGTTCCCGGCCCCTGCGAAACGCTCAAGAAAAAGTGCAAGGTGGATTACGATGTGATCCCGTACCCCATCGGCATTTCAAACACCGACGCGCTGTTCATGAAGCTGTCGGAGATCAGCGGCAATGAGGTTCCCTACGAGCTGGAGGAGGAGCGCGGCCAGCTGATCGACCTGATGCTGGACTCCCATATCTGGACGTCCCAGAAAACCTGTGCGATCTTTGGCGACCCGGACTACATCCTCGGCGTCACC
>JBFWIM010000006.1:24087-31377 GCA_050255995.1 Intestinibacillus sp.
GAAAGGGACATTGTATTCGGCGGCGCGGAAAAGCTGACAAAAGCGATTGACGAGGTGGTGGAGAAGCATCACCCCAAACTGATTTTCGTCTATGCGACCTGCATTGTCGGCGTCATTGGAGACGACGTTGAAGCCGTTTGCCGCCAGACCGAGAAAAAGTACGGCGTCCGCTGTATCCCGGTCAAGTCGCCCGGCTTTTCGGGCAATAAGAGCTACGGCTACCGCATGGCCTGCGAGGCGATTCTTTCTCTGATCCGTCCGTATCAGGATCAGCCGAAGACCTTCGGCGTGAACATTCTCGGCGACTTCAATCTCGCCGGTGAAATGTGGATCATCCAGAACTACTTAAAAGAAATCGGCGTGCCCGTCGTCTCCACGTTTACGGGCGACGCCTCTTACGATACGCTGCTTAAAGCGCCCTCCGCCCGGATCAACCTCGTGCAGTGCGCGGGCTCCATGACCTATCTCGCCAAACAGATGGAGGAGGAGTTCGGCATTCCGTATATCAAGGTTTCGTTCTTCGGGCGCGAGGACACCACGGCTTCCATTCTGCGCGTGGCCGAGATGCTGGGCGACGAGGCGATCATCGCCCGTGCAAAGGCCTTCACCGCAGAGGAGGAAGCGAAGCTCATTCCCTATGAAAAGGAATGGCGGCAGAGCCTTGCGGGTAAGAAGGCCGCCATCTATGTCGGCGGCGGCTTCAAGGCGATCTCGCTCATCCGCCAGTTCAACAGCATGGGCATTGAAACCGTCGTCGTCGGCACGCAGACCGGCAAGCCGGAGGATTACGAGGTCATTTCCCAGCTCGTCGGGCCGGATACCGTCATTCTGGACGACGCAAATCCCGCGGAGCTTGAGACCTTCATGCGCGAAAAGGGCGCGGATATCCTGGTTGGCGGCGTTAAGGAGCGCCCGCTGGCGTATAAGCTCGGCGTGGCGTTCTGCGACCACAACCACGAGCGCAAGCATGCGCTCGCCGGCTACGAGGGCGTGCGCAACTTCACCGAGGAGATCAATCTTTCCATCAACAGCCCGGTCTGGGCCTACATGGAGGATGCGATATGAGCCAGAACTTAGTGAACCTGAATGTGAACCCCTGCAAAATGTGCATGCCGATGGGCTCGGCGACCGCCTTTTACGGCATTGCAAAATGCATGACCATCCTGCACGGCTCACAGGGCTGCGCGACCTATATCCGCCGCCATATGGCGACGCACTACAACGAGCCGGTCGACATCGCCTCGACCTCCCTGACCGAGCAGGGCACCGTGTTCGGCGGCGAAGCCAACCTGATGAAGGGACTCAAAAACATGGTCGCGCTGTACCAGCCGGAGGTCATCGGCGTCGCCACCACCTGCCTTGCCGAGACGATCGGCGAGGATGTGGAGCGTTATATCGGGCAGTTCCACGCGGACAATCCGGAAATCGACGTTAAAATCATCCCGGTTGCCTCCGCGGGCTACGGCGGCACCCAGTACGAGGGCTTTTTCCACGCGCTGCGCGCGATCGTGGAGCATGTGGATATGGATGATACGCCGAACGGCAAGCTCAATGTGATTACCGGCCCGCTTTCCCCGGCCGATACGCGCGCGGTAAAGTCGCTGCTGGACGGCATGGGGCTCGCGTATATCCTGCTGCCCGACCTGTCCGACAACCTCGACGGCGCGCATAATCCGACCTACGACCGCCTGCCGCAGGGCGGCGCCACGCTTGCGGAAATCGGCCGCATGGCGGGCGCGCGGGCGACCATCGAGCTGACCACCTTTGCCGAGGGGAAGCTCTCGCCCGGAGAGTACCTGCGCGATACCTACGGCGTGCCGCTCTACCGGCTGAACACCCCGGTCGGCCTGCGCGACACCGACGCGCTGGTCAACCAGCTTAAGGCGCTCGGCGGCGCCGTGTCCGATGCGCTGCGGAAGGAACGCGGACGCTATCTGGACGCGATGGTCGATTCCCATAAATATAACGCCGAGGGACGCGCCGTTGTCTTCGGCGAGCCGGACTTTGTGTATTCCATGGCGCGGCTGTGCTGCGAGAACGGCGTGATGCCCGTGCTGTGCGCGACGGGCGCAAAATGCCCGGCGCTTGGCGCGCTGCTGATGCCGGATCTCAAAAAGGTTGCCGGTCTGCTGCACATCGGGCAGTACGAGGTGCTGGACGACTGCGATTTTGACACCATTGAGGCCCGCGCGCAGGCGCTTGGCGCGAACCTGATGATCGGCTCGTCCGACGGCCGCCGCGTCGCGGAGAAGCTGCATCTGCCGCTCGTGCGCTGCGCGTTCCCGTGCCACGACCATGTGGGCGGGCAGCGGGTGCGCACCGCGCTGTACGACGGCTCGCTTACGCTGCTTGACCGCGTGACCAATGAACTGCTCAGCCGCAAGGAAGGCGCATTCCGCGAGCTGATGTACGAGAAATACTATGAAGGCGAGGGCAAAGGCATGGAAACGAGGCAAAAGAGCCCGGCCGCCATCCAGACGGCGGAGGAAAAGAAGGCGCTGCTGGAAAAGAAGACGCTGGAGCACCCCTGCTACAACGGCTGCGGCGGCCAGTACGCCCGCATGCACCTGCCGGTCGCGCCCGCGTGCAATATCCAGTGCAATTACTGCGTGCGCAAGTTTGACTGCCCCAACGAAAGCCGCCCGGGCGTGACGACCGAGGTGCTCATGCCTGAGGCGGCGCGCGACAAATATCTCTACGTCAGGGAACGCATGCCGAACCTCAAGGTCGTCGGTATTGCGGGGCCCGGCGATTCGCTCGCCGAGTGGGAAAAGACGCGTGAGACGCTCCGCCTGATCCGCGAGGCCGATCCGGAGGTCACCTTCTGTCTGTCCACGAACGGCCTGCTGCTGCCCATGTGCGCCGACGAGCTCGCGGCCATCGGCGTGTCGCATGTCACGGTAACGCTTAATGCGGTCGATCCGGCAATCGGCGCGAAGATCTACAAGCACGTCGATTACATGGGCACGCGCTACACGGGCGAGACCGGCGCGGCCATCCTGATGGCAAACCAGCTCGCGGGCATCAAGCGCGTGTGCGATCTTGGCCTCATCTGTAAGGTGAACATCGTGATGCTGAGGGGCGTCAATGACGGGCACATCCCGGCGGTGGTCGAAAAGGCCAGAGAGCTTGGCTGCATGATCACTAACATCATGCAGATGATCCCGGTCGCCGGCTCTGCGTTCGAGAATATGGAGCTGACAAACAACAAGGAGATCATGGAGATGCGGCGGAAGTGCGGCGAGATCATGCCGCAGATGTACCATTGCAAGCAGTGCCGCGCCGACGCGATCGGCACGTTGGGCGACGACCGTTCGCTCGAATTTCGCGGCTGCTCCTCCTGTCATAGCGGGACGGAGGAGCAGCCGAAAGCCGAAGAGCCCGCGCCGCTGCTGTTTGCCGTAGCGTCCAAGGGCGGCGTGCTGGTTGACCAGCACTTCGGCCATGTCAACGATTTCTACATTTACGAATACAAAAACGGCGACATCCGCTTCCGGGAACGCCGCACGGTTTCCAAGTACTGCGATGGCGGCAGCTGCGACGGCATGGGCGGCGGCAAGCGCGACAGGGATCAGGCGGAGCGCATGAACGACATTCTGAAAGCGGTATCCGATTGCGCCGCCGTGGTATGTATGCGCATCGGCGACAAGCCCCGCCAGAAGCTGGCGGAAAAGGGTATCCTGCTTATGACGACCTACGACCGTATTGAAGACGCGGTGCGGCAGGCGGTAGAACAGTACAAAAGCGAATCGAAAGGAGCATAATATGGTAGTTCCAAAGTATCATGTGTTCATGTGCACAAGCTGCACGCTGAACGGCCAGCAGCGGGGGTTCTGCGCCAAGTCGGGCGCGGTCGACCTTGTGCAGAAGCTGATGATGGAGATCGAGGACCGCGACCTCTCCGCCGACGTGATGGTCAACAATACGGGCTGCTTCGGCATTTGTGAAAAGGGCCCGGTTATGGTTGTTTATCCCGAGGGCGTATGGTACGGCAACCTCAGCGAGGACGACATCGAAACCATCTGCGAGGAGCATTTCGAAGGCGGCACGCCCGCAGAGTCGCTCCGCATTTAAATTTGCCCGTTCTTCTTTTCAAATTTCTTCATTCAGGCTGTCAGGGACAGCGCCGGATAGGTGCTGTCCCCACAGCCGTATGCAGGGGGAGTTCTATATGATCCGTCTGACCGATCTGACGCTGCGCTTCGTTGATGTTTCGGCGGTTTCCGACGAAGCGCTGCGCGAGTTTTACACGCTGCTTTTTGTGATCGGCGCTGATCTGGTCGAGATCGGCCCGGCTGCAGCGCAGCGCCTGGGGGGTGTGCTTGACCGCGCGCGCACCGTGCTGCATATCAGCCATCCGGAGGAAGCCATACCCGGCTTTGTGCGGTATTCCTGCCGCGCGGGCGATATGCCCACACCCCTGCCGCTGTTGCAGGAAATCCGCGTCAACGACGTCCGCGAAATCACCCTGCTTTCCCGTTACGAGGATTTGGCGGGCGTGCGTATCGTCGGACTGGACGATCTGATGCTGCAGGATTTTAACCGCGTTTTCGCACGGCTGCGGCGGGAGCTGTCCGGCGCGGTGGAGTTCTGCCCGACCAATGCCTGCGGCTGCGCGTCCGCGCTGCTGACCGAGTGGCTGCTGGAGGACGGCGGCAACGGTGCAGGCGCGTTCGCGGGGGCGGGGGGCTTTGCGCCGCTGGAGGAAACGCTGCTCGCGCTGGAGCTCACGCAAAAGTACCGCAAACGCAGCGATCTGACCGTGTTGCCGCGCCTGGCCGCGCTGTATGAACAAATTACGGGCGTTCGGATACCCGCGCACAAGCCGGTGCTGGGCGCGGATATTTTCGCGGTGGAATCGGGCGTACATGTGGACGGCGTGCTCAAAAACGCCGCGAACTACGAGCCGTATCCGCCCGAGACCGTGGGTGCGCGGCGGCGTATTATTGTCGGCAAGCAATCGGGACGCGGCAGCCTGCAATATGTGCTGACCGAGCTGGGGTGCATCCCTGTCCCTGAGCGGCTGGATGCGCTGCTGCACGCGGTGCGGCTTGCATCCTCGCGGCTGCGCCGTGCACTGACCGATGACGAGCTGCTGGCGCTCGCCCGGCGGGAGGGCGCGGTATGATCAAACGGGAGCTTTATCTGACCGATACCACGCTGCGCGACGGCGAGCAGCGCCCCGGGCTGGTGCTTGACGACGAACAGAAGTGCCGCCTTGCGCTGCTGCTCGACCGGGCGGGGGTGCGGCAGATCGACGCGGGCATTCCCGCCATGGGGCCGGAGGAACAGCGCGTCATCACCCGCATCCTGGAGAACCGCGTCCGGGCGGAGATTTCGGTCTGGAACCGTATGGACGAAAGGGACATCCGCATGGCCATGGAATGTGCGCCTGACATCATCCATATTTCCGCCCCGGCCTCTTATGTGCATATCTACTCCAAGCTGAAAAAGAATAAAAACTGGCTGGTCACCAACTTGATGCGCTGCGTTTCGCTCGCGCGAGACAAAGGGTTCGCCGTAACCGTCGGGTTCGAGGACGCATCACGCGCGGACATGACCTTTCTGACCGGCCTTTCGCGCCGGCTTGCGGAGCTTGGCGTTTCCCGCGTGCAGTTTTCCGACACGGTGGGGGTGCTTACGCCCGGGCGCACCTTTGACTGCGTCTCCGAATTGCTTCGCGTCGGCGGCCTGCCGGTCAGCTTTCATGGCCATAACGACCTGGGTTTCGCGGTCGCCAACGCCATTGCGGCCGCGCGCGCCGGCGCCGAAGCGGTCGAGACCACGCTGTTCGGACTGGGAGAACGCGCGGGCAACTGTGACATGACAGCCTTTATTCGCGCCGCATCCACGGCCTTCGCAATGCGGCCGGCCATACATGACTGTTCGGTCATTGAGAAACAGGCGCATGTGATTCTGCTTGGATTGGGACAAAGCGCACAAAACGGTCAGGGTTAAATTAAACAAAAACTACAATAAGTCCAACAAAATAGAAAAAGGCGGCATACCGGGAAAAAAGAATTGACAAAAGTTTTTTGACGTATTACCATAAATGCATAAATTGAGATTTGGCGAACAGGAATTGGTGACAACGGCGTTGCTTCGGTAAGGAAGCGGCGCCGTTTATTTTATTATTTTTTAGGAGGTCATGGTATGAAACTGAGTGCAAGAAACCAGATCAGGGGTACCATCACAGGGATTCAGGAAGGCGCGGTCAACGCGATCGTGTCCATCGACATCGGCGGCGGCAACACAATGTCCGCAACCATTTCTCTGGCGTCGGTTGAAGAGCTGGCGCTCGGGGTCGGCAAGGAGGTATACGCGGTCGTCAAGGCGACCAATGTGATGATCGGCGTTGATTGACGCCGGATACGCAACGAAAACTAGGAGGGAAATGATGAAACGATTCCACCGTTTGGCCGCTCTCGGCCTGTCTGTCGCCATGCTGTGCTCGCTGCTTGCGGGTTGCGGGCAGTCCGCGGCAAAGGACGACGCTTCTGCCGCGGCAGATACCGCCACGCAGGGCAGCGCGTCTGCCACGCAGACTGACGCCGCGCCGGTTGAACTGACCGTGTTCGCCGCCGCATCCATGACGGAAACACTAAGCGAGATTGCCGAAATGTACAAGGAGGTTGCGCCGAACGTAACGCTGGTCTACAACTTCGATTCTTCCGGCACGCTCAAGACGCAGATTCAGGAGGGCGCAGACTGCGACGTGTTCATTTCTGCGGGTCAGAAGCAGATGGATCAGCTTGATAGTACGGCGGACAAGGCGGTGAACACCGAGGGTCTGGATTTTGTAGAGGATACGACCCGCCGCAACATTCTGGAAAACAAGGTGACGCTGGTTGTGCCGGAAGGCAATCCGGCCGGGATTAAGTCCTTCCAGGATCTCATGACGGACAAGCTGAAGCTGCTTGCCATCGGCAATTCCGACGTGCCGGTCGGCCAGTACACGCTGGACATCCTCACGTACCTCGGCACGAGCGCGGAGGAGCTGGCGGCTGCGGGCAAGGTCACCTACGGCTCCAACGTCAAGGAGGTCACGACGCAGGTGACCGAAGCGGCGGCCGACGCGGGCGTCGTTTACGCGACCGACGCCTATTCCGCCGGGTTGACTGTTGTGGACACCGCGACCAAGGATATGTGCAAGCAGGTCATCTATCCGGCGGCTGCGCTCAAAACGGCGGCGCATCCGGAGGAGGCGGGGGCGTTCCTCGACTATCTCGGCACGGAGGATGCCGCCAAGGTGTTCGAAAAGGTTGGCTTTACGGTAATTCAGGAGTAACC
>JBFWIM010000006.1:31477-42346 GCA_050255995.1 Intestinibacillus sp.
CTGATGTACCGCACCGCGCGCGGCGCGTTTGAGGCGTTTGACCGCAACCTGATTTATGCAGGGCAGACGCTCGGCCTGTCAAACACGCGGATATTCTGGCGCATCGTCATGCCCGGCTGCCGGCAGGGCATCCTTGCGGGCATTGTGCTGGCTTTCGCACGCGGATTGGGGGAGTACGGCGCGACCAGCATGGTCTCGGGCTACACGCCCGGACGTACGGCGACCATTTCCACAACGGTTTATCAGCTCTGGCGCGAAAACAACGATGCGATGGCCTACCGCTGGGTGTTTGTAAACCTTGCGATTTCGTTTGTCGTCCTGCTGACGGTTAATTTGATGGAAAGGCGCGCCAGACAGGAAAAAGCCGTACCGGGCGGTGTGTAAAGGAGGTGTTCCGGTGTCTTTGCAGGTCGATATCCGAAAAACGCTCGGGCGGTTTACTCTGGACGTTCATCTGGAGGCGGGGGACGAGCCGGTCGCGCTGCTGGGAGCGTCCGGCTCGGGCAAATCCATGACGCTCAAATGCATCGCGGGCATCGAGCGTCCGGATGAGGGCAGGATCGTCCTTGACGGCATAACGCTGTTTGACAGCGCGCGGAAGATTGCTCTGCCGCCGCAAAAGCGCCGGGTCGGCCTGCTGTTTCAGAGCTACGCGCTGTTCCCGAATATGACGGTGGCGCAGAATGTCCGCGCCGGGCTCGGCGCGTCCCTGAAAAAGGACGAGCGGCGGGAACGGGTGCAGACGCTGCTGGATGCTTTTTACCTCAATGGATTGGAAAACCGCCTGCCGTCGCAGCTTTCGGGCGGACAGCAGCAGCGGGTCGCACTCGCGCGCATTCTGCTCTCGGAGCCGCGTATCCTGATGCTGGACGAGCCGTTTTCCGCACTGGACAGCTATCTGCGCTGGCAGCTGGAGCAGACGATGGCCGACGTGATCTCGTCGTTCGGGGGGACGACGCTGCTGGTTTCGCACAACCGCGACGAAGCATACCATCTCTGCGACAAAATCGCGGTGATCGCGGGTGGGCGGGTGGATGCCTTCGGTACGCGCGACGCGCTGTTCCGCGCGCCGCAGACACGGCAGGCCGCGCTGCTGACCGGCTGTAAAAACATCTCGTCCGCGCGGAGCGAGGGGGAGGACGCGGTGTTCGCGCCGGGCTGGAACCTGACGCTTGCCATCGGCTGCCGCCTGACGGAGCCTGTGCAGGCGGTGGGCATCCGTGCGCATTATTTCGGACTGGGGGAGGGGCCGAACGCGTTTGACTGCACGGTGGAGCGGGTCATCGAAAGCCCGTTTTCCATGGTATTTATGGTGTGGCCGGACGGCGCGTCCGAACAGATCCGCTGGGAGACTGAGGATAAGACGCTCGAAATCGCCAGGGGCAATCGTATCCGCCTGCATATCGCGCCGGAAAAGGTGCTGTGTTTACGGTAGGCGTATAAGCTGAATTTATAAAAAAGGGAACTTGTCTCCGCACCGGGAAATGTTATTCGTATTTGACATGCACCGGTGCGGATTTTTGCTGTGCTGCCGCCGCGAAATTGGGCGTTTTATGACGGCGCGGAAAAAAGACTTGCAGTCGGCCGATGAAACGTTTATTCTTATGGTATGAGCAACCAAAAATCTCTTCGGGAGGAAAGTTCGTGGAAAATTTTACGTTTTACGCGCCGACTTATTTCAGTTTCGGCGAGGGCAGTGAAAAGCATACGGGCGCGCTGGTGCGCCGTTTCGGCGGCACAAAGGTGCTCATCCACTACGGCGGCGGTTCGGTGCGCCGCAGCGGCGTACTGGACAAGGTAATTGCTTCGCTGAACGAAGCGGGGCTACCCTATGTGGAGCTCGGCGGCGTGCAGCCCAACCCGCGCAGCGGTCTGGTGTACGAAGGGATCGACCTGTGCCGGCGGGAAGGTGTGGACTTCATTCTGGCGGTCGGCGGCGGCAGTACCATCGACTCGGCCAAGGCGATTGCGGCGGGCGTGCCGTACGACGGCGATTTCTGGGATTATTACGGCACCGGTAAGCCGGTGGATGTCGCGCTGCCGGTCGGCACGGTGCTGACCATCGCGGCGGCGGGCAGCGAGGGCTCACCCGACTCCGTTATCACGCATGAGGAGGGTATGCGCAAGTGGGCCACCTCGGGAGAAGCGCTGCGTCCGCGCTTCTCCGTTCTGAATCCGGCCTTCACCTGCACGCTTTCCGCGTATCAGACCGCGTGCGGCGTGACCGACATCATGGCGCACGTATGCGAGCGCTACTTTACCAATACGGCCGACGTGGAGACGACCGACCGTCTGTGCGAGGCCGTGCTCAAAACCATGATCGAGGAAACGCCCAAGGTCATGGCCGACCTGCAGAACTATCAGGCGCGCGCGAATATCATGTGGGCCGGCATGGTCGCGCACAACAACCTGTGCGGCGTCGGGCGGGAGCAGGACTGGGCAAGCCACGGCATCGAGCACGAGCTGTCCGCCAAGTATGACGTGGCGCACGGCGCGGGGCTTGCGGTCGTCATGCCCGCGTGGATGAGCTATGTGCTGGCGCACGACGTCAACCGCTTCGCACAGTTTGCCGTGCGCGTCTGGGGCTGCGACATGAATTTTGCAAACCCGGAAATCACGGCGCGCGAGGGTATCGCGCGGTTCCGCGCTTTCCTGCGGCAAATCGGCATGCCGCTGACCTTTGCCGAGCTTGGCGCGCGTGAGGAGGACATCCCGGCGATGGCCGCGCACATGGGGCTTGGCGCCGGCGGCACGGTCGGCAGCTTTGTCAGGCTGACAACGGCGGATGTGGAAGCCATTTACCGGCTTGCGCTGTAATTTAACCTTTCAGGAGGAAATAACAACATGGAAAACGGTATATGCGGACTTGCCCATATCGCGGTGTTCACCCGCGACCTTGGCGTCAGCATTGATTTTTATGAGCGCCTGGGCGGCCGGCTGCTCCAGCGCGGCGAAGCGCAGAAACCCAAGGGCGTCAACCAGATTGCGATGATGGAGCTCGCGGATTTTCAGATCGAGCTGATTGAACCGCACGACGGCACGGAGGTGCGGGCGCAGGCCGGCCCGGTGCCGCACTTTGCGCTCCGGGTGGACGATCTGGAAAAGACGGCGGCGGCGCTGCGCGCGGCGGGCGTGGACACCTTCCAGACGCTCGAGCCGAATGTGCTGTCGAATCTGTTCGGCGGCCTGCGCAACTGGTACCTTGCGGGGCCGAGCGGCGAGCTCATCGAGCTGATGCAGCCGATGGCGTAAGCCCGTCGGCACGGGCCGCGCCGTTTTTTGCGGCGGCAAAGCCAAAAGGGGAGAGGATCCACAGGATCCTCTCCCCTTTTTTTGATACGGTTCAGTTGCCGGTTGGGCAGTGCCAAATGTGGTCGTTCGCGTCGTCCTCGAGCAGCCAGAGGTGCTCCACGTCGTCGATGCGGGTCTTGTCCCACGGGTCGCCCGGCAGATGGCGGATGCCCCAGGCATAGCAGCAGGCATAGCCCGGCGCGGTGACCTGAGAATGCATCTTGTCGGTGATGATGGCCAGACCGTTGTGACGGGTCTCGTAGATCTCGTCGTTACCCCAGCCCGCGCCAAAGCCCTGCGGACGGTCATAACGGTAGAAATAAACCTCCGGCTGCGGATGGTGGTGCGGCGGGTAGGAGGACCACTTGCCCGGCAGGTTGATGACTTCGCCCAGTACCATATTGGAGTACGGCGCATTGTCCAGATCAAAGCAGGTGCGTACGTCGCGCTTGATGCAGCCCATCAGCTCGCCCTTGTTGCCGCGCGCCCAGGTATCGGTATCTTCGGGCTTGTACATCTTGTTCGGGAAAATCTTGTCGTTCAGGGTCTTCTGTACATAGATGTTGCAGGAGCCGTGCGCGATGACTTCGATCTTGGTGCCCTTGCAGACATGCAGGCAGGAAGGATTGTAGTCAAACGGGTTCGGACGGTCGACGTCGTAGGATTCGCCGTCCCACTTGATGGCGCACTTGCCGTCAAATACCAAAACCGCGACTTCCTTATCGGCCTCTTCGCAGCTCCAGGTATCGCCGTCCTCCATGACGAGCAGGGCGACGTCCATCATGGCGTCCTTGCCGATGCCTTCCTCCAGGCGGATATATTCGTTGTATCCGCGCTTTACTTGTTTGTCCATATACATCTTCAGCATACCTCCTAGTATGAAATTTAACAAAAAAACCAATGCTATTTTGCCCTTGCCTGCGTGTAAGAATCCGTTTTCACAGCGAAAAACCGCGCGCGGGCGTAGGGAGCAGACCGCTCCGGCACTGCCGGCGCTATTCGTAGCGCACGTGCACGCCGTTCGCCGCAAAAAATTTCATATATCGGTCGGGCGGCCGGCGGTCGGTCACAAAACTGGTCAGGTCTTCAAGATGACAGAAGCTGATGACCGCGTCGTGGTCAAGCTTGGAGCCGTCTGCGAGCAGATAAATGTGCGCTGCGCGCTGCACGACGCCGCGTTTTATCTCCGCCTCCAGAAAGGTGGTGTTCATGAGGCCGTTTTCGATCGAAACGCCGGTGGCCGCCATGAACGCCTTGTTGATTTTCATGGTGGACAGCGCTTCAAACGTGGACAGGCCGACAAAGGAATCGGTCGGCCGGGAATAAATGCCGCCGAGAGAGATGACATTCAGGTTTTCGTAATGGGAAGCTTCGCTCAGCGCGCCGAGCGAATGGGTGACAATCGTGATGCGCTTTTTGGCGGCCAGGAACTTGAGCATACAGACAGTGGTGGTGCCGGAATCCAGAAAGATCGTGTCGCCATCCTCGACCTCGGCTGCGGCAAGCCGCCCGATGAGCGTCTTGTCGGCCGGGTGCAGGCCGGAGCGTACCGGCGTTGGCACGGGGCCGGCAGAGGAAGTGGCTGTTACGCCGCCGTAGACCTTTGCGATGTGCCCGCGCGATTCCAGTTCGTTCAGGTCGCGCCGGATGGTGTTTTTGGAAACGCTGAAGACCTCGCAAAGCTCGTCGATTGTCGCGGTCTCATGCGAAATCACATATTGTTCAATGGAATTGAGCCTGCTGATTTTCAAAACTCTGACACCTCGAATTCGTTTCGTTACGTCACAAAAGGGGCAAGCCGCCCCTTTTCGGTAGTTTATTCATTACTGTATCTTTAAGTTTATCAGAAACTTGCGAAAAATCAACCAACAAAAACCTGAAATTCAAGACGATCTTACACAAAATCGAAAACAGGGGGTTTATGACGGTAAAATTCTGCAAAGATTTTCCGGACAAAATAGGCTGAAAGGATTGAAATTGTGGCAAAAAGATGATAATATTGTAACAGTGTCACAAAGTGGCTCCGCTTTGTGACGCGGAATTATGGTTTGCTATTGAAAATTTTAGGAATAGGCAGGTGTATTTCATGCAGAAAGCAGAGAAAATGCAGGAATTGCGTGTATTCGCACAGGAGATCAGACTGGAAACGCTGAAGATCATCCACTCCCTCGGTAAGGGCCACGTCGGCGGTTCCATGGGTATGGCGGACGCGATGGCGGTCGTCTACGGCGCATTTATGAAGGTGGACCCGAAGAACCCGCGCTGGGAAGACCGCGACTGGTTCGTCCTGTCCAAGGGTCACGCGGGCCCGGTTGCTTACGCGACCCTCGGCCTCAAGGGCTTTTATCCGGTAGAAGAGGCGTACACCCTCAACCGCACCGGCACCAACTTCCCCTCCCACACCGACCGCACCAAGACTCCGGGCGTTGACCTGACGACCGGCTCTCTGGGTCAGGGCATGTCCGAGGCTGTGGGCGCGGCGCTCGGCAACAAGATCGACGGCCGTGACAGCCATGTGTTCGTCGCCATCGGCGACGGCGAGGCGGATGAGGGCCAGATCTGGGAGGCCGCGGCGTTTGCCGTGCACTACCAGCTCGACCATCTGATCTGCCTGGTTGACAACAACGGCATGCAGCTCGACGGCGCCGTCTGCAACATCATGGGTCAGGGCAAGGGCCTCGGCGCCAAGTTTGACGCATTCGGCTGGCATGTCATCGACGTCAAGGACGGCAACGACGTGGAGCAGATCTATGACGCAGTCACGGAGGCATATGCGACTACCGGCAAGCCGACCGCTATCATCCTGAACACTGTCAAGGGCAAGGGCGCTACCTTTGCTGAGCCCTCCGGCGCGCACAGCTCCGAGCCGAAGGAAGATCAGTGGCAAGAGGCGCTGGCCTATGCCGAGCAGCAGCTCGTTGACATCAAGGCAGCGAAGTAAGGGAGGTATGGAATAATGAGCTTTACTTTAATTGGAAAACACGAGAATGATCCTCGCGCAAACCGCGACGGTTACGTCAACGCGATGCTCGAGCTGATGGCGGAGGACAAGTCCGTCATCCACATCGACTGCGACCTGATGAACTGCATCAACACCACCAAGCTGGGCAAGGCGTTCCCGGATCAGACGTTTAACGCGGGCATTGCCGAGCAGAACGCGATGGGCGTTGCGGCCGGCCTGGCTGCAACCGGCAAGAAGGCGTTCTACCACTCCTTCGGCTGCTTCGCTTCCCGCCGCGCGTTCGACCAGGCTTTCCTGTCCGCCGGCTATTCCAAGCTGAACGTCAAGGTAATCGGTTCCGACCCCGGCGTGACCGCCGCGCTCAACGGCGCGACCCACATGCCCCTCGAGGACTGCGGCCTGTATATGAACATTCCGAACTGCGTCGTCATTGATTCCTGCGACTATACCCAGACCTATGCGCTGACCAAGCGTCTGGCGAAGGACGTCAATGAGATTTCCTATCTGCGCCTGATCCGTAAGGGTCACAAGACCGTCTATGCCGACGGCTCCGATTTCGAGATCGGCAAGGGCGTTGTGCTGAAGGAAGGCAAGGACGTCACCATTATCTCCTCCGGCATCATGGTGGACAAGGCGCTGGCCGCGCAGGAGCTGCTCGCAGCTGAAGGCATTTCCGCCAAGGTCATCGACATGCACACCTGGAAGCCGCTGGACGAGGAGCTCATCCTGGCTTCCGCCAAGGAGACCGGCTGCATCGTCACCGCGGAGAACCATCAGGTCGAGACCGGCCTCGGTTCCGCGATCGCGAACGTTCTGGCAAAGAACTGCCCGACCCCGATCGAGATGATCGGCGTGCAGAACGAGTTCGGACAGGTCGGCCCGGAAGAGGATCTGTGCAAGATCTATCACATGACGGCCGAGGACATCGCCGCGGCTGCGAAGAAGGCTATTTCCCGCAAGTAAGCCTAAGAATCGACATACAAAGAGGGACGCAAACTGCGTCCCTCTTTTTTTATTCGATTTCCTGATCCAAAGACTTAAACTCCATGGTTTCAAAGAATTCACTGATGGTAATGTCCAATCCGTCACATAATTTTTTAATTGTCACAATGCCCGGATTCTTACTTTCGCCATTCAGAATGCTTTTAATCGTTGCCTGTGGTACGGCGGACAAATTGCTGAGCGCATTTGGCGTGATTGTCCGCTCACGGCAAAGCTCCAGAATACGGCGCGCAACGGCTTCACGAACTTTCATCAGAATATACCGGCCCTTCTAGTGATATATCATTTTAGTTATCATAAAATATTTTTAAAAACTTCGTTAGTGACACTTCACTAAACGCAACAAATATGATAATATAGTGATAAATCACTAATGGGAGGAAAACGACATGGACTTTGAAAAAGCGTTTGAGGAAATTTTGGAACAGGACGAATATGATCGCGCGGAGGAAGCGCTATTTCAAATTGCGAGAGCCGCTTTTTGCAGCGGTTGGCATGCAGCAAGAAGATTTCAGACGTTGGATTGTGAGAAAGCACAGGAGATCTTGGACAAAGGCCAAGGCGCAGCGCCGGGCTCTAATCGTTTCGAATAGCAGCGGAAACGATCATCTTTGGCCCGCAGCAGCGGCCAGCGGATGGGGCTGCGCCGTCAAATAAGTGTGCACCCCGTTCCCCGTTTATGCAAAACACCCTTGAATGACGGTTCGCAGAAGTGGCGGCAGGTATAAAAAACTTAATTTTAAATGCGAAAATGCGGTGTTTTTTGATCTGTCCGGTCGATTACATAGTCGGCACTTACATTGTAAAATCGGGCAATGGAAACAAGCTCAGGAATCCGAAGTTGGCGTTTTCCTGATTCAAGTTTTCGATAGGAAACAATGGAACAGTTTAAAATGTGAGCAGCATCTTTGCAAGTTAGGTCATGCTCCAAACGCAGCTCACGAATTCGCGGATAGAATGTACAACTCATTAATATCACCTCCAAGAAAGAGAATACATGAGTTGCCGCAAAAATTGACATTTACTGCGTGTCATTATGAAATTTCACTACAATATTTTAAATTGTACGGCAAGGCTGAGATATCTGATACAAGTTATGTCTTTAGTTCGCAGCAGCGGCTAGCGGATGGGGCTGCGCCGCCAAATAGGCATGCACCCCGCTCCCCGTTTATGCAAAACACCCTCTAATGGCGGTTCGCAGAAGCGGCGGCAGAGTGCAGCAGCAACAAACCCGTCCCCGCCGTTTGGCGGACAAAATGCGGGCAGCATTTTGCGCCGCTGTCCGGCGGGAGAGAGGGTGAGGGGGATGTAAAGGGGGAGAGGGCCGCGATAGGCCCTCTTCCCCTTTTAGAACGTTCCCATTTGGGGAAATTCCAGCTTTTTGGTCACTCTTCCCCTTTCCAACCGCCCGTTTATCGTGTACAATAAAACAAGAATAAATATGTGCAAAACGGAGGAAATTGAGAATGGACGCAAAGGAAAAGGCGCTGCTGGCGCACGAACAGTGGGGCGGCAAGATTGAGGTCGTCGCGCGCTGCGAGGTCAAAACCCGTGAGGACCTTTCGGTCGCCTATACGCCCGGCGTCGCCGAGCCTTGCCTCAAAATAAAGGACAACATCGACGACAGCTATAAATATACCCGCCGGCATAATCTGGTCGCGGTCATCACCGACGGCACCGCCGTGCTCGGCCTGGGCGATATCGGCCCGGAGGCGGGCATGCCGGTAATGGAGGGCAAGTGCGCGCTGTTCAAGGCCTTCGCCGATGTGGACGCGTTTCCGCTTTGCGTCAAGTCCAAGGACGTGGATGAGATCGTCCGCACCATTCAGCTGATTTCCGGCTCGTTCGGCGGCATCAACCTGGAGGACATCTCCGCACCGCGCTGCTTTGAGATCGAAAAGCGGCTCAAGGAGGTCTGCGACATCCCGGTCTTCCATGACGACCAGCACGGCACCGCGGTGTGCTGCGGCGCGGCGTTGCTCAATGCCTGCCGCCTGACCGGCCGCCGCGTGGACGAAATCAAAATGGTGGTCAACGGCTGCGGCGCAGCGTCCATTGCGGTCACCAAGTTCCTGATGTTCCTTGGCGTGCGCGATGTTATTATGTGCGAGCGGTTCGGCATCGTGTGCGAGGGTGACGAGCGCCTGAACCCCGCGCAGGCGGACATGGCGAAGGTCACGAACCGCGGCCATATGACCGGCACGCTCGGGGACGCTATCCGCGGCGCGGACGTCTTTTTCGGCATGTCCGGCCCGCAGGTGCTGACCGCCGAAATGGTCTCCACCATGGCGAAGAACCCCATGGTATTCGCGATGGCGAACCCCGTGCCCGAAATCTGGCCGGAGGACGCCAAAAAGGGCGGCGCGGCGGTCGTCGGTACCGGCCGTTCGGACTACCCCAACCAGATCAACAATGTGCTGGCCTTCCCGGGCATTTTCCGCGGCGCGCTCGACGTGCGCGCAAGCGACATCAACGAGGAAATGAAGCTTGCCGCGGCGCGCGCCATTGCCGACGTCGTGACCGACGGGGAGCTGAACGCCGAGCATATCATGCCGCTGGCGTTCGACGAGCGGGTGACAAAGGCGGTTGCGGCAGCGGTCGCGCAGGCCGCGCGCGATTCCGGCGTAGCGCGTATTTAAGGCAGTCCCCGCGCTCTCCGTCTGCGCGGATGCGGGAGAGGTCCGGCCGGCTCGCCCGGAGTTTGCTGTTGCGAGGCAGTGAATTTTTATAAAAGAATTTGCAAAACGCCGTTCCCCGCTAATATAGCGAGGGAGCGGCGTTTTGTAATACAGGGCGATAGCCGTATAAAATGTATACATTTTAAGCAGAATATCACCAGAATATAACGGTATCTTTACAATTATAGTTTGACTTTGCGGGGCAGGTCTTATACAATAAAGCATAGACAGGACGGGCGCAGCGCCCGGTTCCGTTCGAAGGGCTTTTCAGAAAAGCCTTGTGAAAAAGTAGAGAAGATTTATGGAGGTAAGCAAAATGTTAGATCCAAAGAAAGTACGCCTCGGCATTTGCCCGATCGGCTGGACCAACGACGACATGTGGGATCTGGGCGATGAGAACACGTTCCAGCAGTGCATTTCCGAGATGAAGCTCGCGGGCTTCGACGGCTGCGAAGTCGGCCACAAGTACCCGGAGGACAAGACCGTCCTCAAGCACATGCTCGACGCGCGCAACCTGACCATTGCGTCCAAGTGGTTTTCTTCCTTCCTGGTGGACAAGCCGTATGAGGAGACCGAGGCCGAGTTCATCAAGGAGCTGGAGTACCTGTCCTATGTCGGCGCTTCCGCGATCAACATTTCCGAGCAGTCCGGTTCCATCCAGGGCATGCTGGACATGCGCGTCCTGAAGGATAAGCGCGTCATGAACGACGAGGAGTGGGCCCGCCTGTGCGACGGCCTCAACAAGCTCGGCAAGCTGTCCCTGGAGAAGTACGGCATCAGAGCCTGCTTCCACCACCACATGGGCACCGCCGTGCAGACCGTTGAGGAAACCATCCGCCTGATGGAGAACACCGATCCCAAGTACGTGTTCCTGTGCTTCGATACCGGACACTTCACCTTCGCGGGCGAGGATCCGGTTGCCGTACTGGGCAAGTT